>JBAYIC010000001.1:0-206756 GCA_041665845.1 Patescibacteria group bacterium
CATTGTCCCTGCATATTTATTAGCAAATTTTTGATCTAATTGAGTTGCTCTTTTTTCTAACTCGATAACCTTAGTTTCTAACTCGGTTATTTTTCTTTGGAGTTTTAGAATGATGGAGTCGTCTAATTTATTTACTGTTTTAGTAGTATTATTTACCTGTTTATTTACTGGTTCATTTTTTTGGTTATTTAAATCGTTAGTCACAGGAGAAATTGTTGTAGTAGTGAATTCTTTATTTTCAGAACGAGTTATATTCCCATTAGCATCTTTAGCATTTACATAATATCTATAGGTTGTAAAAGTTTTTAAATCTGGAATTAGAACAGAATGATTAGTAGATAGGCTATCGACTCCTTGCCAAGACCCATCAGTTTTACCAACTTCAAAATAATAAACAAGACTGTCTGTTGCTACGTCGGTAACCCAGGTTACAGTTGCTCTATCTGGCCTAATTGTTGAATCGGCAACTTGTAGATTCACGATTTTAGGAGAGCTAGCTGTAGGAGGAATTGTTGTAGGAGAAAATTTAGCAATAATGTTCTTATTTTCATTCATTTGAACAGTACAAACTGGATTAGTCGTATTACTACCACATCCTGTCCATGAAGTGAAAACTGATCCGGAGGCTGGAGAGGCGGTTAGAGTAACGGGAGCACCGGGAAGAAATGATGCGCTACATTTATCGCCACAATTAATAACGCTTCCCATTTCTAAAAAGGTTCCTTCAAAAACTGTTCCTGAACCAGTACCAGTTTTAGAAACATAAAGAGAAAAGGACGGAACTGCTTCATCGTATATTGTATAATTAGGAAGAAAAACATCGGGGATAGTAATTAAAAAAAAGTTTGAATAATTATTTTTATTAACCTCGGTTAAAGTTGCCTCCGATGTAACTATATAATATCTTTCTTGATTCTGTTTTTTAAGTAAATAGTTAGCGTTCGGTTTAATGGTCAAATTTTTATTTAATTGATAACTTGTTAACTCTGCTGTTGAAATAATTTTAGCACTACTTTCATTAAGACTCCTGCTATTTAAAATCGCCCCTTTATAAGCTTCGTAACCAACACCATACGGAATAACATCTCTCTTATTATTATTTAACTGATAGATTGCAGATGAATTTTCCATTTTTATAAGATCACCATCTTTAAGGGCAGTATCTACAAGGACATTATCAACAACCTTATTATTTACAAAATCATATATCTTGGTAACTTTCGAGCTATTTTTGTCTAATAAATACAAATATTTATTTGAAGCGGCATATAAATTTGCACCTGATGAAATTCCCTTACTTAATAAATTTTCATGATCTGGTAAACTATAATCTTTTACAAAAGTATTATTAGCTTTATTGTAAACTTTTATATCGCCGCTATTATAATAAGCAGATTTACCTGCATAAATATAATTTGAATCGTATGCTACAGAATTAGGATATGAGCCTAAAGACAAATCGGTGACTTTTGTTAAATTATCAGAATTTACTATCTGCATGGCATATCCATCAGAACCGCTGGCGGAAAAATATATTTTTGAATAGTCTTCATTAAAAATAAATTGTTGGCCATTAGAGCCCAAGGAGCCATGGCTGTTTTGCATTAAATATTGAATATTATTGATATCGCTGGTATCATATTTTTTAATATTATCAGGACTATAACCAAGATTCCCAATATAAGCGGCATGGGTTACGGGATTTACAATAATATGCTCATTACCACTCATGTAAAAATTAGGATAAGTAGTCGGCCAAACTGTTGTTGTACTAGCAACGACGGTATTGTTTGCAATAGATAATTCCGCTATAAAAGGATAATAATCTGTACCATTACTTCTAGAAACAGTGGAATAAAGTTTATCACCATCAAGGGCTAGCCAGTATGGCATTTTTGAAGTATTAATTTCGCCAACCTCCGTTAAGGTGCTGGTATCAATAACTTTTATCTTTTTTGCCTGGCTCAAGGCTACTAATAAATAATTATTATAAATAACCATGCTAGTAGGAGCGCTTCCAACCGTTATTACTTTATTTAAAGTACCCTTATTATCATTGTTAAATACATAAATTTTGCCCTGATTTTTATCGGCCAAAAAAAGATTATTACTTGTTTGTTCCATGACAACATATTCTAATTCACTCGCATGAGTATTATTTACAAACACTGTGAATAAACTCATACAAAGAAACAGCAATGTCACGAACATGATTTTTGTTTTTATCATATATTTTTTCTAATTTACACAAATTTTATTAATGTGTATTTAATATTTAATATAATTCTAATGTTTATATTATACACCTTTAATCAATCTAATTCTATCAATCTAATTTTATAAACTACGCTCATTATATCACGGGTCGCTAAATATTATTTTCGATTAATAACTATTTCACTAACCTCCATATTCTTCGGTAAATCTAGCGTTTGTTTCAAGGCTAAAGCAACGTCTTCAGCCCTCATCCACTCACTTCCGTCTTCAGTATTATCTATTCCCGTTGCTTTTTCAAATAATTTAGTTTTAAAACCGCCCGGGCAAAAGCTTATTACTCGAGATTTGGTTCCTTTAAGCTCAACTTGTAAATTAGCGCTAAAACCTCGCATCGCCCATTTAGAAGCGCCATACACCGCTTGATTAAGATAACCCTTTAATCCAACCGTTGAAGAGACGTTAACAATATCAGTTCCGTCTTTTTTTATTTTTTCTATTAAATTAGAGATTAATAAAATTGCTGGTTTAACATTAGTAGACATAAGACGATTAAACTCATCACCAGTTATCTCTCCCAAAGGTTGAACAGATAATACTCCAGCACAATTAATGATTGCTTCAAGAGATTCGTCTATTTTTAGAACTTCTTCGACCGCTTTTTTAATTTCTAATTCATTGCTTAAATCATGTAATAAATTAATGGAGACAAATTCTGATTCTCGCCTAGAGATATTTATAATAGTCTTACCTGAATCTTGATATAGTTTTGCTAACTCTAGGCCTAATCCATCACTAGCCCCGGTTATGATGATCATAATTTTAAGATTAATTTTATAATTATTCGCTTGGATTAATTATATCGTAAAAACTTTAAGTATGGAAATTAAAAAAGGGTGCTCAGAAACGAACACCCTTTTCGATTTCGATTGAGCGCTATTTACCGCTCAATCTAAAACCCAGCCTCTTCTTTTGGGAACATTTTGTTCCTTACGAGCACAACAGCTACGCCGACAACAGATAAAACAATAAGCAACCAAATTGCTAATGTCTCATGTGAGTGAGCGAGTGTTTGGACGGTGACACCGATTGGTAAGGAGCTCATAAGCCCCAAACCTAATAAAATCCAAATACTTTTGTGAATTCTTTCTTTTTGCATAACACATTGGTTTAAATGAACAATAAAAAAATGATGATGTAATTTTGGTAAATAGATATGAGAGTAATCTCCAGACTTTATTCAAACAATAACTCATGTTCCAGTAAATAAAGAACCACTGGGATAGTGTTTATCGCCTGGTTATCCTTTCCAATCTCAAAAAAGATTATCAGAATTTCGCCGCCCTGATTTATAGACAGACATTTGTTTTTAGTTTCAATAGATTCATCCTCAAAATAGACTTTCACTGTACTTGAAAATGACTCAAAACTGATAAAATTAATTTCCAATAATTCACAGATGTCCCTGAGATGTTCCTCAGTTAATTTTTTTGTTTTAATTGCTTTTTCACTTTTCATGTCTTATTTCTCCTATTGTTAATGAAATTAAATTACATATTAAATATAACTATAAAATATAACATTGTATTATATTTCTGTCAACATACGCATATGCCAGGTGAATGCTAATCCTGAGCTTAATTTAATACAAAAGACGTCTAAATTATGCAAAATTAGCTAGAATTAAAGAAAAAGATGTTTAATTATAACTATTTAACATTCTCCCATTGTTCAGCATAAAAGGCTGGTGAGGTTGGAATAACTAATTTAAGGTTTGAAGCTTCAACATAAAACTCTTGATTTGGTTTAATATGGAACACGTCTCCTTCATTAATTTCAAATATTTCATTATTCATAAATACTTTCGCTGAGCCATTCATAACATAATAAGCTTCGCAACAAACTTTATTTTTCATAAGACCTTCGTCTGGAACTCGGCCATTTAGTTCCGAAACGGCTAATCCTAAATTTTTATTAACATCTTGATACTCATAGACAAATCCATCACTAGATATTTGTTTTTTAACCCTTTGTTCTTTTTTTATTAACATATTTTTACCTATTACTGCTTTAGCTATCTAAATTTATCCATAGAGATAACTTTTAATTGACATAATTCTCTAAATCCAATTATGCCGTGTTCTCTGCCCATACCCGACTTCTTATATCCCCCAAAAGGATTGCAAGATAGCCAATGAGTCGTGTTATTAATTTCAACAGTTCCGGATTCAATTTTAAAAGCGACCCTCATGGCTCGCTTTTGATCATTTGTAAAAATAATTGAACCTAATCCGTAAATTGTATCATTAGCAAGACTTATTGCATCTTCTTCGGTTTCAAAAGAAATGACCGGTAATACCGGGCCGAATACTTCTTCATTCCAAACTCTCATATCCTTGCTTATATTTGTTAATAAAGTAGGTAAATAATAGGCGCCATTTACATTTTTTAGAGAGCGCCCTCCAGTAATTATTTTAGCGCCTTTGTCGACAGCATCTTTTACCTGACCCTCTAATAAAGTAAGTTGCCTTTGCGCTGCTAAACTCCCTAGATCAGTTTCCAAGTTTTCTGGGTCTCCAGTTTTCTTTGATTCAATCTCTTTTTTTAATTTTTCAACAACTTCATCAAAAATTGAATGATGAACAATCAGTCTTTTTAGGGCGTCACAGGTTTGTCCGCAGAGTTTAAATCTCTTAATATAGATTTTACTGATAATTTTTTGAATATCCGCATCTTCAAAAACAATACAGGGATTAGAGCCTCCTAATTCTAAAACAGCTTTAATAAATTTTTCTCCGGCTAATTTATATAATTGCTGTCCTGTTTTTGTGCTTCCAGTAAACCAGATGAGATCTATTTTTTCGTTAACAAGTTTCCAGCCCACATCGCCGGCACCATATACTTCAGAAAAAACACCAACTGGCAAATTATGATTACCCATTATTTCTTCTATCAATTTACCGACCAAAGGGCATTCTTCAGAGATTTTAAAGACAACGGTATTCCCGACTAAAAGATTGGGAATTACTCCCCAAACAAACATGCCAAAAGGATGGTTCCAGGGCGTAATAACGGCGGCCACACCAATAGGCTCATATATAATCTTATGAATTGATTTATCGTCTTCACTGGTTATTTCATCGGAAAGAGCTGATTCGACATTATCTAAAAACCATTTAATCTTGTTGAGATGCCCGTTAGTATTAGCTTTGCTTTCGGTTAAGGCTATTCCCGTTTCTTTCGCTGTTAATAAATCGATCTCGTTCGCTCTAGTTTTAAATTCTTCATAAATTGGTTTTAAAAATTCTATCCTTTCTTTAAGGCTCGTTTCTTTCCAAATAGTCTTCGCTTTATTTGCCTCGGCTACTTTTTCTATAATTTCTTCATCAGTAGAAATTGCTACTTCCCCGATAACTTCATAATCTTTAGCGGGATTGGTTGAAATTAGTTTTTTCATAATTTTATTAGCTATTAACTAATAATAAGTATATCTTAAAATCTTTAGATGTAAAACTGGGAATTTAATTCTCATTCGTGGGATGTGGTAGAATGTATGCGTTTCGCAGTATATATTCTCAAAGTTATATTATATTCCCTGCGATCATGATTAGTTTTGACAAATTAAAAACCCTGAAATTTTGTTAGCTCCAGGGTTTAATGTCTTTCAATGTTTTGAGACACGATAATGTAAGACTACATCTTGTTAGTACAATTCAAATGATATTACCCAGCTCATATAGAAGGTCCCTCTATGTTCCTGCGTTTTTCCTTCCTGATCTGTGGTAACCCAGTCAAAGGTTTTACTCAAATCAAAGCTTGACTGCATAGCTACATAATAGTCCTCTGCAACAAAGTCTTTAATGGTAAAATCTTTTGTCCTGTCATCTTTATTAACTTGTCCAGCAAAACAAGTAACGGATTTAATTGTTTTACCTGCATTCATTGCATCAAACAATGGTCGCAATGCTGGATCGAAGCTAAAAGGCTCTTGGTTCGTTCTAATGATTTCCATGTTTCACGTTTTTAATGTTAGTTTTATACAACTTTAAGTATCGGAAAATCATATCACGCTATCCTACTTTTGTCAATAGAGCTCTCGGGTCGGATTCGAAAACAAAATCAAGATTTTTAAATTTATTTAAATACTAGCTAAATTTTACTAGTATTACAGAATATTTTTACTTTTCTAAGTTACCAGTTTTAGTCAGAAGTCATCAGCTTTTACCACTTTTCAGTCACAATAGCGTCACAACTTTTTGTTTCGCTGGCAATACAAGAGGAGGGGGTAGAATTATTTTAACAATTCATATTCAAATAATTTCGGTGTAATATATTTTGCGTAATATATCTTTAATTTCTTTTTTAGGTTTTCCAACTCTCCATTTAATGTTGGGTTATCGTAAACTGTCTTATTGTTATCATCTTTATATGACGTGTTTAATTCGATTTCAACTTGGTATGGACCATATGCAAATTTTTTATTGTAAGCTTCTATTTTCTGCGCCTCAGAAAGAACATTCTGCCAAATATTTATTAATTCCTTTTCCTCAGTATTTAACTTAAATTTATCAAGTTGTTCACTTGCTAACGTATTATTAGAAAAGCAGAGTTCATTTTTATAAAATCGTTTATCACTTCCAATAAAAGAAAGACACTTATTATACCGAGATAAACAAGAAAAAATAAAACATGATTTCAAAAAGTCTTTATCCTTAGTATACTTATTGCTCATATCCGAGGTCTTGAAAATTACCCCGTTTTCATACCATTTATCTTCGATAGGGTATTTCCCTACAGCAAAAAGTGGAAGTTTTTCTAAAAAATTATCGGATCGCAAATAAAAACCATTACCATTATAAATTGCGGTTCTAAATAAATTTGACAACATTCTTGGATTCTCAAAAGAAAAAGATTGTGCAACCAAATAACCTATAATGTTTTTATTGAATAATGGAGAAATTCTTATTTTTACATTCCTACTTTCTCTCCCATCATATCCAATAGTAATTCCTCTTATATCATCGCTGAATTGCCTCGTGTCATATAAAGCCGATAATAGACTATAAACTTTCTTTAACTTAAACTTCTGTAGGAATTTTACTTCATCATCCGTGGTTTCCAGAGTTCTTTTATCATCTAAGTCATAAATCTCTACGTCAAAAATATCTTGCTTTTTATTTGTATTACTCCACAAAACACAAGATATTGCCGATGCGCCGGCGTGAAAATGCTTGCGATTAAAAATAAGACCTTTTTCAAATTTTTTATTCACTAAATTTTGTGACTTAAAATATTTAACTGGTGAAAATAAAATATAACTATCTGTCTCAGATCTTAAATATTTTTCAAAACCAGACCAAATAAATAAATTTGCTAAGTCGTTTTTCGCGACACCTTTAACTTTATTTTTAATTTCTTTTGCCATAAAACTTTTTTTCCAACCAGCGCCACGTTCGGTTCTTGCTTCATTTGTTTGAATAGCCCCAGCTTCTGCATATGGCGGATTTTCAAACAAAATTATAGCGCATTTTGAATTATCAATGTATTGCTTAATAATTTCATTATTTACAAAGTCTTCGCTTAACGCATCTGCATTCACTACGAAGCCGGCAGAAAATACCACATTATCGTCAGTCGGCGGGATAATATGACGAACTCGCCCATTGAAGCGTTCTAACAGAACCTTATATTCGTAGTATTCGTAAGTACTTATTATGGTATGCGACAATTCTTCATCGGAAAGCTCTGCTTCCAGGTTTCCAGTCCCCGCACAACGATCTAAAATAATATAATCATTATTTTTTGGTACATTTTTTATTGCTTCACGAACCAGTTCAACCGATTTTTTTGCATAAGCTGGGGGCGTAAAGAATGCACCAAGCTCTTTTTTTATCAAATTATCGTTCAATTTATCCATCAAATATTTAAATTTGATATTCGTTTTTTCTTTAAAAGGTAAAATATAATCTTTAAATTTTATAGGCTTACGAATTTCTCCGCCGTCTTTATCGTCAAGAAAATCACTTTTTTTGGCGGTTGGATTTTCTCGATAAAACTTTCCCGCCCAACCAACAATACAATCTTCATCAATTTTGATCTTAGTAAAAATATTTTCATTTAATATTTTTAAAACTTTGTCCGCGCCAATATCTGTTGAGTAATTAATTTCTACTGGCTGATTTTTAATTACAAAACCATCATTATTTTTACTTGCGCCACCATAATAAATTTCATGTATTTCGTCAAAATAATCTTCACTATTAAAAATATAGGCCTTAGCTTGATTCAAAGAAATCAATAAAATATTTCTTGGCACGGGATTACCGGTAAGTCGCAGCCGCGAGAGATACTTAATCGCCTGGAAAAGTACCTGCTGTGTGTTATTAATATTTAATTTAAACTCAAAAATATTACCCTTGTAAACGCCGTCTGTATTTGCAATCAAAACATCCTGCTCATCAACATTTATTCCAAAATTCTTGAAAAAATGAAGTTGACCCTCTCGTTCGGTGGTAAAATTTTTGTTTGATATTTGTAGCATATTTATATTAATTTATTCTTGTGGTGCTAAAAAAGCAATTTTTCTAAACGGCATCAAAACCTTATCTTCCTCTGAAAGCTTATCATAATATCTTTCCCAAGAAACAATAAAATCATTCAAATCCATTTTTTCAATATGATTATTGCCGCTTCTCATCTCCGCTAATGATTCCTTACTAAAACCACCGGAAGATATAATCAAACCGACTTCTCCACTTCTTATTATTCCGCCCAATTGAGCAACCTCCTCTCTGCTAACTTTTGTATCTGCTCGATGTTTCACCTGAACTTTAATTCTCGCCCCCTCAGCCCCCAATGGGTCTTTATAAGCAATAATATCTATGCCTCTATCTGGGCCTCTTGGTGCTATAAATGGAGTATAATAGCCCATGCCTCGTAATAGAGCAGCGCATAAATCTTGAAATTCATAAGGGCCTTTTACTCTTATATATTCTTCTATTTCACGACGAGCAACTTCAACCGCCTGTTCGTAGCCCGTAGTTACATTTTCTTCAATTTCATCTTCCGAACTGTTTACCTCTTCTTTATGATTTTGTTTTTTCTTCCACTCTTTATACTTTTGCATTGCAAATTTGATAAATTCCTCCGGCCCCATGCTTAAAGCCTTTTCTCCTTCTGGCGTTATTGACCAAACGCCATTAGATTTTTTTAACCAATCTGCCTTATTACAATCTACAGAATAAAAATGGGTTATTGATTGCCACCTGATATAACCGGTTTTCTCGTAGCGTTCTTTTTCGTATTCATTAAAATTTAAACGCTTCTCCATTTCATTCATCACTCCGCGCGAAGAAAAAGAGCCTCCGTTTTCAATTAATATCTTGAAAGCCGTCTGCAAATATTCACCGATTCTATTGTATGAAATTTTTTTCATATTTTTAAATTGTTTATTAAAAGCATATTCCCAAAGAAGAGCATTTATCAAATATACCTAGCATAGAAAGTAAATAAATTATTATAAAAACTAATGAAAATACGCCCCATAGCCCATAGTGTTCTTTTTTCACTTTTTTCATTAATAATCTAACTAATAAAACTAACGCAATTGTAAAACACCCAATAATACCGATAGCAATAGTGACTCCTCTCCAAAATTGGAATGACACACTAGAAGCTTGTAATAGCCAAGTAAAACCTCTCCAAAACAAAAAAATCATTAGAAAAGTTCTAATGATAAACCCTAAAATACATAGCAATTCAAACTTTAACAGTCTCCATGGAAATAAATTCTTTTTACTATTAGATAAATTAGTAATTTTACTTTCTTTGTCTATTTTTGCGCCTAAAATCTGATATCCAATCCCTTCCTCTTCTAATGTTTTATCAATTATTTTAGCGTTCATATTTTTAAATCAAACTATTTAACACCCCTTTCTCAATCATATCTAAACTAAAAATATAATCGTTGTGATTAAAGGTTTCTCTAAGCGGTCGAGAAGTACCAACCCAGCCCTTGCCATCAGTGATCCAAACAAATTTGTACTGGCCGTTTAAAACATTGAATAAATCCCTATATTCACCGGCTGTTGATTTTAACTTTGAACCACCACCGCCATAAAAATTTGTTTCAAAAATTACTATATCTTTACCGGTGTTTATAACATAATCATAACGTCTAGATGATTTATCTACCGGCACGTCAAACCCCCATTCGCTTTTTATTTTTTCCGATGTCGCCTCCTTTAAGTATTTAAAACCTTTAGTTTTACAAATATCGGCTATAAAGAAACCAACAATATCTTCCATAGAATGACCGCCTCTATTTTTACGGCCATTGCTATCAAGCCCGGCCTCTACGCCGATCATATAATCAACAAGATTTTTTATTTTTTGAGAAATAATTAAATCTTTAAGACCAGTTTCTTTTACAAATAATAAATACTTTTCAATATCTTCATCTGTTACTGCCTCTTTAGAAAAATCATAGTCTTCATAAACTAGCTTTTTCTTTTTATAATCAACTAGAATTTTAAACTTATTTGTATTACCACCATCTCTAACAACTAAGGCTGGAATAACTTTAATAATCTCTGGGTTTTGTTTAACTAAAAACTTAAACTCTTTATCAAAATCTTCTTTACCAATTAAATAATTAAGATTATTTAAAGCAATTTCAATTTTTCTGGTGTTTGTAAAAACTTTTTCCCAATTTACAAAATAAGACCAAAGCATATTGCTTGGCTTGAGATTATTTAAAAAATAATCAAATACCTGGTCCTCATTTTTACATCCCAAAACTTCATTATAAAATTTAAGTGACTTCATATAATTTTACCTGTTTTTAAAATATTTATAAAAATATAATAAACATCAGACGCAATATCTTCGGTTCTTCTTTTCATAGCTTTTTTATAATTCTTATCAAAATCATATTTTAGAATTAACTGATGTTCTTTGTATGGGCTTTTTTTATAAATACTAATTTTATCTTTAAACTTTGTTGGTAATTTAGAATTTTCACTAAGCTCAAAAATAGTCAAGTTGCCAATTTCATGGATACAATCATCATCTCCATCACTTTGGCTTATGATATGCTCTATAGTGGGCTCCTTAAACGATTTAGCGCCCCCTTTTGAAAAAACATATCTTTCTAGAATAAATTGTACGTCCCCACTTTTAGATTCTTTATAAATACTTTTTCTTGAAAAATTTTCCACAAATTCATCGTGTCCATTCTTTACTAAACTATGCAATTCCTGAAAAAGTGTATTCACATTTTTAGATTTTGTAGCAAAACCAGCAAATATTTTTTCAGCGGAGCTTGGACTTCCTGGAACATACTTATATAGAAACTGAAAAGCGGCTAATCTATTAAGAAATTTTTTAAAATTTTCCTTACTTTCATTTTTATAAAAAAATAATACCGGGGCGTATATCTGATCTACATTTAAAAAAGAAAGGAATTCAAGAATTTCTTTAACAGACTTTATATCAAATCTTTTCCACTTTTGTATTTTGCCTAAAGACTCAACATTGGAATTTCTTATTGACACATAAATAATTGCGTCTTCTGCAAGTTCGTTAGAGTAACTTAATGAAGTAATTATTTTATTTTTACACTTATCTTCGACGTCAGAATACAGACCCGAATGACTTATGTAGTATCCCTTACTTATCCAATGATGTCGCAAAAATGTTTTAAAAAGAGCCCTGTTGTCCGCAAATATATCTTCCAATTTTTGCCAGTTGTTTTCAACTTTTGGTAATAAAGATTTATCTTTTGAAGCATTTTTAAAAAGGAAATTTTTAATTAAATCAACGCTAGCTAGAGACATTCCGGTGGCATTGATACTTTCAAATAATTCATAGGCGATCGAATTATTTGTGCAACTTATGGCAATAACCTTTAGCGTTTTTATCTTATTTAAAAAATTTGTTATTCCTGAATCAATATTTTTACTAAATTTCTTGGTTAATTCTTTATAAATATAATTATAATTATCCAACATTCTTTTTTGTGTTTCTGTCTCGGAGGGGCCACATTCTCCTTTTAATAATTTTATATAGAAGCTATTCGTTCTTTTATCATAAAATTCTATCCTTGGACTCTTTTTCAAATCATATGAATCTACAAATTCTAAAAAGCTACTAACTTCACGTAAAATACTATCCAATTTTGTTTCCTTTTTATATTTTATTATAAAATCTCTTATTGCTATTAAAATTAACGATATAGTTATCATTCGCTGTTGTCCGTCAATAATCTCATCTCTGCCAACGGTCCCATTTGATGACAAAACAAAAACCAAACTACCAATAAAATAATAATCATTACTAGTTAAAATATCCTCAATAAACTTTTTTACTTGTTTTTTGTCTGTCCAAACATATGGTCTTTGCAATGTTGGTATCAAATGTTTTGTTGATACCTTATCTATAATTGAAGAGTATAAATATGATCCAGCGTATATATCATTATTCATAAAATTTAGAGTTAAAGTTATAAATTACGATTATTATTTAAATCCCTATATCTCTTAATCGATAATTCCAGATATTTCTTCTCTAAATCAATACCAATAAATTTTCTATCATTGAGAGCGCAAGCTAAGCCAGTCGTTGAAGAACCAGTAAACGGATCAATGACTAAATCACCTTTATTAGTACTTGCCATAACAATACGAACCAATAGATCTATTGGCTTTTGGGTCGGGTGTTTGCCGAACTTCTTTTCGGTAGGCTTGGGCGTTCCCATAGACCAAACACTGCGCATTTGTAAGTTGGGCTTTTTCAAAAAATCTTCCGGCCAATTACCATTCTTCATTAAATCATAATTGAATTTATGTTTAGTGGTTATTTGTTTTCCGGTTTTAGGGTGGACTAATTCTTTTCTCGCCCAGATTAAAGTTTCATGACTGGCAGTAAAAAAGCGACAGCTTAAATTTGGCGAGGCATTCGGCTTAAACCACGCAATATCATTTAGGATGTGAAATTTGCTAACCTGGAGAGCAAATCCACATTGGTAAATAGAGTGATAGGTGCCAGAAATCCAGATCGTACCACCCGGTTTTAAAACTCTATGGCAAGCCTTAATCCAAGCTAACTGAAATTCAAAGTCTTTCTTTAAGCCATTACTGACGTCCCACTCACCCTTATTAACGCTGACCATACGGCCGGCGTGAACGGAAAAACCGCCGTTAGACAATAAGTAAGGCGGATCGGCAAATATCATATCAACCGAATTCTCCGGTAGAGTAGCTAAAAATTCCAAGCTATTGGCTTGGTATAATTTGAAGTCTTTATCTTTAAAAAATGGATCTAGCATTTTTTTGCTTTTTTTCTTAGTTTTTATAGCTTTTTTTAAGGTAGTCATATTATAGCAAAGTGGATATAAAGAAAAGATAAAGTCTTATTCTCTGGCCTAATTTTACGAGTTTTAGAGGAAAAAGTCAAAGAACGGATATTTAATCAGAACCACATTTTAACTTATTTTATTATCTATTCAAATTGTAAAATTTTTTTGCCATTTCAATACTTAATAGTATATTTTTTATTGGCTTCTTAATACTTTTATAAAATCCCAATATATTATAAAGTCTATCTGAATATAAACAATCACTAATCTCTTGATCGAGTAAACTTATGAATTTTTCTTTTTCTGCTTGATCTAAAATTGAATATATTTTTTTAAACTCAGTGGGCTTTAAAGGAGTTTTATATAAAAAATCATCTGAGATTATTAAGCCTTTTAGTCTGTTAACCGCAGGTGGGATATCAGACATTTCTCCTATAACATTTATAATTCTTTTTAGTAAACTTAAGCCTTGTTTTCTTAATTCATGTCCGTGCGTTAAATAAAAAATAATTTGTTCATTGACAACTTTAGTATTTATTGATTTTCCATTTTTACATAAAACAAGAAAATTTTCAAAACAAAAATATTTTTTAAACTGTTCAGTTTCCATTATATTTACTTTTTTCTGATTAAAATTTAATCCTTCACGCATAAGGAGGCTTGAGGCTTTAGAAATTATTCTTAACGCGTCTTTTTTGTTTAGCGTAAATATGATCTGATCATCAGCATATCTAAAATACATAGCGCCTTTTTTAACACAATATCTAGCTATATTTTTATCATATTCTTGCAAATAAAAATTTGCTATAATCCGCGAACATTCTCCAAAAGTATCTTGCGGAATACCTGCGCCCTGCTGCCGATAGAAATTAATGTGTCTATTCCAGAAACGCAAAAAATGCATTAATAAATATACTATTTCGTTATCTTTATTTTTTATATATTTTCGGAGTTTGAATTCTAAATTATCTAGTTGAATGGAGTCATAAAAATTAGATATATCGAGTTCAGTTGCATAACCATATTTTACATTAGCACAATTAAAATAAAGTTTTTTGCTAAAATCATTCCATTCCGCAAACCATGCATTCGGATTTAAATTAGAAACAGAATAGCCGTCATCAGTAAAAACGAATTTATCATTATCAAATTCTACTATTTCATAGCTATCTTTTATTTCTTTAATTTCATCTTCTTCGAGCCTTCTTAATTTTCCTCTTAAACCGAAGCCCCCATAGGTGCCCGGTGTATGATTTATTGCTATATATTTTTCTAATCTTCTGACACAATAATAGTAAACGCAAAGATCATCTAGGCGAAATGATGGCACAATACGAACAACACCATTTCCTTTATTAATTGTTATATATTCTTCCGGAGGTTTTGGATAATAATTTCTTGAGCTAATTTTACCAAAAACTTCCTCTAAAAAGGCTTTTTTATTAGCGACCTTTTTATAAGGCACAGACGATTGCTTGTTAACCCACTGCCAAAATTTTTGCTCTGAGCATACTTTAATAAAATCTGATTTAATCATACTTTATATTTTACAGTAACAGCTATAGCAGCTTTAAACTCTATTTATTTATTTATAATAAAAACGTAAATAAAATAAACTTATCAACAATATTATTATCTTAAAACATTATCTTCGTCAAAAGATAACGTTTTTGGCATAGAAATTTCTTTCATGCATTGTAAGGCATAATCATCGGTCATTCCTGATATATAGTCAACTAACAATGCTGTTGGCATATCTTGCTCTTCCTTATAAACGTCTTCATTTTTTTCTAAAAAACCACCAAAAGATTTTGCCACGCCACCTAATCCTTCATAGCAATCATAATCATTTTTATACTTTTTATATAATTCAAATAGGTGATCATACAAAGCCGAGATCATCTTATTAACGTGTTTTTTATACTTAGAAAGTGTGGCATGAAAGTATATAAATTTATAATTAAAGTCCATCAGTTCTTTTAGTGCTTCAAATTTTTCGTTAGAAAATTTTATTCTATCGTCACTTTTTGAATTTTTTATAATATCCACAATAAAATTATTAATTATAGATGAATTACTAAATTTGCCATCTTCATAACTTAGTTCATTTCTTACTTTATCTGGCACATCACTCTTTAATATAAATTTTCCCTTTATAGCATCCTCCAGATCTCTTCCGAGGTAGGCTATTTTATCTGCAAACCTTACAATACAGCCTTCATATGAAGTCGGCGTCATGCTCAATGTATTTGATTTAGATATAACCTCAAAATCATTTTTTTCTTTTGACGGTCTAATCTCTTGTTCTAGCTTCTCGCCATTATGAGAAATAATGCCATCTTTAACTCCATATGTTAAATTTAATTTATAAATTTTTTCCACAATCCTATACCCCTGAATTTCGTGATGAAATTCTCTACCGGTCTTTTCTTTTAGTGCTGTCTCTCCAGCGTGTCCAAATGGAGCGTGTCCCAAATCATGACCGAGTCCAATAGCGTAAGCCATGTCCTCATTTAATTTCCAATTATTTCCGCTCTGATTTAATCCTCTGCAAATAGTAGTTGCTATAGTAGCAACGTGTATTACATGCTCTATCCTGGTACATATATGATCGTTTTGGGGGGAGAAAAATACTTGAGTTTTTTTCTTTAATCTTCTAAACGGCATGGAATGAATAATTTTTGTTTGATCTCTGAAAAAGACTCCCCTAGGATCCGGGTCTTCGTGATATTTGTAGCTAGTTCTCTCTTGATATGCTATTTCATTTAAAGGATTATTCATATATTTATTTCGAAATTCCTTTACATCATTGGTTAATAAGGGGCTAGATTATTATTTTATTACTATATTATTGGAATCTTTTTCAATAACTTCTTTCATAACACTTTTATTACCATTTCTTCTATCAATATCTTCAGCCATAAAATCTTGCGCTATAGCAATTTTTTCTAAAGCGTCAGCAATTCTACTTAAAGACTGAGTATTCTCATTAATTTTCCAATACCATAAAATCAGCTCACGGATAATCAAAAAGAATACTACTACAACGGCTAACCAAAAAAGGAAAGATACTGGGCCAGGCTCAAATAATGGATTATTAAGAATGTTCATATTTTTAAAAATTAATAAAATAAAAAACAAACGAGAGCAATCTCGTTTGTTTTTCTATAAGAGTTGATCCGAAACGGATCGCTTGGCTCCCGGGGTCGGATTCGAACCGACGACCAATTGGTTAACAGCCAACTGCGCTACCGCTGCGCTACCCGGGAATATTAAATTGTTTTACGGGGCTCTATAAATAAACTCTTAAATAAGCCTCCGTTTTTACCAAAAACAAAAATGTTTAGAAAACATTTTATGTTTATATTCTAGCAAATACCCTAACTATGTCAATAAGCTAAAATTACGCAAATATCAATCAACTTCTTCAAGTTTAACCCCTGAAGCAAAAGCATTATAGCAATTCATAAACTCTGAATTATAACTTTTCTTTAAAGATTCTTTTTCTGTTTTATTGATTACAATTATACATTCGGCCTTCCTTCCAATATTCGCGTTATCCAATAAAGCCTTAAGTCCATTAGCGGCGGCGATTTTCTTACCTTCTGGAATTTCCTCCCACCTTAACCTCATAACAAAAGAAGTGTTTTTTCCTTCATACTTTTCCTCCATCTCGTCTAAAATATCCGACCAAGGCCTTTTGCTCTGACCAGTTAAACATTCTAGATACTGCGCGCTTAAATCAATTTTTTCTATCTCTGGTTTTACTGGTGTATCCTCTGGTTTTATTAATTCTCCAAAGCTCATATTTTTAAGTATTTTAATAATCCCTCAACTTTTCTAAGCCCTTAAACTTCCTAATTTTCTCTAGAGCTTTGGATTCAATTTGACGAATACGTTCACGGGTAACTTCAAATTCCTGACCGACTTCCTCTAAAGTATGAGCAACTCCATCAACTAGCCCGAAACGCATCTCAAGTATTTTCTGTTCACGCGGTGATAACTGAGCAACAATTGCTTTAACATAATCACGTAGTAGTTGTAAGGCCGCCGCCCTATCTGGAGAAACATTTTTTACATCTTCAATAAAATCTTCAAGGGTTGAATCTTCTTCATCATCACCAATAGTTGTCTCAAGAGAAATTGTATCTTGAGAAATCTTCATGATATATCTAACCTTATCTAATTCCTCTCCCATTTCCGCCGCAATTTCATCCGCTAATGGTTCGCGTCCTAATTCTTGAATTAAATTACGTTGAACTTGTTGGAACTTATTAATCGTTTCAACCATATGAACCGGAATACGGATTGTACGAGATTGATCAGCGAGCGCTCTGGTAATTGCTTGTCTTATCCACCAAGTTGCATAAGTTGAAAACTTAAAACCCTTACGATATTCAAATTTTTCTACTGCACGAAATAAACCAATATTTCCTTCCTGAATTAAGTCCAAGAGACTCATACCCTTTGCGCCGGCAAATTTCTTAGCAATTGAAACAACCAAACGCAAATTAGCTTCAATAATTTTCTTCTCGGCTTCTTTATCGCCCTTTTCTTTTCGTTTTGCAAGTTCCGTTTCCTCTTCTCCAGTTAAAAGTGGAACTTTCCCAATCTCCTTCAAATACATTTGAATGGAATCAGCACTTAATTTCGATAAATCAACTTGTAAAGCATTTTGATGAGCAAGTGCCCGTCCAGTTAAAGCTGGTTCCGCCGCCTTTTTCTCGGCCGTATCTAAAATTCGACCAGAATCCTCTGCAATTCTAATTCCATTTTTCTGTAAATCACCTAAAAAAACATCATATTCATAAACATATTCTTCGACTTCCGGGAAAAGATATAATAATTCTGTTTCGGTAATAAAGCCACGCATTCTTCCTTTATCAATTAGCTTTTTCAGTTGTTCTTCGGTTGGTCTTACAACTTCATGCGGCGCTTCTTTAACTTTTATTCTAACCGGTTTAGCCGACTTTAAAACCTTCTTTGCTTTAGGTGCTAATTTCTTAACTGAAATTTTATGAGCAATCTTTGATTTAACAATAGATTTAACAGCCCGTTTAATAATCGGCTTCTTCACTGAAGTTGATTTTTTCGTTTTAACAGCCTTAGCTACCGTCTTTTTTATAGTCTTTTTAGATACATTATTCATTTTTTTAGTTTTCTTTTTCGGCGGCCTAGCTGGCTGCTTCTTTGGCTGTTTTTTAGCCATATGTTTTAAATTAGTTTTTTTAACTCATCAGTCGCGCTCTTGAGCTCACTCATAAGTTGTTCCATTTTTTCTCCACCGCCTATCTCCTGATTACCTTCTCTTTCAGCGGCAACCATCGCCTTCTCTAATTTCTTAATTTTTTTCTGATAACTATATTTTTTAAGCTCCATTACAATCTTAGTTATTTCCGATTTTGCTTCTTCTTGATTATGAGCATAGAAATCTTTTTCGCCAAGTAGTATAAGCTTATTTAAAAGTTTTTCTAGTCCCGGTTCGTTCTCTTCTAAATATTTATTAAAATTATCATAATCAAACAAAGTAGACTTATTATAATAGATAATTAAGGTCTTGTAAAACCTAGAATTCTCTTCCGGATAGGTTTGACTGGGGTCTAAGCTTTCTAAACTATAGGCAATAAACTCGGGAAATTTAATAATAAGCGCTAGAAATAATTCGGATAAAAGTTCTTCTCTAAGCAAGGGTCTGATAATCGGTGCTCCAGGTAGATTATTTTTCATTCCCGCTCTAGCAAAGTCTGGTTTTTTTGCTTTTTGATATTTTTTAAATTCTTCTCTAATATCAGGTTCGGAAAAATCTAATTCTTCACTCGTTTTCTTGAGCCAATAACCTTGTTCGGAATCATTAAAGACTAAATCAATCATCGCAAACATTTTATCTCTCACAATAATTTTATTATCCAATTTCTCTAAATCCAAATCAGCGCTTATTTTTCCAAAATAATATTCTAACATCGGCTTAGCTTCCTCAACCGCCTTCTTAAAATCATCAGGATTATTTTTCAAGCAATCATCTGGATCCTTACCATATGGGAGGGTAATTACTTTTAAATTCATGTTTTGAGCAAGAGCTTCTTTAATTCCCCGATCAGCCGCCATTTGTCCGGCATCATCCATATCAAAAGCTAAGGCTAAGTTATTGGTAAATCGCTTAATCAAAGTTATCTGTTCGGTTGTTAAAGCGGTTCCAGAAGAAGCGACAACATTTACAAAACCATGATTATGACAAGCAATCGCATCCATCTGGCCCTCAACTACAATCGCTAAATCTTCTTTTCTAATCGCATTCTTCGCATAATTTAAAGCAAATAAAATTCTACTCTTATCATAAATCTCGGTCTGCGGGCTATTAATATACTTCCCCATTTTTTCCGTCTTTTCTTTTTCGGGATTAACGCGCGCGGTAAAGGCAACAATGTTATTATTTACATCCCAAATCGGAAACATAATCCGATCACGAACCCTATCATAATAATTGCGACCACCGCTAGTTGATGCTTCTTTTTTAATAATTAACCCCGCCGCTAAAATTTCTTCATCGCTATATTTACTTCCAACAATTGGTCTTTGACGTAAAAAATCATACAAAGAGCTCCAACTATCTGGACTATAGCCTAAGTTCCAATCGGCTATCGTTTCCTCTTTTAAGCCTCTTTCTAATAAATATTCTTTCGCTTTATATCCGGGGGCGGTTTTTAAAAGATGGGCATAATATTTTCCTGCTAACTCCATGATATCTAAAACGCGATTACGCTTAGAAAATTTTTCCGGATTCTCATGTTTTAAAGTAACATTCGCTTTAGGCGCTAAAAGTCGCAAAGCTTCCATAAAACTTAAAGCCTCCTTCTCCATTACAAACGTAAAAACATCACCACCGCGACCGCAACCGAAACAATGCCAAATCTGCTTATCGGGAGAAATTACAAAAGACGGCGTCTTTTCATTATGAAAAGGACAGACCGCTTGGAAGTTAACGCCAACCGCTTTAACCGGGACATATTCCCTAATAACTTCCACAATATCTAATTTTGACTTTACTTCTTCACTATCTGACATATAAAGCCTTAAATTATAATTAACTATTACTTTAACTAAACGAAAAATTCGGGCAACAGGAGGCTCTCTAAACGCCTAGCCTCACTTTCTACCACTTCGCCGTCATACTCGGCGTTATGGCGACTCTGGCCGGCATATCCAGGTCGTTTTTGATCAAGATGCAGATTGAAAGTTACAAATACCTCGCCCTTACTATCGGCTTGTTCAATAAAATAAATATGAAAACGAGGATAAAAATCGCGCGATAAACGTCTAGCAAAACTCATTTGGCCATCTTCTTTTTCCGGAATATAAACATAGCCAGCGCTTCTAAGCCAAATTTCCGGCGTTTCCTGTAATTGTTTCTTGCGAGCAATTATTTTCATCTTTTTTTGTTCTAAAAACAATAAATTTATAAACGAAAAAATTATAAACACCAATCATCACATTAACAATTACTTGGGCGAGTAAGTACCAAATCCCAAGCTTGTTTGCTAGTAGATGCATTAAAAATCCATTAATATTCAAGCCAATAAAAGCATTTCCGATATATAGTACGAATTGGACGGGAATTCTCTTCTGGCTATAATTTCTAAAAGTCCAAAATTTCTGTAAAGTAAAGCTAACCGCAAAGGATAAAATAAAGGCTAAACTGGTCGATAAGACTAAATTCCACTTAAAAATTCCATGGAAAAGAAAGAGAAAAACCAAATCAACTAACGCCGCGGTGCTACCGGCGAAAAAGAACTTTATCACCGATTTGCGTTTTTCGCAAGTATAAAACAGTCCAGGATAACGGGTAGAAAACAAGTTTTTGAACTGAAGATATAATCTATTTATCACTGGCATAACTCAATACTAGCTTACTTTTTAAAATAATTATCAAACACCCAGGCAATTAAAGCTTTGCTCTCTTTAAAACGATCATTTTTACCAGAACTATTTAAAACCGCAACAATTAAATCTTCGCCATTTACTCCTTTGAATCGGCCGACGAAACAATACCCTGCTTTATCAGTATAACCGGTTTTGCCTCCAGTCGGTTCAAAATCGGTTTTAGCAGAATCAAACAATAAATAATCGGTTGATTCAATTATTTTTTCTCGTCCTTCAAGTGTTTGAAATTTATATTCTTTAAGATTTGCAGCATCGCTTATTTCTGGATTTTCCAAAGCTTCCTTAGCTAGCAGAGCAACTTCTCGGGCGGTTGAAACATTATTATCACTTAGCCCAATCGGATCAGAAAATGAAGTATGATGCAAATCTAAACGCGTTGCTTTTTCGTTCATTTTTTTAACAAAATCTCGTTCGCTCATTCCTGAAGCATGGACTAAAGCAATTGTTGCTCCGTTATCTGACGCAATTAAACTAGTAAGCAATAAATCTTTCAAATTAACATTATCTCCTAAAAAAAGATTTAATTTCCCGCCGGAAATACTATCGGCCGTTGTTATTTGATAACTTTTATTCCAATCGGGTTTTGTATCAATAAATACTAAAGCCGTCATTAATTTAGTAATACTGGCGATTGGCTGTTTCACATCAGCATTTTTATTAAAGAATAGAAAACGTCCGTCTTCAGAAAGAACTGCCGCTTTATCGGCTAAGACAATTTGATTAGCCCCAACTGGAATCAGCGAAATAATTTTCGCATCTTGATTCGTTATCGCCGGTATACCGTTACCAGCAAAAAACAAGATTAATATAAAATTTATAAAAAAGTTCCAAATCATTTTATTTCTTCTAAAACGGCGGCTAATTCTTCCGACTTATTTAATTTTTTATAATCAGGCAAATCATTAACGCTCCCAATCCCTAAAAATCTAATAAAATCCAAACTAACATTATAATAATTTTCGTTTTTTGTTTTTTCAAATTTTTCTTCAATTAATCCGCGGATAAGCAGATTGCGAATTATTAAACTACAATTTATACCTCTTATTTTTTCTAATTCCAATTTACTAATTGGTCCGCGATAAGCAATAATAGTTAAAGCTTCTAGACTAGGTTGCGATAATTCACCGCTGGTTTCACTTTTTAGAAATTCTTTAATTAAAGCGGCATTATCACTAGCCGTTGTAATTTGATATTGGCCATTATTTTTAATAATTGCTAAACCGCTACCGGCTCTCTCATAATCTTCAGTTAAGGTTCTTAGAACCTCTTCGATTTCATTAGTCTTAGCGTTAGTTAAAGCCGCTAATTCTTTTAAAGAAAGCGATTTAATAGAAACAAAAAGTAAGGATTCTAATTGGGATTTCAAAGTCATATTTTATTGCTTATTACTTGTTATATGTATTTCACTAAACAACTCGTCTTGTTCAAAAATAAGTTCCTTCTGCTTGGCTAATTCTAAGACTGCTAGAAAACTAACAATCATTTCAGTTTTATTGGTTGCCGCTCTTAAAAGTTTAGAAAAATTTACTCTTACTTTATCAAATAACATTTGTCTAATGAGTAAGATTTTTTCCTCGATATTCATTTTTGGCTCTAACTTTTCTTCTGGTAATTTTTCTTCATTCCGCTTGGCTAAATCAGCTAATATTTTTTTGAACTGTTCTAACAAAATAAGCGCAGTTACTTTGGTCGGCGGAGAAAAAGTTGGTTCAACTATTGTTTGAATGCGGCGACTTTTTGTTATCGGTGGTAAATATAAAAATTTTTCTTGAGCAATTATATCTTTTATCTGGCGGCTCGCTTCAATAAACTCCTTATACATTCGTAATTGCTTTTCTAAATCATCCCCTTCCTCCTCTTCGGTATCAGTGTACAAATAAGGAAGAAGCGCCTTTGATTTGATATACAATAATTTAGCGGCGACTACTAAAAAATCGGCTAATTCTTCCGGATCAATATTTTCCGCCGCTCTAACATAAGCGACATACTCATCGGCAATTTTTGCTAAATTAATTTCCGTTATATCCATCTCCTCGCTTTCAATCAAGGAGAGTAAAAGCCCCAAAGGACCAGAAAATTTTTCCGTTGTGAATTCAATCATAATTATTTAAGCGGTTGAGCCATTATTGCTTCTTTTTCATTAATAGCTCCTGGTTCATTCCAAACCGTACTCTTAAAACACTGATAGCCAGCTTCATGGTCTTTGCTACCAGCAGCATAATTAATAGTTGGACGAGTAGCAATATTGTCTGGATAACTGGCTGCTAAAAAAGTAGTGCAAAGTTGAAAATTAGTATCATCTATTTTTTGATAAACTATTACTTTTTCTTTACCAGTTTCTGGATCAATTATTGCCCTTTCCATGGAGTTATAATATCCAGGACTATTTATAATATCTTCTAAGCTATTTGGTAAAACTTTCTTGGTCTCGTAATAAGTATTAGCTGCACTCTCTAAATTATAGATACGATTAATTACAATCTGATCTAAACGACGATTACGCGCTTCTTTAGGCGACTCCATAAAAAACCAAGCCGAGACAAAAGCGGCGACGATTAACACTAATGAAACAAAAAAGAAAATTTTTACAATCTTATCTTTCTGGGTTGCATCAGCGCGTCTAATATCATAAAGATAAAAAGAAAAAACTGAACCGGAAATAATTAACATGGTTAGTGCTTTAAGGATAAAACTCAAAGTTAATTCACCGTTTAGAAAATTATTAATTACACTAATAAAAATTCCTAAAACAGTAACGGAAGAAACTAATAAAATAAAATAAGTTAACCAGCGTCTAATTCCCGATTCTTGAGCTAACTCTTTAGTTTGTAAACCACGATTAATTAAACGGTTAATAATAAAGAAAATTGGAGTAGCAATTAATAACGCGGAAATAGCAAAGCGAAATTGGCTGTTGTAATCACCGTAAATATTAAGAGCAAGCGTATCGGCAACAGTTTGGCTAATAATTCCAAAAACAATCATCCCCACGGAAATAGAGACAAAAACCAGAGCGACTAAAGATAGGAGATAATAGAAAGCGTATTTTGCATTATGATTACTAGACATACAATTATTAATTTAATTAATAAATTATTTTTTGCCCAAATCTAATTTGAGAGATAATTCTTTCAGTTGTTTTTCATCAACGACGCTAGGCGAATCGGTCATCAAATCGCGACCTTGGCCATCCTTAGGAAAAGCATAAATATCACGAATCGAATCCCAATCATTTAAAATCATCAAGATTCTATCAATCCCCGGGGCATTACCGCCATGAGGCGGAGCACCATAAGAAAAGGCATTGATCATCGCTCCAAATTTAGCATCAACTTCTTCTTTTTTGTAACCGGCGATTTTAAAAGCCTCATACATTATTTCCGGTTCATGATTTCTAATCGCGCCACTAGAAATTTCAAAACCATTTAAAACTAAATCGTATTGATAAGCTAAAATATCAAGGGGATCTTTTTCTTGTAAAGCCTTAAGTCCTCCCTGAGGCATAGAAAATGGATTATGGCCAAAGTCTATTCTTCCCTCTTCAATTTCTGAATAATCATACATCGGGAAATCTACTATCCAAGCAAAGGCGGCCTTGTTATTATCTTTCAAACCTAATTTAAAAGCCGCTTCATTTCTTATCGCTCCCAAAACTGAACAAGCTTCACGCCAAGAATCAGCCGCAAAAAATACCAAATCATTATTTTTAGCTAAACAAGCGCCGGCTAATTCCGCTAATTTTTCTGGGCTTAAAAATTTTGCAAATGAAGCGCCAATTATTTCTTCCTTAATACTTAAATAAGCTAAACCCTTCGCGCCTTTTCGCTTAGCAAGGTCAACAAACTCATCAAGTTCTTTACGAGTGAACTTAGCGCCCCCTTCAACTCTTAAAGCTTTAACAACGCCCTTATTCTTTACCGCGTCTTCAAAAACAGAAAAACCACAAGCTTTAGCAATCTCGCTTACATCATTAATTCCCATTTCAAATCTTAAGTCCGGCTTATCAATTCCATAAGTATTCATTGAATCAGTCCAAGATAAGCGTTTAAAATTCCCTTCTTTATCAAGATTAACAATTTTTTTAGTACTAAATCTTGCAATTAATTCTTTCATGAACGGTTGCATTACCGCAAAAACATCATCCTGTTCTACAAAACTCATTTCCATATCAAGCTGATAGAATTCACCGTAATGTCTATCCATGCGCGGATCCTCATCACGAAAACAAGGCGCAATCTGAAAATATTTATCAATCCCGGCAACCATTAAAAGCTGCTTAAATTGTTGTGGCGCTTGAGGAAGGGCATAAAACTTACCCGGGTAAACTCGAGAAGGAATTAAAAAATCACGCGCTCCTTCTGGTGAGGAATTAGCTAAAATCGGAGTTTGAATTTCCATAAATCCCTGACCATGGAAATATTCACGCGCATAAGTTATAAAAGCATCTTTAGTTGCTAACATCTTCTGTAATTTCGGTCGACGTAAATCTAAAAATCTATATTTAAGACGGAGATTCTCACCCGCTTCCGCCGCTTTTTCTTCATTATTTTCAAAAGGCATTATTTTCGCTTGGCTTAAAATTTCTAACTCTATCGCCTCAACTTCTATCTCACCCGTTTCCATTTTACTATTTATCATTTCTGCTGGACGGGTAATTACGGTTCCGGTTATTTTGATAACACATTCTGGACGCAAACCACTAGCCGCTTCAGTTAAAGCTGGGTTTTTCAAAGGATCAATTTTAACTTGAGTCAAACCGTAATGATCACGCAAATCTAAGAAGATCAAACCGCCATGATTACGAAAGCTGTTTATCCAACCGGCTAAAACAACATTTTCACCGGCTAATTTTTTGTTTAACTCTCCACAGGTATGTGTTCTTAACATAAAAATCAAACGCTACAAACGTTTATAATTAATAATTTTATCTATTTAAATATTATCTCATTTTAGCTCTTTTAGCAAGAAAAAACAGCTCATATTTTCAGCTGTTTATTGCGATAAATCCTCTATAAATTCTAATAAAATCTTTAATTTCTAAAATCCAAGAATCCTTTAGTTAAAATTGACAATTCCTTGATTAATTTTTTATCTATCCTTAGTTTTTGACTTAAATCGAGCTTATTTTCCAACATAAAACGCAGTAATTTCACACAATTATCAGATATTGTCAATAATTCTCTTTCTTCTCCGCCCTTTCTAGCTAAAAAGCATGACTCACATATCAACCCACCGTTTTGTAAATTAAAATAATTTTTCCCCGGACTTATTTTTTGTTGGCAAACTAAACAATTTTCTGTTTCCGGCTTATAGCCTATTTCTGAGAGAAATTTAAAAATAAAAAAAGAGAACAGTAATTCCCCGTTTTCTTTACTAAACTCCTCGCAAACATACTTATCTAAAGTACGCAGATAGTTTAGCAAAAGATAAAACAAAGGCTTATCCGGCTCATTTTCCGATATTAAACGACGAAACCAACGTAAAGCTAAACCAGCATAATATAATTTATTTAAGTCCTCTTTAATTCCCGCAAATATTTCTTGATTAATTGCCCCGGCGGCGTAATCCCTTCCCTTGCCAGGGATAATCATTAAATCAACTAAATTTAACGGCTCTAGATGCCCAGCTAATTTTGATTTTAATCTTTTAGTTCCTCGAGCCATTAAAACTAACTTGCCATAACCTAAAGTATAAAAAGAAACCAGGCTATCATATTCTCGATAATCCTGGCGATTTAAAACTATGGCTAAGGTTTTTTTACTTTCCTCCATAAGTGATTCTGCTATCTAAATTTTTCATCTAAATAACTTTGCAAAATAATTGTCGCGGCAATTTCATCACGGTTAGCCTTGGTTTTTTTGTTGCCAATTAAGGCATCAGCGGCAAGACTACTCAAGCGTTCATCTAAAAAAATAATTCGACAATCAGTTTGTTTTTCTAAACGAGCAACAAAATCAAGCCATTTCGGGCTGTTTGCCTCTTCGCCGCTCATTTTTTTTGGACTTCCGATTATAATTGTATTTATTTCCTCTTCTTTAATTACCGCTAGAACTTCAGCCATCTTAGCCACGGTTTTAAAAGGCGTCGCAATTTTTGTTTCTTCCTCGGCTAAAGCTAAACCGATTCTTTTTTCTCCCCAATCAACGCCCAAATATTTTTCCATATTTATTTATCTGTTAAAATTTCAAAACCGTCTTCGGTTACAGCAATCGTGTGTTCAAAATGAGCACTTAGAGAATTATCAGCTGTTAAAATTGTATAGCCGTTCTTAGCTACTTTAATTCGCCAATCACCAATATTTATCATCGGTTCAATCGCAATGACCATTCCTGGCTTTAAAACAATATTTTCAGGCGAATTTTCACGGATTTCAAAATTAAAAACATCCGGTTCTTCATGTGCGAAATACCCAACACCATGTCCAACTAAATCCCGCACTACTCCATAACCGTTTTTCTTAGCTAAACTAGATACGGCACGGGCAATATCATTAATTTTATTCCCTGGTTTTACTTGTTTAATTCCTTCCATTAAACATTGCCGAGTCACATTCATTAATTTTTTTGCTTCTTGGCTAACTTTTCCGACGCCAACCGTAGCGCACATATCAGTAAAATAACCGCCATCTTTAGAATGGGAGTTAATCGGTGCAGAAAAATTTGCTCTTAGTTCTTTAGTTGTTGGCCATTCCATTCCAATATCTAAATCAACAATATCTCCATTCTTGATTAATCTGGAAGGCAAAGCACTACCATGAACAACCTCATTATTAATCGAAACACACAAAGATGAAGGGAATATTATTCCATCTCCCATCGGGTAATCTTTAAAAGCCGGACTACCGCCGGTCGTTTTTATCAAACGATTAGCTAAATCTTCTAAACTTCCCGTACTAACGCCCGGTTTAGTTTCATTTATTAAGGCCTCTAAAATAGCCGCCAATCGACGACCGCCCTCTCTAATAATATCAATCTCTTTTTCTTTCTTAATATAAATCATAAACTTATAAATTTTGAAAATGCGGAATATCCTTTTCCATCGCTATAGATGGAGGAGTCTGCATGTTAGGTTCGCCAGCTCTAGTTATGGCCGGTGGCGGCTGGACCGCACCCATATCGCGACCGATACGATTTGAAGGTAACTTATCTTTAAACATTTTTTCTCGGGAATTAAAACGTCTTTGTAATAATTTCCCGCTCATAGAAAGATTTTCATCATCAGCCCCGTCTGGCCGAGAAGCAAAACTCAACTTTGCTTCCCCACCATTAGTAGCTCTATCAAAACGACCAATCTTCCCTTTCATCTTTTCATTTCTTTCTTTCTCAAAACTATTATCACGATCGAGTTGCATTTGTGAACGTCTAATACCAACCGAACCGCTATTCCCTTCGTTATCTTCCTTACGACTTCCTAAGTGCTTTAAAACCAGCTTAAGGTCCTTTTTATCTTCTTTAGTAAGTTTATTCCCCTCTATCTTTCTAACCGCATTATAAGCGCTTAATTGGCGCAACCTATCAAATTTACCGATTCTGATTGCTCCCTGGCTCTTTCTAATAACGTCTATAATCGCTTTCTTATTATCCTGCAAGTTATAAAGAGCGCTACCAGCTACTCTAGCGGCGCTATTGAATTTTTTAGAAAAATTACCTGCACCTGAGGTTGCCCTAAACCCTCCTCCGGCTCCTGGTAAATCTTTAATATTTCCCATAGGCTAATCTTTAAAACTCGCTAAAAGATCCTTAATTTGATCTAAATCATGATAAGTTAAACCGAGTTTAATGCGATTTTGGTAAAGATGATACATCTCTTCCCTAATTGTATAACCCGATGTTTTAATTCCATGAATCGCTTTATTTTTTTCCTTAGCAATTAAATCAAAAATCAAGTCTTGATTGCTTTTATCTAAATTACGATAACGAGGATTAGTTCTCATCATCTCTTTAAAGCGCTGCTCAATTCGATAAACTGTTTGATCTTTTAAATCTTTGGTAACATCTTTTAAGTCCATAAAATTTAAATTATTAATCGCCTTCCCCTATTAAATAATAGGGGCTGCGCACTATATCTAGATATTATACCATATAAAATGGCGGCCTTAAAGCCGCCATTTTTCTATTTTTCTATCAGTCTTTTTAAAATTGATTATAGCCCATCGTAATCTCTCATTGTTAACTGAGATTCTATTTGCTTCACAGTTTCAATAACTACGGAAACGACGATTAATAAACTAGTACCGCCAATCGCAAAAGCTTGAACACCGGTGAAATAACGCATGATAAGCGGTAAGACGGCGATTAAACCTAGGAACAAAGCGCCGACTAAAATAATGCGGTGAGTAGTATCACTTAAATAATCGCTAGTATTTTTACCAGGTCTAATTCCAGGAATAAATCCGCCTTGTTTTTGAAGATTTTCGGCAATTTGCGTTGGATGGAAAATAACTTCAGTATAAAAATAAGTAAAGGCAAAAACCATCAAGAAATAGACAACACCATAAAAAAGTTGATTATTGAAAAGTGTAATTGTCATATTAGCCGCAGAAACAATCCAGGCTGATTTAGCATGAATTAAGAACTGAGCAATCATGGATGGAAATAAAACGACGGAGATGGCAAAAATAATTGGGATAACTCCAGCCATATTAACTCTCAAAGGTAAATGAGTACTTGTCCCACCAAAGGTGCGATTACCTCTGATTTGTCTAGCATATTGAACAGGAATATTTCTTTGACCTTCATTAATAACAACAACGCCAACGACCGTTATTAAAGTTACAACCACAAAACCGATAAGCGTAAATAACTGTGTTTGATCAAAAGAAACAGCAATCTGTTGGACCATCTTTGGTAAAGCGGAAACGATTCCGGCAAAAATAAGTAAAGAAATACCGTTACCAATTTTTTGTTCAGAGATAAGTTCACCAATCCACATCAGTAAAACTGTACCAGCAGTAATTGTAATCAAGATGGTGGCAAAATCAAAAGCGCTTACTTGACCTAAAATACCAGCTGACGAACGTCGCAAAAGGGTAATCATACCGTAAGACTGTAAAACACCCAAAGGAACGGTTAACCATCTGGTCCACATATTAATTTTTTGTCTACCGGATTCTTCTTTCTGCATCTCTTCAACCTTAGGAACTATCATCCCTAAAAGTTGGAAAATAATCGAAGCGGTAATATAAGGAGCAACGCCCATCATCACAATCGAAAAGGTTTCCATACCGCCCCCAGAAAATAGATTCATGAGCCCTAAAATCTGATTAGACTCAAATAAACTTTTAAGAGCTGCTTGATTTACTCCAGGGATTGGAATATGAGCCGCTAAACGAAAAACAACCAGCATCCCCAAAACAAATAAAACTTTATTTCGTAAATCTCTAGCTTTCCAAATTTGAATTAATTTATCAAACATAAAAATTGATTATTTAGCTTGATCTTTAACACTCTCGCTCATTTTAATACCAGCAAACTTAACTTTAACGGTTAATTTTTCCTTGCCCAAAATTTTAACTGGTAAAACAATTGAAGAAATAAGATTCTTAATAGCTAAATTTTCTGGATTAACAATTTCTCCATCCTTAAAGTTACTATTAATCGCTTTGATACTTACTACTTGATTCTTAGGATTCAAAGATTTAAAACCGCGTGATTTTGGAATTTGTAGAAGTTGCTTCTTCATACCTAAACGCTTCAAGCCAGAAACACCTGAACGAGATTTTTGACCTTTTTGACCTCTGGTACTATAAGTTCCATGTCCGGAAGCGTTACCGCGACCAACACGCTTAATCTTTTTACTAGAGCCCTTGGCTTGTTTGATAGTATTAAGTGATAGCATATGTATGAATTTGAAAAACTAATTTTTTATGTTTATTTAACTGATTCTTTTACAATATTATTTTCAGTTTTAACTTCTAAAGTATTTTCAGCTTTAACTTCCGGCTTGTTTTCCATCTTACGTAATAAAGATAAAGCTTCGATTGTACAACGAGCATTATTAATCTTATTATTAGAACCTAAAGTTTTAGTAGTAATATTTTTAACACCAGCTAATTCTAAGATAACACGAGTAACACCGCCAGAAATAACACCACGTCCTTTCTTGGCCGGCTTAAGCATAACTTTAGCGGCCCCCATTTTATTATATACTTCGTGAGGGATAGTGTCATTTTTCATCGGAACGTTAATCATAATCTTTTTAGCACGATTAACAGCTTTGTTAACGGCCATAGTAACATCAGCGCCTTTTCCTAAACCAACGCCAACATTTCCCTTCTTATCGCCAATAGCAACACAAGCGCGAAAATTCATTCTTTTACCTCCAGCCATAACACGAGTAACGCGAGCAATTTCGAGAATTCTTTGTTCAAATTCATCGCGTTTTTCATCGCGTCTATCGCCTCTTTTTGGACCACGTGCGCCTCCGCGTTTCTTATCGCCGCCGTAAATATCTTTAGCAACCGTCGCCGCCGCACCAGCACCGACTTCTTGTTTCTTTTCAGTTGTTTTTACTTTTTTATCTTCAGACATATTGATTATTCTTATTAGAAATTCAAACCGCCTTCACGGGCGCCTTCAGCGGCAGCTTTAACTCGGCCGTGATATTTATAAGATCCACGGTCAAAGACAACCGCTTCTATCTTTTTTCCTTTTCCCTTCTCAGCAATCAGTTTACCAAGTTCTTTACTTGCTTCAGTTTTAGTAACCGTTTGTTTTAATTCTTTTGAAGAAGCGCTAACTAAAGTCTGGCCAGCTTCATCATCTATTAACTGTAAAAACATACCGCGATTAGAGCGGAAAACGCTAAGTCGAGGACAAGTCGCTGTTCCTGAAATTTTAGAACGAACGCGCGCATGACGACGAATTTGCTTCTGATTTTTTGCCTTATTTTTATCCATATGATTAATATACTTTTAAATCGCGTTATTTCCCTTTAGTAGCCGACTTACCTGCCTTACGTCTAATAATTTCATCTGAATATTTAACACCCTTTCCTTTATAAGGTTCTGGCTTTCTTATTTTTCTAATTTGAGAGGCAATCTCACCCAGCAATTCTTTACTAGCACTCGATAAGGTAATGGTATTTCCTTCAACTACCGCGGTAATTCCTGCTGGTAAAAGAAATTCAATCGGATGAGAAAAACCAAGGCTCATATTTAATTTATTACCAGCGACAGCAGCACGATAACCAACACCATTGATTTCTAATTTTTTTGAGAAACCAACGCTTACGCCAAGAACAGCATTTCTAGTTAAGCTCCAAACCAAACCCCACATGGCGCTAGCATTTTTAGCCGCCCTATCATAAGGGGCAATAATAATTTGTCCATTTTCAACTTTAACTTCAATAATCGAGTTAACTAAAACTTTTAATTCTCCTTTTGGACCCTTAACGGTAACGAAATTATCGCTATAAGTAGCGCTCACTCCGGCCGGAAGTATAATTGGTAATTTTCCTAAACGTGACATATAGAATTATGGTTATTGATTATTAAAATATTTCTCCAACTACTTCACCGCCAACTTGCTGTTTTTTTGCTTCACGACCAGTCATAATACCAGATGAAGTAGAAATAATAGCAATTCCGTAATTATTTAAAACGGTTGGTATTTCATCTTTAGAAACATAAACTCTTAAACCAGGCTTACTAATTCTTTTAATAGAATTTATTTGCGGTTTACCATTCTTACGATATTTTAATTGAATTAAAAGTTCGTCAAAATTATTACGTTTACCTTCCAGTCCGCCCGGAACGATTTCCGCTTTTTTTATCCAGCCTTCTTTTTCAAGAATTTTGGCAACTTCATATTTCAACTTGCTCATAGGTAAAATCAGTTCCGTTTTTTTAACAGCGGAAGCGTTCCTGATTCTTGTGAACATGTCTGCGATGGGATCCATCATATTTTTAGATTAAACTTAAATTTCTAAATTACCAGCTAGATTTCCTGATACCCGGCAAATCGCCATTATCGGCTAATTCGCGGAAACAGATACGGCATAATTTAAAATCTCGCATAAATCCGTGGTTGCGGCCACAGCGCCAACAACGACGAATGATACGGGTGGAAAATTTTGGTTTTCTTTTTGCTTTAACGATTAATGCAGTTCTTGCCATATTTATTTGAATTATTTGCTGTCTTTTTTAAAGGGAAACCCAAGGAGCTGAAAAAGCGCTAGCCCTTCTTCTTTATTCTTTGCGGTGGTCGACATACAAACTTCCAAACCGAAAGTTTTATCGATATCTTCTACTCTGATTTCTGGAAAAGCGACATGTTCTTTAAACCCAATAGTCATATTACCCTTATTATCAAGGCCCTTATTATCAATACCACGGAAATCACGAACTCGAGGAAAAGTTATTCCAACCAATTTTTCAATAAAGTCATACATTCTTGGACCTCTTAAAGTAACTTTAGCACCAATAGTCATCCCTTCTCTGATTTTAAAAGCAGAAACAGATTGTTTAGCTAAGGTGAAAACTGCTTTTTGACCGGTAATCATTGTTAAGCCTTTAGAAACACTTTCTAAATATTCCTTTTCCTTGGCATGAGCACCAAAGCCGACGTTAAGAACAACCTTGGATAAACGAGGAACAAGCATGGCATTTTTAAAGCCAAACTGCTCTTGCATTTTTTTAACAATCTCCTTTTGATATTTTTCTTTAAGTCTCATAATTTTGATATTACTCGATTATTTCCTGGCATTTTTTACAAGCCCTGAACTTTTTGTCTTTTTTACCCTCAGTTTTAATTACTGTGTGAGAAACGCGAGTTGCGCGACCACACTTTGGGCAAACTAAAGCGACGTTAGAAACCTGGATAAAAGCTGGGAATTCAATTCTTTGACCTTTTTCTCCCTGTTTTTGTGGACGTAAATGTTTAATAAGCAGATTCAAACCTTCAATACTAATCTTACCTTCAGCAGGCAAAACTTGTAGGACTTTACCGATTTTATCCTTGTCCTTACCGCTTAATATTTTTACTTTGTCGTTCTTTTTGATATTCATATATTTCTCTAACTGTCTCTTGTAATTTTTATAAAACTTCGGGAGCTAAGGAAGCAATTTTTACGAAACCAGCCCGTCTTACTTCTCTAGCAACCGGACCAAAGATACGAGTACCTTTAGGGTCCTTCTTAACAAGATCAGTAATTATCACACAAGCATTATCATCAAAGCGTAAGTAAGAGCCATCAGTGCGTCTAATCTCCTTAGCCGTTCTGACAACAACCGCCTTAACAACATCACTTCTCTTAACAGCGGCGTGAGGGGTTGCGCTCTTAACGGCGGCAATTATAATATCACCAACGTGGGCATAACGTCTTCTGGTTCCACCTAAAACTCTAATGCACATAACTTCCTTGGCACCGGAATTATCAGCGACTTTTAAATAAGTTTGTACTTGTATCATATTTTTCTGCTTGTAATTTATTTATATCAGCGAAAGTCAATTAATCAATAATCCGCCATCTCTTATCACGGCTTAAAGGGCGACATTCAACGAAAGAAACCTTATCACCAGTTTTATATTTATTATTTTCATCATGAACTTTATACTTACGGCTAACAGTATATCTTTTTCTATATTTAGGATGAACTTTAATAGTTTCAACTTTAACTAAAATAGTTTTAGCGCTTTTATCACTAACAACTACTCCAGTGAACTTCCGACGAATAACCGCCGGCTTGATTGTTTTGTTTTCTTCTTGGGCGGCCATATTATTTTTGCTTATTTGTTATCGTTAAAATCTGGGCGATAAGTTGTCTAACAACTCTTATTTCCCTGATATTTTTTAATTGTTTATTTGAATCTTTAAAGCGTAAGTCACGTAATTTCTCTTTATTTACGGCTAGTAAATTCTTGAGTTCATCCGCGCTCTTAGCCATTAATTCTTTTTTATCCATATTTTTTAACTGTTTATTTATTCCTTACTGATGAATTGACATTTAATCGGCAATTTATGAGCCGCCGATTCCATCGCTTTTTTAGCCGTTTCTTTATCAATACCTTCCATTTCAAACATGACCATTCCCGGCTTAACAATTGCGACATAATAATCAACCGCACCCTTACCTTTACCCATCGGAATTTCTCCACCATGAGCGGTAACCGGTTTATCAGGGAAAATTCTAATCCAGATTTTTCCAGTCTTCTTAACATATTTAGTCATAACCCTTCGAGCCGCTTCAATTTGACGAGCGGTCACCCAGCAAGGAGTTAAACTTTTAAGACCATAACTTCCGAAACTAATATTCAAAGTACGGGTTGCTTTCCCGCCTCGACGCCGTTTCTGATCTTTTCTCCATTTAGTTTTCTTTGGCATTAACATATTTTTGTAAACTCAAAACTCAAAAAATTTATTAACTTTCAATCACTTCTCCGGCGGTTGATTTCTCTTTTTCAAAAACTTCGCCTTTATAAATCCAAACTTTTATACCAATTGCTCCATAAGTAGTATGAGCAACGCCGCGAGCGTAATCTATATCTGCTCTTAAAGTTTGCAATGGAACTTTACCCCAAACTAACTTTTCAGTTCGAGCAATTTCTGCTCCGTTTAAACGTCCAGCAACAACTGTTTTAGCTCCAAGTGCACCGGCTCTTTCAACTTTCGCAATAGTTTGCTTCATTACTTTTCGAAAAGGTAATCTTTTTTCAATATCTAAAATCATGCTTTGAACAATTATCTGGGCACTCAAATTTGGACGACTAACTTCTTTAATATTTAAATTAATCTCTTGCATGCGGAAATTCTTTAAATACTTATCATGCAATTTCTTTTTCAAATCTTCAGCGCCATTACCACCGCGACCAATAATTAAACCTGGTTTAGCAGTGAAAATAGTAATTTCAATCTTGTTAATTCCACGACCAATTTCAACCTTATCAACACCGGCTTCTTTGAACTCTTTAATCAAGTATTTGCGGATGACAATATCCTGTTTAATATTCTTGATGTATTGTTCACCTTTTTCAAACCAAGTAGAAGGCCAGGTTTTGATGATACCCATGCGTAGAATTTTCGGATTAACTTTTTTACCCATATATATTGCTATTACTTTTTATTATATTAACCAGCTTTTCTTCTAAACATTTTTGCTTTCTCCGGAGCCGCTGCTTTCTTAGTCTTATCTTTTTCCATTTTTCCAGCAACTTTAGCCGCCTTCTCACCTTCTTTAACTAATTTTTCTAGTTTTACCGGTTCTTCTGTTTTAACAACTTTCTTTTCTTTTTTACCGCTATCTTTAATTTCAGCCAAAATTACGTTAATATGACAACCTCTCTTGCGAATTGCACTAGCGCGACCATGAGCTCTAGGCATCCAACGTTTTAAAGTAACACCTTCATCAGCCTTAATTTCTCTGATTAACAAATTAGTTTTATCTAAATCGTAAGTATTAACAGCATTAGCAATCGCCGATTTGATAAGTTTTCTAACCGGGATAGCCGCCTTCTTATTGATAAACTTCAATTGATCAAGAGCAGCTTCAACTGGCATTTTTCGGACAACATCAATCACCAGGCGAACTTTCTGGGCTGACATTCTCAAATGTTTTAAACTGGCTTTTACTTCCATATAAATTTTCGATTATTTTTTAGCGGCCGCTTGCGTCTTAGCCATCTTTCCTCCATGACCAGGGAATTTTCTAGTTTGAGAAAATTCACCTAAACGATGGCCAACCATATTTTCAACAATATAAACCGGAATATGTGTTTTACCGTTATGAACTCCAAGCGTAAATCCAACCATTTCTGGAGTAATCGTACAGGCTCGATCCCAAACCTTAATTACAGTTTTATCTTCAGCCTTAAGATTCTTGATTTTGTTTATCAGTCTGAGATTAACGTATGGACCCTTTTTTAGACTTCTGGACATAATTATTTAAAATTAATTCTTCTTATTTGCGTTTAGCTCTTCTTTTAACAATTAAACGATCGCTGCGGCCTTTCTTTCTGGTCTTAACTCCAAGAGCTGGTTTACCCCACATAGTCTTCGGATGTTTCAAACCAATAGATTGTTTACCTTCACCACCACCATGAGGATGATCAACTGGATTCATAGCGGTACCGCGAACGGTTGGTCTAATACCTAGATGGCGACTACGTCCCGCCTTACCTAATGAAATATGACGCTTATCTGGGTTACTAGCTTGGCCAACGGTGCAAAGACATTCTTTCTTCACTAATCTGATTTCACCTGATGGCATTTTAATTTGAGCATACTTACCTTCAACGCCCATGACGTAAACAACATTACCGGCTCCACGAGCAATCTGAGCGCCTTTTCCTGGTTCAAGTTCAACTGAACTAACTGGCATACCGGCCGGAATAAAGGATAAAGGTAAAGCATTCCCGTTTTTTATTTCGATTAAACCTTTAGAACTCATTAATTTATCACCAACACCAACGTTAATCGGAGCAGTAATATATCTTTTTTCACCATCAGCGTAATGTAATAAAGCAAGTCTTGCGCCACGATTAGGATCATATTCAATCGCCGCGACTGTTGCTTCAACATCAAATTTATCACGTTTAAAATCAACCAGACGAACATAACGCTTAGCGCCGCCACCACGATGTCTAACAGTAATCTTACCGGTAGAATTGCGACCGCCTCTTTGCTTTTTGATAACAATCAATCTTTTTTCCGGAGTAGACTTGGTTATATCTTTAAAATCATCAAAAGTCGCTTCACGGCGTCCAGGAGTATTTGCTTTTACTTTTTTAATTCCCATATTGATTCAAAAAAATCTATTTATAAATGCTTTAGTATCTTAAACGCCTTCGTAGATCTTAATTTCTTGACCCTTAGCTAAGGTAACTATCGCTTTTTTCCAATCTTTTCTTTGACCTCTAATTTTACCGCGACTAACGCGCTTACCTTTCATATTAACAATATTTACATCTACCGGCTTAACACCATAAACAGCTTGTACGGCCTTAGCAACTTCTATTTTATTTGCTTTAGTAGAAACAACAAAAACATATTTATTTTCACTCGCTAAATGCGTTGCTTTCTCGGTAATAAGCGGTTTGACTAAAAAATGGCTAGAAGCAGAATATTTTACAATCGCATTTTTACTCTTAGCAGCGCTTTTAGGGGTTTCAGTATATAAATCTTTCATACTCACCGCTTCGGTCTTTTCAATCTTTTTATCAGCTGAAATATCTTTAACGTTAGCAGTTGTTTTTTTATCTTCAGTTTTTGTTGTTTTAGATCCAAATAATGCCATATTTTTATTTATTATAGCGTTTGGTAAAAGCTTCAACCGCTTTTTCCGTGAGCAGTAAATTCTTATGATTTAACAAATCAATCAAATTGATATTTTCTAAATTAATCATCTTAACACCAACTAAATTGCGACCGGAATATTTTACTTTTTCATCCTTAGAATCATTAACAACTAAAATATTTCGTCTTTCACTATTTAAAACTTTCTTTTCCATAGTGCTAAGAATTTCATTAAACTTCTTAGTTTTAAAATCCGCAATTTCTAAAGTATCAATTACCGCTAAAGCATTACTTTTAACGCGGTCTGATAGAACCATGAAGATTGCCTTCTGTTTCATCTTTTGATTTATTTTCTGTTTAAAATTACGATCTTTAGTCGGACCAAAAGTTACACCACCACCAATCCAAATCGGACTGCGGCTAGAACCAGCACGAGCACGTCCTGTTCCCTTTTGTTTCCAAGGCTTTTTACCACCGCCAGAAACCTCACTCCTATCTTTAGTATGAGCTAAAACCTGACGACAATTAGCCATCTGGGCAACCATCGCCTGGTGAAGTAATTCATGGTTAGGTTCTACGCCAAAAATATTAGCGCTTAATTCTAAATCCTTAATTGGTTCAGCAGTTTGGTTGTAGACTTTTATCTTTAATGACATATGATCTCAATTTACTAATTACTAATTATGAAGCAACTTCCTCAGTTTTAACTTCCTCGGTTTTAACCTCTTCCGGCTTTTCTTCTGTTTCAACTACATCTTCTTTTACCTCGACTTCAGCTGGAGCAATTTCTTCAGTTGCAACTTCAGCAACAACCGGTTTTACGTTAACTTTTAATTCACCTTCGGAATTTATTAAAACTAAACCATTAATAGCTCCTGGAATAGCGCCCTTAATGAAAATTAAATTATTTTCAACATCAACTTTAATTATTTCTAAATTGGTAGTAGTTACTCTTTCTCCGCCCATACGTCCACCCATACGAGTACCTTTAAAAACACGGGCTGGACCTTTAGGACCAATAGAACCAGGCATTCTTTCTTGATCTTTATTACCATGAGTTTTTCTAAAACCATGGAAATGATGACGTTTAACTACACCTTGAAAACCTTTACCTTTAGAAGTTCCGGTTACATTAATTTTATCGCCAACGGCAAAAGTTTCAACATTAATTACATCGCCAACCTTTAAACTAGCCACGTCAGTAGTTCTAAATTCTCTAACGTGTTTAGGCATTTTTTCCATTCCTTTAAAATGGCCAATTTGTGGTTTGTTGATATTTTTCTTTTTTCTTTCACCATACGCTAACTGAACAGCCTCATAGCCATCAGTTGCCTTAGTTTTAACTTGGGTTATTTGGCAAGGACCAGCTTGAACCGGAGTAACAGCAAATACTTTATCGCCATTCCAAACTTGAGTCATGCTCATTTTTTTTCCACTGATAAATTTCATATAGTTCTTCTTCAATACACAAAAAAACTGGTTTAATAAACCAGCCAAAAAACAAAAAATTAAGAATAAAACAAAGGTTTTATTTATTAACTATAAGTTTACTCGCTGATTTACCTCCAAATTTTGCTGATTTTAGCCTAGATACTTTCTTATACAAGAGTTATTTAGACCGCTAACAACAAAGATTATTATTACTTTTTTATACTACTACATTTTTATTTCTACGTCAACCCCAGCCGGAAGATTCAAATTCGTCAAATCTTCAATGGTTTTAGCGCTCGGGTCAATAATATCAATCATCCTCTTGTGGATACGCATTTCGTACTGATCTCTAGCATCTTTGTGCACAAAAGTAGACCGGTTAACAGTATATTTTCTCTTCTCAATCGGAAGCGGTATTGGTCCAAAAAATTGGGCGTCAGAACGCTCGATTGTTTCAATGATAGTCTTGGTGGATTGATCAATAATTTTATGGTCAAATGCCTTAATCTTGATTCTTATCCTCTGTTTAAATTCTTTTTCGTCTTTTTTGTGTTCGGACATAATTTAATTTTTTTAAAATGATCACTACGAGCTTGCTCTTTTTGTTAAGAGCAAGCCTAAGTAATTACTTTAAGATTTTAGTTACAACACCAGCACCAACAGTGCGGCCACCTTCACGAATTGTGAATCTTTGTTTTTCTTCTAAAGCAATCGGAGCAATTAATTTAATATTTAAATTAACAGTATCTCCAGGCATAACCATTTCAGTTCCAGCTGGTAAGGCAATATCACCAGTTACATCGGTAGTCTTGAAATAGAATTGTGGTTTATAGCCATTGAAGAAAGGTTTATGACGTCCGCCTTCTTCTTTAGAAAGAATATAGACTTCAGCACCGAATTCAGTGTGTGGAGTAATAGTTCCTGGCTTACAAAGAACTTGACCTCTTTCAACTTCAGTCTTCTTAGTACCACGAAGAAGTAAACCAGCATTATCTCCAGCTTGACCTTGATCAAGTTGCTTGTTAAACATCTCAACTCCAGTAACGGTAGTCTTCTTAGTATCCATTAAACCAACAATTTCAACTTCATCACCAATTTTGATGATACCTCTTTCAATACGACCGGTAACAACTGTACCGCGGCCTTCAATTGAAAAGATATCTTCAATCGGCATTAAGAAAGGATGGTCAATATCTCTAACTGGTTCTGGGATAAATTCATCAAGTTGCTTCATAAGTTCCATTAAAGGTTCAGCATCTGGACCGGTTGGATTTTCTAGAGCCTTTAAAGCACTACCTCTGATAATTGGAGTAGTATCTCCTGGGAATTCATATTTCTTCAATAAATCACGAATTTCTTCTTCAACAAGGTCGATAAGTTCAATATCTTCAACCATATCGCACTTATTTAAGAAAACAATGATATAAGGAACGCCAACCTGACGAGCTAATAAGATATGTTCTCTAGTTTGAGGCATAGGGCCATCAGTTGCAGAAACAACTAAAATTGCACCGTCCATTTGAGCGGCACCAGTAATCATGTTTTTAACATAATCGGCGTGACCAGGACAATCAACGTGTGCGTAATGACGTTTTTCTGATTCGTATTCTACGTGAGCAGTTGCAATAGTAATACCTCTTTCTCTCTCTTCTGGAGCAGCATCAATTTCGCCAACTCCTTTATGAGAAGCTTTCATGCCTTTAGCGGCAAAAACGGCCAACATAGCGGCTGTTAAAGTTGTTTTTCCATGATCAACGTGGCCGATAGTACCGACGTTAACATGGGGCTTACTGCGTTCAAATTTTTCTGTTGCCATGTTTTTGTTGTACGGCCCCCGTTTTTCACGGGGTTTCTTTCCTTAAAATAGGAAACCAGCCGAACTAAATTAATTAATTATTTTTATAAAATTTTTAATAAAAAACTACTCGATATTATGCGCGTTATTCTTTACAGCCGGTGGGATATTCCAGGTTTTTTTAACCTTATCTTCTTCTGATAATACAGGCGCATTTTCTTGATTCTTCCACATCGAGATTTCGCGATTAATTTTATCAGTTAAATCTTCTTCTGTCAAATTTTCCTTTTTCTCTGTTTTAACAATAGAATCAGGCTTTTTTTCAGGTTCATCCTTTGTTTTAACATAACTATCAAAGTCCATTACCACATAAGCGCTATCTGGATTATTATCATCAAAAACAATTACTTTATCCCCTGTCTTTTTTATTAATTCAATAATTTTTTTAAATTGTTCTGACATATTTTTATTGATTAATTTAACTCTAATTGTTTGTTCCAATTACTTACCGTTTTTTTCTTTCAAAGTTTCTAAAATATTTTTTGGTACTTCAGCATAATTAGAAAATTCCATTACATAGTTAGCTCGGCCTTGGCTCATGGATCTAAGCGAAGTTGAGTAGCCAAACATTTCGGCAAGTGGAACTTTAGCTTTAACAACTTTAATATTAGCGCGATCAGACATCTCTTCGATTTGACCACGTTTACTACTTAAGTCGCCAATAATATTTCCCATGTATTCTTCCGGAGTAGTAACTTCGACTTTCATCATCGGTTCAAGTAAAACTGGACCAGCTTTTTGACAAGCATCTTTAAAAGCAAAAATACCAGCCATTTTAAAGGCGATTTCCGAAGAGTCAACTTCATGATAAGAACCATAGAAAACAGCAACCTTAACATCAACCATTGGGTAACCAGCTAAAACACCGCTATTTAAAGCTTCTTTAACACCCTTTTCAATCGCTGGAATATATTCACGCGGAATAACGCCGCCCTTAACTTCATCAACGAATTCATAACCCTTACCAGTCTCTTGAGGTTCAACACGTAAAGAACAATGACCATATTGACCGCGTCCTCCAGATTGCTTAACGTATTTATGTTCTGCTTCAGCGACTCTAGTAATAGTTTCGCGATATGATACTTGTGGTTTACCAACATTAGCTTCAACTCCGAACTCACGTTTCATACGATCAACAATAATTTCCAAATGAAGTTCTCCCATACCAGCAATTAAAATCTGATTAGTTTCTTCATCGGTTGTGACTCTAAAAGTTGGATCTTCTTCTGCGAGGCGTGCTAAAGCAACACCCATCTTTTCTTGATCAGCCTTAGTCTTAGGTTCAACTGCAATTTTAATAACCGGTTCTGGGAAAGTAATAGATTCAAGTAGAACAGGTTCGTCTTCAGCGCATAAAGTATTTCCAGTAGTAGTATTTTTTAAACCAATAACCGCCGCAATATCTCCGGCATAGATTTCTTTAATTTCTTCACGATGATTAGCGTGCATTCGTACTAAACGGCTGATTCTTTCCTTATTTCCGGTTGAAGAATTAACAATATATGAACCAGATGTTAAAACACCTTGATATACGCGGACGAAACAAAGTTTACCAACAAAAGGATCGGTCGCAATTTTAAAAGCTAAACCAATAAACGGTTTGCTATCATCAGCATTAACAGCGACTTTTTTTTCAGGATCACGAACATCATTAGCTTCAACCTGAGGGACGTCTAAAGGTGATGGCAAATAATCATTAACCGCATCAAGCGCTAATTGAACGCCAATATTTTGTAAAGCGGTTCCGCATAAAACTGGATAAATTGCATTAGCAATTACCCCTTTTCTAATGGCGGCCTTAATTTCTTCTGGAGTTATTTCTTTGCCATCTAAATATTTTTCCATGGTTGCTTCATCACATTCAACTGCTTTCTCAATAAGTTCGGCGTGGAAAGTATCAACTTTGGTTTTCATGTCTTCTGGAATTTCTATTTCTTCAATATTAACGCCAAAATGGCCAGAAAAGATATAAGCTTTTTTGGTTAAAACATCAATTACACCTTTCAAATTATCTTCAGCTCCAATTGGAAGTTGGATAGCAACGGCCTTTTGATTTAATCTAGTCTTAATAGAATCAAGACTCATATAAAAATCAGCTCCCATCTTATCCATTTTATTTACAAAACAAAGACGAGGAACATTATATTTATCAGCTTGGCGCCAAACAGTTTCAGACTGCGGTTCAACTCCAGCTTGGCCATCAAAAACAGCGATTGCGCCGTCTAAAACGCGAAGTGAACGTTCTACTTCAACGGTAAAGTCAACGTGTCCAGGAGTATCAATAATATTGATTTTATTATTTTTCCAAAAACAAGTAGTTGCGGCGGAAGTAATAGTAATACCTCTTTCCTTCTCTTGTTCCATCCAATCCATTTCTGCGGCACCTTCATGAACTTCACCAATTTTATGCTTTTTACCAGTGTAAAACAAAACACGCTCGGTAAAAGTTGTTTTGCCGGCGTCAATGTGCGCCATAATACCAATATTTCTAATATTTTCTAGAGAATAATCACGGGCCATATTTTAAATTTATTTTAATTTATATTTAATGATGATTGATAATTTTATTTTTGAGGGAAGTTCGAGGAAAAGGTGAAGCGCGGAATGAGCCGTATAGAAATACGGCGAACGAGCACTGGAGCCTTTGACGAAGAAATTCTCCAAAAATAGAATTATCTAGAGAAGTGAGCGAAAGCCTTGTTAGCCTCAGCCATCTTATGAACTGCTTCCCTCTTCTTCACTGCTGTTCCTTCACCATTAGAGGCATCTAGAATCTCAGTAGCAAGCTTATCAGCAGTAGCACGACCCTTTCTATCATTGGCGGCATTAATAATCCAGTTGCAACCTAAGAAATATCTTCTTTCGCCACGAACTTGAAAAGGAACTTGATAGTTAGCACCGCCGACTCTCTTACCTCTTACTTCAACAAGTGGAGAAACTTTCTTAATTGCTTTATTAAAGATATGACGTGGGTCTTGTTTAGTTTTTTCTTTTAAAATATCAAAAGCGCGGTAAACGATACTTTCAGCAACGCTCTTTTTACCTCTTTCCATGACGTAATTAATAAACTTAGCGATATTCTTATCGTTATATTTAGAATCACCTTCAATCGTTCTTTTTGGAGCTGGTTTTCCTCTCATATTTGTTATTTTGCGAAATTTAGCAGCTATCTAAAATCGCACTTTATTTTAACTTATTTATTAAAATTATTATTGAAATTTTTAGTTTGAATTATTTAGTAGCCGCTTTTGGTTTTTTAGCGCCATAAGAACTGCGACTCTTACGTCTTGCTTCTACGCCAGAGGCATCGTAAACACCACGAACAACTTTATAACGAACACCAGGAAGATCTTTAGTTTTTCCACCCTTTACTAAAACGATAGAATGCTCTTGCAAATTATGACCCATGCCTGGGATATAGGCAGTTACTTCCATTCCGTTAGATAAACGAACACGAGCAATTTTACGTAAAGCAGAGTTCGGCTTCTTTGGAGTAGTAGTAGTTACCTTTAAACAAACGCCTTGTTTAAACGGAGCGCCTTTAGCAGTTTCCTTCTTTTTTCGGTGCAAAGAATCAAGACTAAGATGAAGAGCAATCGCGTTCTTTCTAACTTTAGTTTTCTTTCTTCCTTGCTTAACTAATTGATTGATAGTTGGCATAATTTTCAGTTACGGCCCGTCTACTAGACGGACGCCTAGCGAACTTGTCTAATTACTAAATTTTAAATATTAAAATAATCCTGGATACTCAGGATCTGTGATTTTTTTATACTAATTTAATTTAACAAAATATAAAACATAAGTCAAGAAGGAATAAATGAGAATAAACAGGATTTTAACGATATCCCTAAAATAGCTAAGTCATTTTTACCTAAATTAGGCTAGTCTTGACATAATTTTGTATTTATGCTACAATAATTTGAAAATAAAATGGACATTAACAACTATTATAAATTTAAAAACCTATTAGATTAAATGGACTGGAACTGGCAAGTATTTTTTTGCGTGGCTATAGTTAATACCACGCTATGTTTGATGCAATTTTTGTTTCAAACGGTTGATAAAAGACGGCGGAAAATATCCCCTCGTCACTCCCTCATCCCCGGCACAAAACAAAAATTTCTGTACTGGGAAGATTTCTATACTCAAACTTATGGGGATTTCCTCGGATTAGTCTGGGTAATGAATGGGTTCGCTCATTTATTAATTAACGAAAAAATAGACGGACCTTTATGGATAATATTCATATTCGTCCTCTTTATTTGCAGTATGGTCGTTACGGCTGTTTGTTTAGCAAGTGATCATAAACCCGATTGGGGTTTTCCAAAAATTGGAATGATCAGTTTAGGCGGGGCAAGCCATATTCCCTATTTCAGCTTGAATGCGGCAATGATTATTATCTGCCTATTCCACGCTGTTATCGGGACTCTATCAGGGATGCTCCTTATAACGACTGCTACGGGCGTAGCGATATTGATGATGACGGCAATAGCCGACGTACAGGCAGGTCACTTTGACCCGCTCAACAAAGAAGAAAAAGCTGAAAAATTGTAAAAAAACAAAAACCAAAAAAAATCGCAGAAAATGAAAAATTTAAATCCAGAAAAAATCAGAATTATTGCCACCATTATTCTTGTGGCATTGTTTATCAGCTGCATTATGTCATCCTGTACTAAAGAAGCGGATGACGAAATTTCAGCTCCAGTCGAGAAAGCAAAAATTTTCATGTCTATTCAACCGAGAAACAATGGGTTGAAATCAGGATCTATTGCAAGCTCCACAAAAACCGATGAAATTGCCGATGGCGATACTGTAACTGTTCAAGACATTACCGATCTTTACGTTGTACTCGTAGCTGAAAATGAGTACGGGTTTAAATCAAACGGAACTTGGATTATCAACATGATTGATAACGAGCTCTCAGATGAAGCCATTGATTTGTATCTCTTAGAGCAACCGAATGCTGCTGCCGATGGTAGTTCGATTGGAATACAACTATCGATGCTGGGTTTATACCGCGCAACTTTCAAACAAAAGTTCGGTGAAGAAAGGGTTTTCTTTATCAGGCATCTGGGGATGCCGGGAGATCCTAACCTGGGCGATGGTTACCAAAATGGCTATGCATTCCGTTTAGAAAGAAACCTCTTCCAGTGGTATGGTACGAACTCTTCAGAAAGTAAGCTGAAAAAGGGCTATAGCCTATTCCTACGTTATAATGTAGGAGAATTTGGTGACCAAAGCCAAAGCGATGTTGATCCAGGAAACGAAAAATATTTTCATGCGTTTATGTATGCTCAAAACCATGACTATATTTTCAAATCTCCATTCAATTCGGGAGAGACAACAGTAAAAGGGAAAATATTCAAAGTAAAAAGATGCAAATATTCTCCGGAATATATTAGTTTTACTTTTCTCGCGGAAGATATAGTTCCTTTCAACGGAATTTATGAAACGGAGTTTTACTCTGGAGAATATGAAAAATGGAGATGGGCTTTTAGATCGCTTCAAAATTCTAATTGGACAAGACGCGGAGTAATAGCTTTCCTTCCATTCTAATCTAAATGATTAAATTACTAGCGTTCTAAAACGAACGCCAAAACACAGAATACAAAATTAAACAACAAAACAAAAGACCCGAGTCTAACCAGCCCGGGTCTCTTTTTATTTAAAATAATATTTTAACAAGAAATATTATAAACCCACCCTGGTTGCCAAGCTTTTGTATTTCTCCAATCTTCTCTTAAAGCTTGTTCCCAAGTCTTTCCGTTTAATACTACTTCAAGAGCTAATTGCGGAGCTTTATGCGCCATAATGGCAACAAATTTATCATTATGTTCTTTCTTTAAATACTCAATGAAATCTCTAATTCTTTCTTCAACATCTTTCATACTTTCACCATTTGGAAATGGGATTTCAATATGCTCATTATAATTTACCAACTCCTCGCTTGCTTGAGTTAAATCTCCATAATTACATTCTCTTAATCTTTTATCCTGAACGATGGAGTAACCCTCAAAACCTAAATTAGCGGAATCGATCGCTCTTTTTAAATCTGAACAAAACATCAGTTCAAAATCTTTATCTTTAATTTTATCTTTCAAATCTTTTGCTTGCCTAATTCCTAATCCTGATAATTCTCCGCCTATCCAACCGGTAGATTTTCCAGCCTCATTATCAATTGTTGTCCCATGAACAAAATAAATAATTTTTATACTCATACTAAATTAAATTAATGGGCTTCCCTTTTAAATATGCTTCTACGTTATCAATCATCATTTGATGACCAACCTTATTAGAAACTTCGGTATTATGAGCAATGTGAGGAGTAGCTAAAATTTGAGGATGGCTAATTAACCGCTTGTAAAAAGGGTCATCTGTATTTCCTAAATTCATTGTCCCGTCATCTATCGCCGCTTTTAATAATATTCCTTTATCTAACGCGCCTAACATCGCTTCTAAATCGTAAATCTCATGATTAGTAATCGAGATAAAAAATGAGCCCTTTTTAAGTGAAGTAAAAAAAGTCTTATCCAATAAATTTATCGTACTTTTATTAGTACTTAAACAATTAATTATAATATCTTGATCTACTATTTTTTTGATTAAATCATCTCCCTTGTCAAAAAAATCTACCTTCATTTTTAATGAATTACAAATTTCACCAACCCGAGTTCCAACATTCCCTCTTCCTAAGATTAAGACTTTTTTTTCAACTAGTCCTAATGTTTGCGGAGGCATTTTCCCTTGAGGAAGCTTCTTATTATTGATAAAAAACGGCAGATCTCTAAGCAAATTAATCATCATTCCAATCACCCATTCTGAAACCGCGTCTTTATTACATCCCGGACTATTAGAAACTTTAATATTATTTTTATTTAAAATTTCTTTATTTAAATAAGAGACCCCAACCAAAGGTAGGGATATAAAAACGTTTTTTAATTCTTGATACTTATCTCTTAGGCCTGGTATGCCGCTGCAAATAATATCTGCTCCCTGACAACGACTTAACCATACGTCGCCTGATTCAGGCCTATCATTAAAAAAAGTAACTTCACCGAGCAATTTTAATCGTTTTATATCTTCAGGAGATAATCCTAAATCATGAGTAACAACTATTTTGGGCATAATAAATATATTCCTACTAACTTTACCCCGCTATTAATTTAAATAAAAAATTAACCGGGCCGCTAATAACTTGACCAAACAACATGATTACAAAAATAACTAAAATAAATCCGAATCTTTCCATACTTAAATATTTTTCCCGCAAAGGCTCGGGTAAAAAAACGGCTAATACTTTAGAACCATCAAGCGGCGGAAGTGGTAGTAAATTAAAGACTGCTAAAAGTAAATTGATATAGATTATTATCCCAATTAAACCAGAAAAAGTTAAACTAATTAGCGGTAAAAATTTTAAGCATAAACCAAAAGCGACGGCAATCGCTAAATTACCCAACGGCCCTGCTAAAGCAACTCTAGCTTCTCCATATTTTTTATCTCTTAAATTATGGGGATTATAAGGAACTGGTTTCGCCCAAGCGATGAGAAATGGCATCCGCGATACAACCATCATTAAAGGCAAGAAAAAAGACCCAAACCATTCTAAATGAGCAAGCGGGTTTATCGTTAACCTACCGGCGTCTTTAGCGGTATTATCGCCCAATCGATGCGCCATAAAACCATGTAAATACTCATGGATTACAGCGGAAAAAATTAAAACTATTATTTGAAATACTTCTATCATATACGAAATTATAACATAACTTGATTAATTTTAAAAATGCTGGTAGAATAAAACCATTAAAATAAGCAAATAAACCAATATGGCAAAAAAATGTGACTTATGCGGACGTAGCTCAACTAAAGGCGCTAGTCGTTCTCATTCTAAAATTAAAACCTTAAAGAGACAAAATATCAACTTGCAGAGCAAGGTTCTTGAAGGCGTTAAAGCTAAGGTCTGCACTTCTTGCATGAGAACTATGGCTAAACCTAAACGTGTAAAAACTCCAAGAAAACCGGCGCTTAAAGTTGGTGAAACAGCTACTATTAGAAAGACTGGTAAAAAGGTAGTTAAAGTTGCTAAAGCAAAAAAATAATTTCTCTTAAATTTTAAAACTTAAAAATCCGCTACACAGCGGATTTTTGTTTGTTTTGTTGATGATGTAAAAAATAGACAAAAATAATTAATCCTAAATAATAAACGACTGCATCTAAATAACCAAAATTATTAATCTCAATTGCCGCCCAGCTGGGTGCGGCAAAAAATCGTGCGGCTGAAAAAATAAATTTAAGGATAAAATAAGTGGGCGCGAAGAACCAAGCTCCTAAAAATGGAAAAATCACCGCTGGAACAAGTGGAATAATAAGCGCCGCGAGTAAAAACGGAAATACCCAAATCACAACTGGATTAGCGATAAAAGAAATAATAGAAAATTGATGGAAGTTGATTAACATAATTGGCGTTACCATTAATTGGCAAGCGAGAGTTAAACTAAAAATATCCCAGTTAGCAAGAATAATTTTACGATGCCAACCATAAAATTTCTTTTTTATTTTGTTTCTTATCGATTCAAAACAGGGATAGATATAAATTATTCCGATTACCGCCGCAAAAGAAAGTTGAAAACCAATATCGTCTCTGAGAAGGCGTGGATTTACGATAAGCATCAAGGAAGCTGAGAAGACCAAAGCTTTAGTAATCGCCGCTAAGCGGCCATAATATAAGGCAATAAAGACTAATCCGCCCATTACCGCTGACCTAACGGCCGAAGCGCTTAATCCCGTAATTAAAGGATAAATAAACAAAAAAATAAAAACTATTTTTAGAGCTAAACGACGACTTAGTCCAAGAAAAAGCGTAAAGCTTAAAATCATGACGCTTAAAATTGTAATATGCGAACCAGAAATTGCAATTAGATGACTAAGTCCCGTGCGAGAAAAGGTGGCCGCATCCTCCTTACTAATTGTGCGACGATAGCCAAGAAGCAAGGCATCAGCTAAACCCGCCTCGGGCTCGGGTAATGATTTATCAATAATGAGTTTAATTTTCCATTTTAATTTTAAAAGAGCGAGATAAGCTTTTTGCGAAATAGGAAGAGCTCCCTTTTCTGAATTTATTTTTGGATAATATATTACAGAATAAATATCGTAACGGGCTAAATAACGGCCATAATCGAAACCGTTAAATTCTTCTGGTGCCTTTAACAAGCCGCTAATTTTTAAATAATCGCCATAGTTATACTCAGGATAAAGATTTGTAGTTACGAGAACTCGACTCCCAGCGCAGACCGTTAAACGTTGACTTTTGTAATCAACATCCGCTTCTTCACAAACTCGGCCAATAAATTCTATCTGTTGATTATTATAACGCGCTAAACTCTCTTCCTCGAAAGTAGCAACAAAGGCTTGTTTGTTTAGGCCTTTAAAAAATATAAAAGCAATGAATATTAAATTACAATAAAAGAATATTTGAGCTGGAGTTAACTTAATTTTTTTAAACATAAAATGCCATCATTATAATGACATTTTACAAACAACCCGATAAATTTGAGCTAAACTATTTCTTTAAGAATCTTAAATACGCTTCAATAAATTGCTCTAAATCACCATCTAAAACATTTTCTACATTTGAGGTTTCGTATTCACTGCGATGGTCTTTTACTAATTTATTTCCATACAAAAAATATGATCTAATTTGTTTCCCCCACTCTGCTTTTTGGACTCCACCTTTTAATTTCTTTTCTTCCGCTTCCCTTTCTTCCAAAAGTTTCAAATTTAATTTTGCTCGCAATATTTTAAAAGCATTTTCTTTATTTTGATGTTGAGACCTTTCAGTTTGGCAAGTAACGGTAATATTCGTTGAAAGGTGAACGATGCGCACGGCGGAATCGGTAGTATTAACACTCTGTCCGCCCGGACCGCTAGAACGATAGACATCGATTCTTATATCTTCATCTTTTATTACTACTCCGCCCCCATCAGAAATTTCCGGGATTACTTCAACTAAAGCAAAAGAGGTTTGGCGAAGTCCATCAGCATTAAAAGGTGAATTACGCAGCAAACGATGAACGCCGTTTTCACTTTTTAAATATCCATAGGCATAAGAGCCGGTAATTCTTAAATCAACGCTTTTTAGCCCCGCTTCATTACCGTAACTCTTATCTAAAATCTCCGCCTTAAATTCTTTCCGTTCACAAAAACGAAAATACATTCTCTCTAACATCTGAGCCCAATCCTGAGCGTCAACACCGCCCGTACCGGCATGAATAGACAAAATAACGTTATCTTTATCGTATGGGCCAGAAAAGAGCGAGAGAAACTCTAATTGAGAGAATTCTTTTTCTAGATCATCGGCCTTTTTTTCTAATTCCTGAGTTAAGTCATCATTTGCTTCTTGCTTTGCTAAATCAGCCATCTCCATAGCGTCTTTAATTTCATCTTCAATGCTTAACCACTTTTTAGTCTCTCCGGACAATTCCTCAACTTCTTGGCTAATTTTAACAGCCTCCTCTCGGTTGTTCCAGATATCGGGTTCAGACATTTTCAGACGCAGTTTATTTGCTTTAATAATCTTTTGTTCAATATTTAAAAGCACTTTCACTCGTAAAAGCCGCTCTTTCAATTCTTTTAGTTTTTCTATGATATTTTCCATATTATTCTAGTATCACACAGCTAAAACTTTCTTTAATAAATCTACTATAGCGGTATAAGAGCAACACTCTAAGTTTGCGAACCAGCAAATCTTGGCAGCTGATAGCTGGGTGTACCTTTTGATAAACCATAGCTTATCATCTCTTCATAATCAGATTTTTTACTGCGGTTCAATTTAAAAAATTTATTTTTAAAAATTACATAATGATATCTGTCATTACGATAATCAATATACCAACCGTGTTTTGATTCAAGCGCTCGACTTAATTCTTCAGCTAAATTATCAGCCTCGTCGTCTCCAACCTCAATAGTATCCAAGGTCCATTGAGTAAGCCAAGGAGTTTGATGTTTATCCACAACCTTCGCTACTCGTGTAGCTATTACATTTAGTTTTTTAAGAATATCCTTGTTTTCCAAAGATTCCTCAATAATGTCACCTCGATAACTGTTCATATAAATATATTTACATCTTGTTATCTTTCCCTAGACTAGCTAAGTATATTAATATATTTACTAGTATAACAAAAAACAGCGGCTAAATAAACCGCTGTCTTTATAAGTATAGAAATTAACGTTTTGACCATTGTGGAGCTTTTCTCGCTTTTCTTAAACCCGGTTTTTTTCTTTCAACTTGTCTTGGGTCGCGAGTTAAGAAACCATTAGCCTTCAAAGCGTCTTTAGTAGCTGGATCAAGAGCAAAAATAGCCCGGCTAATACCTAATTTTACGGCATCAACTTGACCAAATTTACCGCCGCCTCGAACAATAATAGAAAAATTATAATCACGGTGATGGCCGGTAACTTTAAGCGGTTGGACAATAATGTTTAAACCTTCGCCAGGAAAGTATTCAGCTGCCCGTTTTCCGTTAATCATGATAACGCCCTTGCCGCCTTCATATAAACGAACCTGAGCGGCCGCTTGTTTACGGCGTCCGACTGCTTTTATATATTTACCAGTGAATTCAGCGATTTCATTTTTCGCCCATTCTTTATCATCTTCGATAATATCTTCTGTAGCGGCCTCGAATTCATCTTCTCTGGTTTCTTTAATCTTTTTGTCTACCATATTATTTTATTATTAATCTTTTGAGCATCCCGACTCGTAATTTAGTCGGAGGAAGCATTTCTCTAACCGCTCGCTTTAAAACATCGCCCGGATCAAGAGCAAAAACCGAAGACATCTTTTTTGCTTTTAAGCCACCAATATACCCGGAAAAATGATAGTATTCTTTTTGATCAAGTTTTTTACCGGTAAATTTCATCTTGGAAATATTTTTAACTTCAACAATATCCCCTAAGTCCATATGAGGTTGATATTCCGGTTTATTTTTTCCATGCAAAAGGTTTGCGATCTGAGTAGCTAAACGACCAACTGCTTGGCCTTCAGCGTCAAGCTGATGCAATTTTCTTTCAATATTTTTCATATTTTTATACTAATTCAATTTGAACCATTTCGGCACCATCACCTTGTCTAGTCCCTAATTTAACAATACGAGTATATCCTCCCGGACGTTCTTTATAGCGAACACCTAAGACATCAATTGTTTTTTTAATGGCATTCTTTTGTAATAAAACTTTGATAAGTCCGCGGCGAGCAGCTAAATCTCCAGCTTTTGAAGCAGTAATCATTCTTTCTACAAGCGGACGAACAGCCTGCGCTTTAGCTTTAGTAGTCTTTATTTTTTCGTATAAAAGAAGACTGGATGCCATATTTCTTAACATCAGCTCACGTGGACCCTTTTCTCTGTCTAAAATTTTGTTTTTATTTCTGTGGCGCATAATCTATCATCGATCAGCTTCCCGCTTAAAACGGAATAGCGTGCAAATTATTATTTCTTTGGTTTTTTAGCTTTTTCCTTTTTTTCTTTTTTAGGCGCTTCAACTTCTTCGATTTCAGCCTCAACTACTTCTAACTCTTCGGGGCTTACCGGTTCCTCACTTTCAACTTTTACTTCCGCTCCCATGATTTCCTTACCGATGTTTTCCGGTAACAAAGCATTAAATTGTTCAACTAATATTTTTGTAGCTTCATTAAAAGCTTCTTCAGGAGTGATAGTTCCATCAGTTTTAACATCAAGGATTAATTTATCCCAGTTTGTCATTTTACCAACACGAGCACTATCTACCTTAATACTAACTTGAGTAACTGGAGAAAAAATAGAATCAATTTCGATAAAACCGATTTCCTTATTTTCTTTTTTGCTACCTTCAGGCATCTTATAACCACGACCACCCTTAACTAATATTTCGGCATCAAGACTACCAGCTTCATCAGTGATATTAGCAATAACTAATTCAGGATTTTTTATTTCTAATTGGCTATTCTTTACAATATCCCCAGCGGTAACGACTTTTTTACCTTTAACTTTAAGCTCAAGGCGAATTTCTTCCTCGGTAAAGACTTTAAATCTTACTTGTTTCAAATTCAAAATCATTTCCAAAACATCTTCTTTGATATGAGGTAAAGCCATAAATTCATGGCTTGCACCTTTTATCTTGACGCCGATAACAGCTGCTCCTGGTAAAGAAGATAATAAAACACGACGTAAGGAATTTCCTAATGTCATGCCATAGCCAGGAAATAAAGGCTCGACGGTAATAACCCCTTCATTGGGATTGCCAACTGATTTAAAATCAATTTTTTTAGGGTTAGCAATGTTTTGCATATTATTTTTTTATTTTGAATAATACTCAATAATCATTTGAACGTTGATGCTTTGTGGAAGGTCTAAATCTTTAGGTTCATGTAAAACCTTACCTGATTTATCAGTCGCTGTGAAATCTAACCAACTTGGTCTTTCCGCCTTAGCTAATCTCTCACTTACATTTCTGAAATAAGGGCTATTTTGACTGCTCTTTCTGATTTTAATCACTTGACCCAATTTAACGGTAAATGAAGCAATATCAGTCTTACGATCATTAACGGTAAAATGTCCATGATTAACTAATTGTCTAGCTTGAGCGCGTGAAGTAGCAAAGCCTAAACGGAAAACAACGTTATCTAAACGAGACTCTAATAATCTTAAAAAATTCTTTCCGGCATCACCTTGTTTTTTAGCAGCTTTCTCGAAAGTTAAACGGAATTGCTTTTCAGCTACACCGTAATATTTCTTCGCTTTTTGCTTTTCTGCTAATTGAGTTCCGAAATCGCTTAAACGCTTACGACCCTTTTGACCATGAACACCAGGAATATAATTACGCTTAACCATCGCGCACTTAGGTCCTAAACATCTTTCGCCTTTTAGAAACAACTTCTCACCGATACGACGACATTGTTTACATTTATTATCAATATTTCTTCCCATATTATATTTTGATTATTTTAAACTCTTCTTGGTTTCTTTGGACGACAACCATTATGAGGAACGGGGGTAGTATCTTTGATTGAAGACACATCTAAGCCATTAGCATTTAAAGCGCGAATAGCTGCTTCACGACCGGTTCCAACACCAGATACAAATACACTAACTTCCTGCAAACCATATTCTTCTTTAGCTTTTTGAGCAGCAATCTTAGTAATTATCTGAGCGGCGTAAGGAGTCGCCTTTTTAGCGCCCTTAAATCCTGCTAAACCAGCACTAGCCCAAGAAATAACATCACCATTATTATCGGTTAAGGTAATCATGGTGTTGTTGTAGGTAGCTTGAATATAAGCACGGCCGACTTTTACAACTCTAGCGGTTTTTTTCTTCTTTTTCTTGACTAGTTTTTTCTTAGCTCTGGCTACCTTATTTTTTTCAAGTTTTTGCTTGATTTCTTCAGGTAACTCTTCATCAGATGAATCAAAAGAGAAGGCCGCCATTTCATCGCGTTCTTCTTTTTCTTCGCCCTTAACCGGTGTTAACTCGGCATCAGGAGCGACATCTTCTTTTTTTACTGAGTCTTTTTTTACTTCTTCAGACATATTTTAAGCTCTTAGAATTTTAATTAGGTCTTCTGCAAACCAGCTTTACTCTTACCGCTGACTGCAGTTACACGCTTATTACCTCTTACTGTACGGCTATTAGTCTTTGTTCTTTGACCTCTAACCGGCAAGTGTTTGGTATGTCTTAGACCGCGGTAACAACCAATTTCTCTTAAACGTTTAATATTGCTTTGAACTTCACGACGTAAATCACCTTCAACGGTAAACTTCTTTTCAACGATTTCTCGTAAAAGATTAACGTCGGTTTCTTTCAAATCTTTAACTCTAATATCTTTATCAACGTTTGCTGTCTTTAAAATTTGATTGGATCTAGTTTTTCCAATTCCAAAAATATAAGTCAAAGCGATTTCTATTCTTTTGTCATTTGGGATATTAACCCCAGCGATTCTTACTGCCATATTTTAGATATTAAAAGTTACCCTTGTCTTTGTTTATGTTTAGGGTTTTTGCAAATAACGTGGACCCGACCTTTGCGTCTCACTACTTTGCAGTCTTTACAAATTTTCTTAGCACTAGCTCTAACTTTCATATGTGGTATTGATACTTTTCTATGAATTAAACTGCGAGGTTTATTTTATATAAAGCAATTCTCAATCTTACTTAAATAATTTTGACTTCACTTACAACTTTTACATACGATAGGTAATTCGACCCTTAGTCAAATCATAAGGGCTGATTTGCAGTTTAACTTTATCTCCAGGAAGTAATCGAATGCGATTCATTCTCATTTTCCCAGATAGATGAGCTAAAACTTCATGGCCGTTTTCTAGAGCAACTCTAAAACTAGCGGCCGGCATTAATTCCAGTACTTCGCCTTGCATTTCAATGAAATCCTTGGCGTTTAAATTACTGGAAGTTTCGTTGTTGTTTCCCATGTCTTTTGACATTAACACAAAAAAATTTGATAAAGACAAGTTAGCCTTATCAAAGTTTTTTAAAAATATTTCGCTTATTTATTATAATATTCTTAATAAAAACATTATAGATATAACTTTGAAAGTTGTCAATAGTTAAGGTTTATATTTCAAGTACAGCCTTAATTCTTCTAACACCAGCACTAGATGATTCTTCTTTCTGAATCTTAAATTTCCCTAAAACTCCGGTATTATATACATGCGGTCCCCCACAAATCTCCTGAGAAAACGCATTATTTAAATCCGGCCCACCATTTGCAAGTAGTGAACTTGCCGTATAGACCTTAACCATTTCCCCATATTTAGAGTCAAATACCCCCATCGCCCCTCTATTTTTTGCTTCTTCTAGGGACAATTCTTCACAAACAACCGGTAAACTGGCCCTAATGGCCTCATTTACCAAATCTTCAGCTTCCTTTATTTGTTCAGGCGTCATCTTTTCAAAGTAGGAAAAATCAAATCTTAGTCTTTCAGGAGTAATATTACTTCCCTTTTGAGTAACTTGATTACCCAAAACTCTTCGCAAAGCGGCTAAAAGTAAATGAGCGGCTGTATGAAGCTTAGTAGTTTCTTCGCTTGAATCAGCTAGCCCTCCCTTAAATTTGCCGACTGAAGCTGTACGCGATAAATCTTGATGTTCTTTTTGCTGAATTTTGAAAGCATTTTCTATATCTGCTCTATCATATTTAATTCCTTGCCTATCTAATTCTTCAAATGATAATTCAATCGGAAATCCATAACTTTGATAAAGATCAAATATGCGGCTACCATCAATATTTTTAATTTTTTCAAATTGTTTGAGACCTTCTTTCAGAGTTTGTCTAAACTTAACTTCTTCTTTTTCCATTTCGCTCAGGATTGTTTCTTTTTTCTCTAACAAGTTAGGATAATAATTATTATATTCATCAATAAAAACACTAGCGATACTATTAGTAAAGTTATCTTCTATATTTAAACTATAAGCCGAACGAACCGCTCTTCTTATTAGCCTACGAGTAAAATATCCTTGATCTTTATTCCCCGGATAGGCACCATCGCCGATTAAAAAAGTTGCGCCTCTTAAATGATCTAGTATTACTCTAAAAGATTTTACCTCCTCTTGATTTGCTCCATATTTTTTACCACTTATTTCTTCAAGTTTCTTTCTCGCCGAAGTAAACAAATCACATAAAAATACATCAGGGTTATCGACTACAGCAACAGCCATTCTTTCCAGCCCACCGCCAAAGTCAATATTCTTATTTTCAAGTTCTTTAAAACCGGTATCTGTTTTTACAAACTTCATAAAAACATTATTTCCGATTTCTATAAAACGACCACAATCACAAGCCGGATGACAAGGTTTATTTTTCCATTCAGATTTTTCATGTAGCCCTAAGCTTTCACCAAAATCCCAAAACATTTCACTGTCTGGCCCACCAGGCTCTCCTACCGGCATCGCTTCCGGCCCACCGGCTCTAGACCACCAATTTTCTTTCTCATTATAGTAAAAAATTCTCCCACCCTGCATTCCCGTGACTTCAGCATTATCGATTATTTTAGCTTCAATATTTAAATCTTCAAACTTATTTTTCCAAAGTTCAGCCGCTTCTTCATCTCTTGAAAGATTCAAATTTTTATTACCTCGATAGACTGAAATATAAAGTTTTTTAGGATCCAATTTTAATTCGTTAACTAAAAATTCAAACATCCAGTTTATTTGTTCAACTTTGAAATAATCGCCAAAACTCCAATTACCAAGCATTTCAAAGAATGTTGTATGTCTATTATCACCAACCTCTTCAATATCTTTAGTGCGAAAGCTTTTTTGCGAATTTGCGATTCTTACTCCTAGAGGATGTTTTTCGCCCAACAAATAAGGAACCATGGGTTGCATCCCTGAACTTGTAAAAAGAGTTGTCGGATCATTTTCCGGGATTAAAGAGGCGCCGGAAATAATCGTATGCCCCTTAGCAGCGAAAAAATCTAAATATTTTTGGCGCAATTCACTAGCAGTCATATATAAAATGATATAAATTATTAATTGTGCTTTTATATTATATTAACTTCCTCATTTAAATCAAGACCAAACTTCTTCTTAACGGCTGTTTTTACTTTACTCACTAAATTTAACACTTGTTTAGCCTTAGCGCCGCCCTCATTAACCAAAATAAGAGCTTGTTTCTCATACATTCTAACCGGTCCAAATTTCTTACCTTTCAGACCTACCTGTTCTATCAGCCAACCAGCTGGAATTTTAACTTTAGAATGATTAGTTGGAAAAGATGGAATGCTCGGATATTTTTTAACTAATTCTTTAAATGTTTTATGGTTAATTTCAGGATTTTTAAAGAATGACCCAGCGTTAAATAAAATATAAGGATTAGGAAGTTTACTATTTCTAATTTCCGCAATTGTTTTAATAATATCCTGAGCTGACGGTTTCTTTATTCCTTTAGCTGATAAAGCGTCGCCAATTGAACCATAATCTAGTTTAAAATTAGGACGACGTGATAATTCAACGGTAACGGAATAAATAAAATATTTATTTCTAAATTTATTTTTAAAGATACTATCGCGATAACCAAAACGACAATCAGCCCGTGAAAAAATTTTTTCTCGCCCAGTTTTGAGATCGACTGCTTTAAGGGAATGAAAAACGTCTTTAAGCTCTACTCCATAAGCACCAATATTTTGTACGGGAGCCGCTCCAACTGTACCATAAATTAAAAATAAATTTTCTAAACCATAAAACTTATTTTCAACGGTATACGCAACAAATTTAGACCAGGGCTCACCCGATAAAGCTTCAAGCAAAACTTTCTCTTTATTTTTTTGAATAATCTTTATGCCTTTGATTTCATTTTTTATCAGTAGCCCTTTAACATTTTTAGAAAACAAAACATTAGAACCTCCGCCCAGAATAAACAAGGGTTGATTGTTTGTTTTAGAAAATTCAATCGCCGCCATCAAATCGACTTTATTTTTTACAATCGCAAAATAATCAGTCGTAGCGGCGACCTTTAAGGTTGTATATTGAGTTAAAGAATGTTTTCTTTCGATTGTTAACATAGCAGTTTTTTGAATTACTCTAATCTTCTAACTCCCCAACTTTTTGTAATTTCAATAATTTAGCATATAACCCCCCGGAGACTTTAGCTAATTCTAAGTGGCTTCCCTGTTCGGCTACTTTACCTTTTTCTAAAACAATAATCTTATCAGCACTTTTAATAGTACTAAGCCTATGAGCGATAACTATCATCGTGCGTCCATGACTAATTTTTTTCATCGCATCAGATATCAAACGTTCACTTTCACTATCAAGACTGGAAGTTGCTTCATCAAAAATTAAAATACGAGGGTTAGCTAAGACGGCTCGAGCAATACCTAAGCGCTGACGCTGTCCACCGGAAAGTTTTATTCCTCTCTCACCGACCATTGAATCATAACCCTTACCTAGTTTGAGAATAAATTCTTCGGCATTAGCAATTTTGGCCGCCGCCTCGATTTCTTTTTGACTAGCATTTGGCTTGGCGTAAGCAATATTTTCCTTAACCGTTAAATCAAACAATTCTACTTCCTGAGGAACAATTGCTAAAAACTTGCGAAAAGCTTTTAAATCATAATCCTTTAAATCGCGTCCATCCAGTAGAACTTTTCCCTTTTGCGGATCGTAATGGCGATAAACTAAACGCGCCGCCGTAGTTTTTCCGCCTCCCGACGGCCCCACTAAAGCAACCACGCAACCAGAATCAATTTTAAAATTTAAATTAGAAACGGCTGTTCTTTTATTATTGGAATAGGCAAAAGAAACATCTCTAAATTCAAGTTCACCGGCCACCATTTTTGGTTTATATGTCCCTGATTTACTATCAATATCGTCGATAGCATTAAACAATAATAACAGCCGATTAACACCTTCACGGCCTTCCTCCATTTTATCGTAAAATCTAGTTAAACGATATAAGGAAGCATAAGCTGTTTCACTAAGCGTAAAAATAAAAATCAAACTTCCGACTGTGATTGAACCCTGGGAAACCATGTAAACCCCTAAAAGCAGAACAACGGTGCGGCCAATATCAGCGATAGAGTTTCGAATTAAGCCAATTTTCATCATCCAGCCCCATTGTCGATCTTCATTCTCTCTTAAATTACTTTTAATTTTACCAAATTCTTTCAATTCCCGATCTTCCTGGACAAATGACTGAACAGCATTAATATTAATAATAGACTGAGCCATCTTGCCAGAAGCAGTTTCATAGTCGCGAAATATCTGTTTTCTAATCGGGTACATGCGGCGATTAGACCAAAAAACAATGATAATAAACAAACCGGCAAAGAATAAAAAAGACAAACCGATGCGCCAATCTGACCAAAACAAAGCAACCAGAGTAAAAGCTAATTGAACAGTAGTTGGAAGAACTTCCCAAAAAACATTATTTAAGAATTCAGAAATCTTGTCGACTCCTTTTTCAATCTTAATAATTTTAGCTCCTGTATTTTGTTTTTCATGATAACCCAAACTAAGAGAGACTAGTTTTTCTTGGGCCTTCATGCCTAAGCTATATTCAACTTCTACTAATAACCGTAAAATCTTGCGATCGCTAAAATAATGAATAAAGGAACGAACTTCCTCAGTCATTAAATAAAGAGCAATCAATTTCAATAAAAAAACTATTTTATCTTTATCAAAATTGGACAAATTATCAACTACTACTTTCAGTAAATACGGCCTAAGTAGATCTAAAACACCAATAGCAATGGCAATGGCTCCTATTTTCCAGAAAAATTTAAAAAAGGGGGAAAGCAAAATCCAAAAATCAGACCAAAAATGACGACGCGGTTGTTCCCCGGCCTTATAGTCCAGATTATTTAAAACTGGTTTTCTTTTTATTTTTTCTTTTTCGGCCATAATAATTCTTCGCCTACACGAAAGACATCGCCGGCGCCCATTAACAAAACTAACTCATTCTTTTTTAAATCGGTTCGTAAATAAGCAACCGCCGCCTTAATATCTTTAATATTTAAAACCGTTTGTTTAATTTTATTTTTCTGATTAAACTTTTTTACAGCGCCGACTAACTGAGCGCTAGAAACGCCGCCTTGCTTTTCTCTAGCAGAACCATAAATATCTAAAATTATTAACTCATTCGCTAGGGAAAAACTCGTTGCAAAATCATCAAATAAAGCTTTAGTTCTAGTAAAAGTATGTGGATGAAAAACCACTTTTACATAAAGATTGGGATAATGAGCACAAACACCCTCAAGCGTTGATTTGATTTCTGTTGGGTGATGAGCATAATCATCAATTATGAGCGCCCCTTGAAACTTACCTAAAATCTGGGCGCGTCTTTCTGTCCCAATAAAACCAAACAAATGTTTTTTAATATCTCCAAGGGAGACATGTAGCTCCCTAGCAGCGGCAATGACCGCTAAGGCATTAGCGATATTATGTTTTCCCCAAAGTTTAATTTTAAATTTACCCAAATTATTAACCAAAAAACTTTGGATTCCTTTGTTTATCTTTAAATCATGAGCTAAATAATTAACCGTTACTCCACCATAACCTTCATCATTAATATCATAACTCACCGTTCGCCCATGACAATATTTTTTTATTTTCCTACTCTCTTTATCCCGGTTATTAATTATTAAAAATCCATTGTTTGGTAAACGCTTAACAAAATCAGAAAATACTTTTATATAATCCGCTTCAGTTTTAAAAAAGTCGGGATGATCATAATCAATATTATTTAAAACAATTCCTTGTGCCTTTAGATATCTGAGTTTATTGCCGTATTCATCGGCCTCAGCAATAAATATCTTTGACTTACCCTGCAAACCATTGCCTTTAAATTGCGGGACGCTTGAACCCACTAAAACATTCGGTTTTTTACCAGCTTTCCATAAAACATAACCGAGCCAAGCGGAAGTTGTTGTTTTACCATGGCTACCACAAACGGCAATTCCTTGTCCAGCGCTAAAAATTTCCCCCAAAGCTTCGGAATAGCTTAAAACTTTAGCTTTTAAAGATTTATTATTCACTAAAGCCCGCATCTCCGGATTATTTTCTGGAGTGTAAGCAATTGAATGAATGATTAAATCGGCATCAACTGGTAAATTCTTTGAATTAAAAGGTGAACTAATTTTTATTTTTAAACTTTTTAAGGTTTTATCCGTCATAAAAGTTTCAGAAATGTCTGAACCAGAAACATTATCTCCGGCCGCTACTAGAAACTGAGCAAGCGTTGTCATCCCAACCCCCTTAATACCGATCATGTAAATTTTTCGAGATTTTTTTTTCATTCTTTTGGAGCTAAAATTTCCCATATTAAACTAGCCATAGTTTCAGCAGCATTTTTTTTCATAATCTTAAAAATATTGGTTGTTAAGTTTTTTCTTAACTCATTATTTACCAAGACTTCCTTTATTTTATCAATTAGCTCTTCAACTGATAACGTTTTTTGATTCAAAACTACGGCCGCTTTATAACGCTTAAACACTTCGGCGTTATCCTCTTGTTGAGAATCGGGAATAGGAATTAAAATAGCTGGTTTTTCAAGGGCACATAATTCTGTTAAAGATGCTAAGCCGCAACGAGAAATAACTAAAGTAGAAATAGACATCAGAGCAAAAACTTCGTCATTATTTAAAAATTCAAAAGCTTGATAATTAGGCGCATCATTTTTCTGATCGATTGGTAGTTTTCCTTTACCGGTTAAATGAATTATTTGGGCGCTAGAAATTAATTTAGGAAGAGCTTTAATAATTAAATTATTAATTGCTTGAGATCCCGTTCCGCCGCCAGTAACCAAGATAAGCGGTAAACCTGATTGCAAATTATATTTTTCTTTAATACCGGAAATAAAGGTATCATTTTGTTCAAGTTGGTTGGATGGATTTCCTATCCAAACTGCTTTAGGGCCGTAATCAGATAATGATTTTTCAAAACTTACAGTAATTAAACGAGCAAAAGGCGCCATTAAACGATTGGCTAGACCGGGCCTAACATCTTGCTGATGAATAAGAATAGGAATTTTTTTTAAATAAGCTGCCCAAACCAAAGGGACGCTTACAAAACCACCAGCACTGATCACTAAATTTGGTTTTTCTTTACTTAAAATTAAGAAAGAAATAATAAAACCAGAGAAAATCTTAAAGAAATCAAGAAAATTAGCAACTGAGAAATAACGACGTAATTTTCCCGATGAAATAGCAATAAATTTTATATGCTTATCATAAACGCGAAAAGAATCAATTAATAACCTTTCCGGGCCCTTTTTAGTGCCAATAAAAATTAAATTAAGATGAGAGTTATCCTTAATTAATTCTTTGGAAACGGCCAAAAGCGTCGTTACTGGGCCGCCACTACCGCCACCGCTTAAAATAATAGTTGTTTTTTCAGGCTTCTCCATATTAACTAATTAACGTTTGAGATAGCTAACTTTACCATGTTTACTGATATTAACCAATATCCCTATCGCCATTAAGGCCGAAAGAACTGCCGAGCCGCCGGCAGAAATAAACGGTAAAGGGACTCCGGTCATTGGAATTAAGTTTATCATTCCTCCAATATTTAAAAAAGTTTGCACGGCTAACCAAATTATAATACCCGTCGCTAGAGTTCGACCATACAAATCAGGCGCCGCCCGAGCAATGATTAACCCCCTATAAAAAATAAATAAAAACAATAATATAAGTAAGGAGCTAAAAATAAAACCAATTTCTTCAGCGGCAATAGAAAAAATAGAATCGCCCCAAACTTCTGGTAAATACATGAATTTTTGACGACTTTGCCCTAAACCACGCCCGAACCAACCGCCCGAACCAACTGCGATTAAAGATTGATTTATTTGATAACACTTATCCTGAGCGCTATAACTCGGATCTTTTAGACATTTAAAACGATCACTTTGATAAGATGATTTTATGCTAAGCATTAAAAAAAGGACTAAAGCACCCAGAACGACCACTAAAAAAATATGTCTGATTTTACCACCACCAACAAAAAAAACTAGCATTGCAGTTAAGGCAATAATAAAAAGGGTTCCCATATCTGGTTGCGCCAACATCAATAAACTAATAATTCCTAAAATAGATAAAAAAGGAATTATCCCACCCGAAAAACTACCCAAATCACCTTTTTTAGCTTCAAGCCAAGTTGCTAAGTATATTAAAAAAGAAAGTTTAACCAACTCAGACGGTTGAAAAGAATAACCAAAGATATTTATCCAACTACGAGCAGTTCCATATTCAGATCTTATTCCCGGAATAAAAACTAAAATCAAAAGTATAATTGAAAAAATTAAAAAAAGGAAAGCATATCTCTTCCAAACTCGATAATCAATTTTGGAAGCAATAAAAAAAGCGACTAGTCCAACTGCAAAACCAAGCAGTTGATGCGCAAAATAATAATAAGTATTCCCAAATCTTGCATAAGAAACCACCGATGAAGCACTAAACAAAAGGACTAACCCCGAAATAATAAGGACAAAAACAGCTGTTATCAAACTTTTATCAGGTTCATGCTCTCCTAAATTAGGAGAAAATATCTTTTTTTTTAAAAGACTTAACTTCATATCTGTTTATCTAACAGAAAGATTATCATTCCCATGGTTGCGCCAATTCCGGCTATAACCCAAAAACGCATAACCACTTTAGCTTCTGGCCAACCAATAGCTTGATAATGGTGATGAATCGGGCTAGATAAAAAAATCTTCCGACCTCTAATTTTTTTAGATAAAATCTGGAAAATAACTGATAAAGATTCTATTAAAAAAACTGAACCAATAGGAATAAGCAATAAGGCGTTATTGGTTAACATAGCGATTATACCAAGTGTTACTCCTAAGCTCATGGCGCCGGTATCTCCCATATAAAATCTAGCAGGCGGAATATTAAACCAGAGAAAGGCTGATAAAGCGCCGATAATAACCGCACAGAAAGTAGCTAAATCATATCGCCCCATGGCAAAGGATATCACCCCATAAGAAGCAAAGGCGACGAGCAATGTCCCGCCCGCCAATCCGTCCAAACCATCAGTCTCATTAACCGAAAATGATGTAGCAACAATTATAAAAATAAAAATCGGAATGTACCAAGCGCCAATCTCAAAATTTCCCAAAAAAGGAATATGGATAAGAGTCCAATCAAGTTTGAAATAAAACCACAATGCTCCTGCTAAAGCGATTAATGTATAGATTAAAATACGATGACGTAATTTCAGGCCGCCTCCACCAAACACTCCTTTACCTCTAACATCCAACCAATCATCAACTAATCCAATCAAGGCTGTAACTATTAGAGCTCCGAGTGGCAAAAGCGTTTCGGCGCGAGACAAAAAATTAAAATAGGCAAAAAAATTATTTGGAAATAATTTTGATAAGAAATAAAATAATAATATTAAAATTAAAACTGTTCCCCAAATTAATACCCCTCCCATAGTCGGCGTTCCCGCCTTATGAGCATGGAGCTCACTAAAAATAGGCGTTATGCCGCTATTTCTTATTTTTTTACCTAATTTATACTTATAAAGAAAGTGAGTCAAAAGCGGCGTCGCAAAAATAGCAAAAATAAAAGCTAAGGTAGAAAAAAACAATACACGAACGATTTGAAATTCCATAATTATATTTATCTGAAATTTATTAAAAAAATAGCCAAAAGCGCCAAACTCAAGAAAACTTCAAAGAAAGTAGCGGAACCTAAGAAAAGATGGGTCATAAATTTAGACTCCTTGCGACGAACAAAAAATGTTACAAACACAAAATTAATTATAGCTACCGCCAAACCCAACAAGGGGTATAAAAATATCTTTTCTGGACTACCAACTGAGTTAACGCCAAAATCAATATTATAATGAAGAATAAGCAAGTCGCTACTCAAACGGCGATTAATAGAAATAGCTTGAAACCAAATTAAAGCTTGAAGCAGTAAAATAGCGGCTAAATACAATTTGGCCGGATAGAATTTAAGAACTGAGTTTACAACTTCGCCGAGCCTTTGCAAAGATGTGTAAAAACGAGCGTAAAAATTAGAATAAGTCATAGAAAAAAATCGAGATTATAATATCCTGATTACAAGTTTATCATATTTTTAAAATAATATAAAACGTGCTAAAATAATAGCATTATGACAAACAAAACCTTGAACAGTCTTTTTGGGGTTGCCGCTAAAGAGGGTGCGAAAAGAATAGTAATTTCTGGATCAAAAAATGGCCCTTCTTTTAGCTATCATCTACCAAGCGGCGAAGAGGCAATTTTTAACTTACCTAAAAAATTAGAAACTAATTTAGCATCCAACCTGCGTCAACTCCTAAAAATAGCCCCGGGAGAACTTTCGACCGGAAAATATTGTAAGCTAAATAATAAAAACTACCAGCTTAATTTTCGCCTAAGCATAATTCCTGATGAATTAGGTGAAAAAATAATTATCAACGTTATTGACGAAAAAGAAAAAATAATGAGTCTCACTAAGCTCGGATTACAAAAAACTGAGTTAAATATTATAAAAAATAAAATAAAAGTTAAATCGGGACTCATCGTTATTAGTTCGGCTGAAAGACAAGGTCGAAGCACCACCCTACGTTCCCTACTTACAGAATTAGATAGGGATAATAAGAATATTTATTTTATCGGTTCGGAAACAAAACTCAAATTAGATGGGGTAAATTATTTGGACAATAAAACAGAAAACTGGGATAAATTATTACAACATGACTCTGATATAATTATTGTTGATGTCAAAGGCGAAGATTGCCTTCAAAAATCAATTTTAGCAGCTTCAACTGGCCGTTTAGTTATAATCTCGTTAGAAACAATAAACGCTTTGGAAGCGCTCTATAAAATTATCAACAGCGGTCTACCCTTGAAATTAATTCTTGATAACCTTAAGATGATAACTAACCAAGAATTAGTTAATTTAAAAAGACAAAAAACTAAGTCTAAGATAGAAAGACAAAAAATAGGTCTTTTTGAGATTATTATCCCCAACAACGCGATGCACTCTTTTATAACAAATAATGAAAAAGATTTAAAAACAGAAGACTTCTGGAAACAGCTTTTTCAACTAGCTACTAATAACGGCTATAAGCCGCTAATAATGGATAAAGATCAGAAAAAACATGATGGTTTAATATGAAAAAAATCTGCATTATACCCGCTTACAACGAAGCTCAACATATCGCCGAAGTCGTAAATCGAGTCCGGCCTTTTGTTGATGAGATAATTGTCGTTGATGATTGCTCAAAAGATGCAACGGCAAGTATTGCTAAAGAAGCTGGAGCTCATGTTTTAAGCCATCCAATCAATCGCGGTCAAGGAGCGGCTCTTCAAACCGGAAATGATTATGCTTTGAAAAATGGCGCTGATATTATAATTCATTTTGATGCCGATAATCAATTTCAAGCTGAAGAAATTCCTAGTTTAACCGCTCCCATAGAAAACAACCAAGCGGAAGCAGTTTTAGGTTCAAGATTCCTGTCAAAGAAATCAGAACTACCGCCATTTAAGAAAAACATCATCATGCCGCTTGCTCGATTGTTCAACCGATTATTTTTTAATATCCATCTTACCGACCCGCAAAGTGGTTTTAGAGCTCTAAGTTACAAAGCCGCCAAACAGATAACTATCACAAACGACGGGATGGCACATTGTAGTGAAATTCTCCATCAATTATTTAAAAATAAAATAAAAACTATCGAAGTCCCGATTACTGTTATTTATCACGAGTATGGTCAAAAGTTTTCCGGCGGATTAAGAATTATAACAGATATTGCGATCAGAAAGATTATTAAATAAAAAAAGGAACCCCGTAAGGTTCCCTGCAAAATTTGAAAGCTGCTTGCTATCAAGCAACAAGCGGGACTAAGAAAGATTCAATCAATACAAAAATTGAAATAAAAACAAATATCTTCGCCCAAATTTCATGGGTAAAAAAATAATTAATTTCAATCTTTTCTGTACTTGAAGCATAACTGAGATCAGAGCGGTTAAAAAAACGTAGGATGCTAATAGCACAAGCAATAATGATTAAAAAAATGGCTACGCCTGTCCAAAGCAAAATATCACTTTCCCAATCAGTTAATTCCCAAAAAAACACCCCTCCGCCTACAAGCATAAAGACATCGATCGAATACGATAACCAGTTTTTACGCTTACCAAATAGATAAAAGAATAAGGAAATAAAAATCGCCGCCATAGCCAGCACCACAGTTAGCGTGCCATTATCCACATAGAGACTAATGTTTTCCCGTTGATTGATTAAAATCAAACGAAGAAAACAAAAAACAGTTAAGAAAAGAGTGGTCATCCCGACCCCTCTCGACAAAATAGATTTTTTCTTCATTAGACATAAATTTTAAATGTACTATTATTACAGATTAAAGAATTTCAGTTAATCATAAAAATCTAACATAAAAAGATAAGCTAGTCAATAATTCATAACTTATAACAATATGTTACAACAAATAATTGCCCTTGCTATCATTACTATCTTTGTTTGGCGCTTAAACGAACAAAGGAGGAAGAAAAAAATAGGTAGTAATGAATTTATTTTTTGGCTTATTTTCTGGGCGCTAGGAGCAATCGCTATAATTTTAATTCGCCAAATTGATCGCCTTGTGGGAATGTTAGGATTTTCCGGAGCGGGAATAAATTTTTTGCTTTATTTAACGGTGATGCTTCTTTTTTATATGGTTTTTAAACTCCGCCTCTCAATTGCTAAAATGGATTCTAATCTAACAGAAATTGCTAGAAAAATTGCGCTAACAACAAACAAAGACGACTCCCATCACTTACAAAAATAATTTATGAAAATTGCCCAAATAGTTTGTGCTTTCCCTCCCTATGCTGGTGGTATTGGTAATAGCGCCTTTACTTTATATGAGCTCCTGTCTGATAAGCACGAAATCACAAATTTTACACCCAATAATCTAAAACCCCTTCTACGTCACGGACATGGCGCTTTTTTACCGCAACTTTTATGGAAACTAAAGAATTTTGATTTTATATATTTACACTACCCCTTTTTTGGAACCGCTGAAGTAGTTTGGTTATTTAAACTCTTTTTTAAAAAACCCAAATTAGCGATTATTTATCACATGGATGTAAAAAATTCTTCTCTGACAAAAAGAATTCTAGGCTTACCAAGTTTAGCAATTAGAAATTCCCTTCTAAAGCAAGCTGATGTAATAATTACCGGAAGTCTCGACTATATCAAAAATAGTCAAATAAAAAATTTCTATGATACTTGCCCCGATAAATTTAAAGAAATTCCCTTTGGTATCGATTTGGAAAAATTTAAACCGAAACCAATAAACCTCCCGAGTGAAAATAAAATTTTGGCTAAAACTAAAAGTCTAATTAGAATTGTTAATGACTTATTTATAAAAAAGGGCCGTAAAGATCGTTTAGAAATAATCTTTGTTGGCGGACTCGATAAAGCCCATTATTTTAAGGGCGTTAATATTCTTCTTAATTCTTTATTTAAACTTGATCCTAAGGGTTGGTATTTAAACATAGTCGGCGATGGCGATTTGCGACCGGAGTATGAAGCTCTAACTAAAAAGCTTAATCTAGAAAAGCGAATAAAATTTTTAGGAAAAACTAGCGACGAGGAACTTGTTCACTCTTTACAAAATGCTGATTTATTAATACTACCATCGATTAACAGCAATGAAGCTTTTGGCTTAGTTCTAATTGAAGCCTTAGCTTGCGGTGTACCGGTTATTGCTTCCAATCTTCCTGGCGTTAGAAGTGTTTTTGAAGATAAACGCGAAGGCTTATTAGTTGAACCGGGGAATGTTGAAGATTTAAAACAAAAATTAGAATTTATCTTGAACAATGAAAACATCAGACGCGAAATGGCTAAAGCTGCGCGTCGACTCGCTGAAAGAAAATACAATAAAAATTTGATGAAACAAAAATATGAAAATTTGCTTACTGAACAATCTCTATAAGCCATACAACCACGGTGGCGCGGAAAAAGTAGTCCAAGCGATAATCGCGAGAAAAAAAAGCGAAGGGCATGAAGTTATTTTAATTAGCACTAAACCAAAATATCCCGCACTTGATTTGAATGAAGATTGCAAGACTTTTTATATAAAATCTGATTTTTATAATTTGGATAAAAAATCTATCTGTGCAAGATTTGTTTGGCATCTTAATGACTTAATATCAACGCGAAAATACTCAGAAATATCAAAAATATTAAAAACAGAAAAACCAGATTTAATAGTAACTCATAATCTCATGGGGCTTGGCTTAAGAGTGATACAAGCCATTAAAAGGACTGGAATTAAACACCATCATTTTCTCCATGATATTCAATTACTCCATCCTTCCGGCCTAATGATGAGCGGAAAAGAAAAAAAAGTTGATTCTCTCTTAGCAAAAATCTACCAATTCATAACAAAAGTTATTGTTAATTCGCCGGAATTGATCATTTCTCCCTCAAACTGGCTATTAAACGAGCATAAAAAACGTGGCTTCTTTAGTAATTCAAAAAAAGAAATAAAAAAATTAGAAAATATTTTAGAGTTAGATCCACCACAAATTGATAATCAAGCAATCAACAAACAAAATAAAAAATTATTATTTGTCGGCCAAATTGAAGAACATAAAGGAATATTGTTTTTAATTAAAGCCTTTAGAGATAGGGCTAGCTCTGAAGCAACCTTAGCTATTGCTGGAGATGGGAGTAAATTAAAAGAAGCTTTGGCGTTAGCTCAGGGAGACAATAGAATTGTTTTTTTAGGAAGACTAGAAAAAAAAATATTAAAAGAAACTATGATTGGATCCGATATTCTGATTGTACCCTCTCTTTGCTATGAAAATTATCCCCTTGTAATTTTAGAGGCGAAGGCGGTCGGTTTAAAAGTTATCGCTTCCAATATCGGCGGTATACCGGAAATGGTGGATAATAATGATTCCTTATTTATCCCCGGTGATGCTAATGATTTATTTGAAAAAATAGTAAAATAGTAAAACTAAAAAATCGAGTAACTCACTCGATTTTTTGTATTGTTATTTTTTTATTAATCGAAATGCATTAATAAGAACTAAACTGGTGTAATTTCTTTTGCGCTTTAATATCAAAAATTGTTTTACGCAAACCATTCTCCAAAGTAACTACCGGCATCCAACTGAGTTCATTTCTAGCTAAATGGATATCCGGCAAAATAAGTTCGGTCATAAATAAAATCTTTTCGGAATGAATCTTTTTTGATTTTGAACCAGTCTCTTTAATAATAATATCGACTAAATCAACCATTCTACAATCAACATCAGAACCGATATTTATCGGACCCGCGAGCTCAGAATTCATAACTTTAAAAACAGCATCAATAATATCTTCAATATAACAGAACGAAGAAGAAAAATTTTCGTCCCCGCTGATTGTTATATCCTTATCCTCTAAAGCATTATTAATAAAATCGGGAATCATTTGACCATCGTTAGATTGCATTCTTGGACCATAGACTCTAAAAACTCTTATTATTTTAGCATCTAAATTATAAATTGAACGATAAGTTGCAACAATCGTTTCTGCGAAACGTTTTCCTTCATCATAAGAAGCGCGATCAGAAAGATTATCAACTAAACCAATATCGGATTCTCTCGCCTTAAAATTAGGATCATCTTGATGGCGTGGGCCATAAACAACCGAGGAAGAAAAATGAAGAAATTTAGCATCATATTCAACGGCTAAATCTAATAAATTTTTAACAACCGAAGAATTAGCTTCAAGCGTAGCAATTCTATTTTTCAAAAAATCATTAGGAGACATCGGACAAGCAAGATTATAAATTTCTTGTATTCCTTGAAATTCAATTTTGAACTTTTTTAATTCCGGTAACTCCATTAAATTTATCGCTTGAGAAAAATTATGATTAATAAAAACGAAGTCCGGATTTGCTAATAAATGATCGATATTTCTTTCGTTTCCAGAAACAAAGTCATCCACGCAAATCACTTTACAAGTTTTAATCAATTCATCACATAAATGTGAACCAATAAACCCTGCTCCGCCGGCGACTAAAACATTCTTTTTATCAAAAATTACCTTCTTAGACATATAGTTAATTATTTATCTTTATTATACCAGCATTAATCCCGCCGTTAAAGCCTTCAGAGAAAGCGTAAAAAGATTCTAGAAGAATACCGGAAATATCAAAAACTCTAACATGAGGAGCGGCTCCACGATAAGCACTCAGAATTATTTCAGAAATTCCATCACTATTTATATCACCGGCAGATAAATTAATTCCTCCTCGCCAATTTCTTCCATATCCTAAAAACTGATTTTTGACTTTAGCGCGATTATCAAAAATCTTAATTTGTGGTTCTCGACCAGGGCCAGGAGAGACTATTATTTCTGCTTTATTATGGTCTTTGCGACCATCAAGATTAGCAACGGCAACGTTAACGCCGCCACGGAATTTTTTTTCATAAGCCAAAAAAGAGCCAATTAATTTGCCCTCCAAGCTATATATTTTTACAAGCGGCTCACTACCAACCCCGTATCCAATAACTATTTCCGAACCATTTTTACCATCAATATCTCCAGAAGCAATACTTAGTCCGCCTCGCCATCCTTGGGCAGCAACAAAAAACTTATTTTTCAAAATACCCTTATTATTAAATATTTGAATCTGCGCATTCCCATTAGAAGCCGACGAAACAATAATCTCCTTAGCGCCGCTATTGTCTAAATCAATCAAGGCAACATTCAAGCCACCACGAAATTTTCTATCACCCGCTAAAAATTCGTTTATTAATTTCCCCTTATTATTAATTATTTTCACTTTCGGTTCCTCGCCTTTAACCGCTCCAACGACTATTTCTTCTACACCGTCATCATTGATATCACCAGCGACAAAACTGGCTCCACTTTTAATTGTTCCGACTGGTAAAGTATAAACTTGGTCACCATTAGCAGCAACGATTTTTGTTTTGTTCTCTCCTGAAGATGGAATTATTATCAACCGGCCGGAATTATTGTATAATTTTTCCTTAGCCATTTCTACCGCTCGGTTCACATTTAAACGCCCATTACCAAGTTGACCAAGATAATCTGGATTTAAACGACTAATGTTATCAGAAGAAGCAAATAAGATATTAACCGTTTCTCGACGACTAAGCTCTGGATTAGCTTGTTGGATTAAGGCTAAAGTTGCAGAGACTAATGGCGTCGCCATAGAGGTTCCAGACCAATAGCCATCATAATTAACTCCCGTTCCTGATTGATTATTAGTAACCGTATTAAAAAAACTTATACCGGGAGCAGAAATATCAACACAGCTAAAACCATAACTAGAAAATTTTGTTTTTTGATCAAGCGCATCAGTCGCGGCCACGCCAATAACCATATTTTCACCAATCATTTTTCCATCATAACAAGCAGGATATATTTTAGTCTTATCAATATTATAGCCTTCTCCACCCGCTTGTTCATTTCCGGCCGCTGCAACAATCATTACTCCAGCTAAATGGGCGCGATTAATTGCCTCTTGTAACCCCGCACTATAATTAAAACTAACAAAACTCAAATTAATTATATCCGCTCCATTATTGATAGCGTAATCAATAGCCCTGATAACATCGCTCACTCTTCCCTCGCCCTTATCATTTAAAGCTTTAAGCGCCATTATTTTCGCTCGCCAAGTAACTCCTACAACTCCTTGTCCATTATTACCGCGAGCGGCGATTACGCCGGCAACCATGGTTCCGTGTGAAACTCCGGCCTCGGTCCAACCGGTTGAAAATTTTGGCGAGGGATCGGGGGTATTAGTCGAAAAATCCCAACCGTTAATATCATCGATAAAACCATTTTGGTCATTATCAACACCGTCATCAGGAATTTCTCTAACATTTTTCCAAATATTTTCTATTAAATCGGGATGGTTTATTTCAACCCCCGAATCAATAACCGCAATTACCGTATCTGGGCTTTCCGATACCTTATCCCAAGCACTATCAGCTTTTATTTTTGACAAGTACCATTGATTACTAAACAATGGATCATTAGGCGTTATCCCAGCCGAAACCGACCCGGCAAGAGCGAGAAATAATATAAAAAAAGATGTTATTATTTTCTTCATATAACATCTATATAATATCACAGAATCCCTTTTTTACAAACCGCGAGATAAGTCTGTTTAAGTGTTTAATATTTCTGCTAAAGTCTCTCGGGCACATTTTTCCCAACTGAAATTCTGCACTTGTTTTAAACCTTTAGCCACAAGTTCCGCCGATAATTTTTTATCTATTATTAAACGAGCCATCGCCTCTGAAATAGACTTCTTATCATTATGGTTAAAATACAAAACTGCATCAGCAGCAACTTCTTCAAAAACCGGAATATCGGAAACGGCCGTTGGAACTCCACAAGCTAACGCTTGAAGAATAGGAATGCCAAATCCTTCGTGTTTAGAAGGAAAAATAAAAGCACTAGCACCATTAAAAAGAAACGGCATATCTTTTTCGGCTACCCAGCCAGGCATCAAAACCTCATTATTAAGATTAAACTCTTCAATTACATATTTTACCTCATCGTAACCAAAACTAGCATCACCAATAAGAACCATTTTTTCTTTAATATCTGGATAACTTTCTTTTAACATTGATAAAGCTTCAATCAAGGCTGGTGTATTTTTTTTCTTTTCTAAGCGACCAACGTAGAGAAAATATGGAGATTCTAATCCGTATTTTCTTAACACCTCATCAATCTTATCTTGACGACGATCAAGCCTATATAAATCATCATTGTAGCCATTATGAACAACCGAAATTTTTTCGCTCTTGGTCCGAGGATAGAAATTCAATATTTCTTGTTTAGTAAAATTAGAAACGGTAATAATTTTTTTTGCTTTATGTAAAGCAAAATTAGTCGACCAGTATAAATAATCCAATGACTCCGAGTGATATTTTCCCAGCGTAAATATTCTAACCAAAAATCCAATAATTTTTTTAGATAGCGCTCGTTCAGTTTTCATTCCAGTCGAGCGATATAAATTTCTATCACAAGTAAAAGCAATATCGTGAATAGTATTGATAGTTTTTTTCGGATAAATAAGCGGCATGGTATGAGCCGGAATAAACAAAATATCGGGCCGCTTAAAAATCATTTCTAAAGTTAAGCGCCCTAAAGTCCAAAAAGAATAGAAAGGCCAATTTAAAAGTTTGAAAGAAAAATTTGGATTTTTTTCAACCGCCGCCTGCAACTCAGGTGAGGGTAATTTATTTAAATAAAGAATGTATTTATTTTCTTGGTCTATTTTTGCTAAATTTTTTATTAAGTAAAAAGAATACCATTCGGTACCAGTTTTTCTTATTAAATTAGCCCTTGAGGCATCAATTCCTATTACCATAAATAAAAAGCAGCCAACCGAGGTTCGCCGCTATTTAGTCGCTAAGATACTTCTCTTATATGAATCTAGGTTATCTAAAGCAATTCCAGTTCCTTTAGCAACACACAACATCGCATCATCGGCAACATAAGCCGGAACACCAGTTGTTCGCGCTATTAACTGATCCATGTTTCTTAAAAGTGAACTACCACCAGTAAGCACTATCCCTTTATCCATAATATCAGCTGATAATTCTGGCGGTGTTTTTTGTAAAACTTTTTTAGCGGCCGACATAATAGCTTCGAGTTCATGCTGGATAGCTTCAGTAACATCGTCGCTAGAAACAGTAATACTGCGCGGTAAACCGGTAACGATATCACGACCACGAACTTCCATATGAAGCTTATCTTCCATATACAAAGCCGAGCCAATATTTATTTTTATTTCCTCGGCTGTTCTTTCACCAATGGCTAAATTATATTTTTTTCTAACATACTCTAAAACAGCAGCATCAAATTTATTACCCCCAACTCTTACCGAAGTTGAAGCAACAACCCCTCCTAAAGAAATAACCGCCATCTCGGCTGTTCCCCCGCCAATATCAATTACCATATGACCGGTCGCCGAACCAATTGGAATATCAGCCCCAATCGCCGCCGCTACCGGCTCTTTAATAATGTAAGCCGCCTTAGCCCCAGCCGCAATAGTCGCTTCAATAACTGCACGTCTTTCAGTTGAAGAAATGCCGGCCGGAACAGCAACCATTACTTCCGGTCTAAACAAACGTAAACCGCCCAAAGTCTTATTAATAAAATATCTAATCATTGCTTCAGTTGCCCGATAATCAGCGATCACTCCGTCCTTAAGCGGTTTAACCGCCATAATAGTATCAGGCGTTCGGCCCAACATATCTTTGGCTTCATTGCCAACGGCTAGAATTTTTTTATCAGCAATTGAAACAGCAACCACGCTTGGTTCATTAACAACAATCCCGCGTCGAGGCAGATAAACTAAGGTATAGGTCGTTCCTAAATCAATTCCGATTTGTTTTATAAACATATATACGTAATACAAAAGCTATTTTAACCTCTTAACCCCCTTAAGTCAAACCACTATTTAGTCAATCGACTGTTCATCATCTTCTTCATCATCATCTCGAGTTTTTTCTTGGTTACCAATTATCTTAATTACTTTTTCCGCAAATTGAAAAGTATCAAAATCGTCTTTAAAAAAGACATAATCAGCGCCCATTTCTAGACTACGTTGGCGGCTATCTTCATCGCTTAAGTCTGTAAAAATAAAAATCTCTTTTTCACCTAATTCTTCATCTGATTTTATTCTTTTCACAATATCAAACCCATCAATTTTAGGTAAAATAATATCAAGGATAATATAATCAGGCTGAAATTCACGCAAATTATCAAGCAGCTCCTCAGCATCCTCTTCAGCCTCACTAACTTCTACTTCTAAGCCCGCGGCCGAAAATTGCGCTTCTAGACCGTATAGGATATTAGCATCATCTTCAATGATGAATATTTTTTTGTCTGTCATATTTGTTTTATTATTTAGTTTTTATTTTTTCCCACCAATTTTTATTTTCTTTATACCAGTTAACCGTCGCCTTGAGGCCGGCGGCAAAAGTGTAATGAGGCTCAAAACCTAATTCAGCCTTTGCTTTAGAAAAATCTATTGCGTATCTTAAATCATGTCCGAGACGATCCGCTACATATTCTATACTCTCTTCCCCCTTGCCCATCAACTCTAAAACATTTTTAGTTATTTCTAAATTACTTTTTTCACTGTTTCCGCCAAGACAATAAGTTTCGCCAATTCTACCTTTTTTGATAATTAAATCTACACCATAATTATGATCATCAACATGAATCCAATCACGAATATTTTTACCATTTCCATAAAGTGGAACTTTTTTCCCTTCTAATAAATTAGTAATAAAAAGTGGAATTAATTTTTCCGGATGCTGATAAGGGCCGTAATTATTAGAGCAATTGGAAATTGTAATTGGTAATTTATAAGTATGAAAATAGGCTCTAACTAAATGGTCGCTCGCCGCTTTAGAAGCACTATAAGGAGAACGCGGATCATAAGCAGTACTTTCATTAAATTTATTATCATTAAAATCAAGCGCTCCAAAAACTTCATCAGTAGAAATATGGTGGAATCTAATTCCACCGTTTATTCTAGCCGCTTCCAATAAAACTCGGGTTCCTTCAACGTTAGTTTTAATAAAATCAGCGCTATTTTTAATTGACCTGTCAACATGACTTTCGGCGGCGAAATGAACAATTAAATCAACTCCTTTTACCGCTTCAGCTACTAAAGCGGCATCACAGATATCACCATGGATAAATTCATAATTAGCTTTGTCCTCTAGACTCGATAAATTATCTAAATTGCCGGCATATGTTAAAAGATCCAAGTTTCTTATTTGATCTTCAGGATATTTTTCTAACCAATAATGAATAAAATTAGAACCGATAAAGCCGGCGCCGCCGGTAACAAGTATTTTCATATTAATTCTGTAATTTTTTTATTATTCCTTCCATCTCGCCTTCGTTATACTCAAAATGAGGCCAAGGGCTCAATCCATCATTATTATGACGAGGGATTACATGAAAATGAAAATGAGGAATTTCTTGTCCGGCAACCGGATCATTATTAACCGATAAATTGTACCCAGGTATACCCAACTTAGTTTTCAATAAATAACCAACCCTCTTAACCGCTAAAATCAGAGCGGTTAAATCATCTTCTTCCACCTCTTCTAAATTAGCGAAATGCTTTTTAGGGATTACTAAAGTCTGTCCTGAGCTAACCGGTTTAATGTTCAAAAATGCTAAAATCCTATCATCTTCATAAACTTTATAACTAGGCAAATCGCCGGCAACTATTTTACAAAAAATACACATATTCTTAAATTATTTTATAGGGGCTAGATTCATCTTTTTCCCACCTAATTTCATCAACCTCTTCTTGCTTTTCTTTTCCTTTATAAAGCTTATCTGGGAAATTAAGACTTAGAGCGGGAATATCGGAAATACATTTATAACCATGAACAACTCCCGGAGGAACAATGACTAGGGTCGGATTATTTTCGCCGACATTTATTTCCATTGCTTCATCCATAGTTTCTGAACTTTCTCGTCTATCCCAAAGATAAAGTCTAAAATTCCCAGGACCGAAGAAAACAAAACAATCACTTTGATAAACGTGCTCATGTGGTCCACGAATTACCCCCGGTTGAGTGAAACTAGCATAAGCCATAGCGGCTTTAAAATCAAGCTCATCCTCTCTAAAAAGCTCAACTAGAAATCCTCGTTCATCGTGATTTTTAATTATTTCCTTTATTATTACATCTTTAATCATAATTTTATTCTTATTAATCCATTTTGAGCACCTAAATGAGCAATTTTAGAAGCGGTATTTCTTGCACTCAAAAATAAAGATTTCTTAATATTCCCCTTATATATTTCCAGCCCGGCCACAAAAGTAGAATTAAAAATATCACCAACACCGGTAATATCAACCCGTTTCTTTTCTTTAAAAATTGGTTGATAATAAAAATTTAAGCCATCATAAGCATAGGCACCTTGACTACCAGAGGTGATAACTACTATTTGAGGGCCGAATTCTTTGATTATTTTTAATAAATTGTTTTCATCGTTAAAAAAAGCATGTCCTAGCTTTTGCCCACCGGAGCCAGAAGACGCTAAAGCGAGCTCAATTGCTTCGTCTTTATTAACTAAAAAAACAAAGGTATTTTTTAAAAACGGGGCGAGCTTATCAAGCCCAGCAGAATATTGCGCCTCACTCGGATTCCACGCAATCTTAATCCCATACTTCTTTGCTAAAGGAAAAACTTTTTTCAAAATAGAGAGCCAATCTCCTGATAAAGATGAGATATAGATATTTTTTGTATTTTTTAAGAGTTTTAAATCTTTAGCGTCCAGTTTTAAAAACTTGTTTGCTCCGCGTTCTGTAAAAATTATTCTCTCACCAGTCTTGGATATCAAAATAAAAGAAAAGCCGCTATTTTCCCCAGGCAACTTCTTAACTAAATTTTTATATACTCCTCTAACTTGTAAATTTTTTATTATTGCTTTCCCGTTATCATCATCACCAATCGCCAATAAGCAAGCCGCTTTAAATTTAAAATTTGCAAAATTTACCGCCGCATTAGCCGCTCCACCACCGTAAGTATAGTTAAAATTATCTATTCTAATCTTAGCGCCATATTCAAAAGCTAAAAGTTTTTGACGCAAAATGTCGCGTGGATTTTCTATGAGAATTCCCTGATCTGTAAAAAAACTAATATCTCGAGTTGCTCCACCGATGGAAATAAAATCGTAAACCATAAATTTTAAAATAATATTTTTATCATATCATATTCTACCCTTTTTTTCCAGAAAAAACGGTTTAAATCTTTTAGCTAGTAAGGTCAGGATATTAAAAAACAAAATTGCCGCTAGGATATTCCAAACTAACTGATAAAATAACGCTTGCCAAAATGAGAAGTTAAATACGCTAAATCCGCTCTGCAAATCAGACGTTAAAAAAGCTAAAATAGCCGCTATTAAATTATAAACTAAAGTTGAAATCAGAAATAAAACCCCAAAAGAATATAAAGATTTATTAGTTAGCCAATTTTTAGAAATTAAATAAGCTATTAAAGCAACCGCTCCTAAAGTAATGAGATAAAAACCAAAAAACTGAAAAGAGAAAATATCCATAAAAAAACCAAAAAAGAAGATAAAAATAATTGTTGATCTAGCCCGAAAGAAAAACAAAATAAAAATCATTAGTATTACACCAAGATTAATCTGACTAAAAGCTCCCGGCAAAGAACTAATAAAGGAAAACTGCAAAACTGAAATCAACAAAGAAAAAAAAATTAAAATAATTATTTGCCCAATTTTATTAAACATAGATTAAGGAATAATTATCGAGACGACCGTTAAATCACTGAAATCTATCAGAGGCTCTATCGTCGCCGATTGCCAAACCTCATTGCTTTCGCTGGTAACATTGGAAACCCGACCAATTATCAGCCCTCGAGGAATACCTCCGCCTAAACCCGAAGTTACAACCATATTACCAATTGATATTTTCTCTAATTGGGGGATATAGCTCATTTCAATCGTTAAGCCAAGATTACCGTCGGTAATTCCTTTTGTTTTATCTTCGTTTTGCAAAGAAGCTGCTAATTGGCAACCGGGACTAGTTATTAAACAAACTCTTGAATTAATACTATTTGTTTCTACAATTTTTCCAATAATAACACCCTCTTCACTTAAAACGCCTAACTCTGGGCGCAAACCATCTTTTTCTCCTTTATCAATAATAATATCACGGACATCTTTTGATACAGAAAATGATTCATCTTTAGCTATTATATTAGCGAGAACTGCTTTAAACTTATTATTAGAAATAAAACCAAGTTGACCACGTAATTTTTTATTTTCTGATTCTATCTCGAGCCAATGAGAGTTGTTTATAGAGCTTGAAGCTATTTCGTTTTTTAAATAAGCAACCTCGGCCAACAATTCTTCTTTTGTACGGCGCTCATCATAAGCAGAACCAAATCCCGTTCCCCATTCATATAATCTAGCACTTAAAGGCTTCATTAAAAACAAAAAAGCTTTTTCTATTGGACGAATAATTCCTATGACATGTAAAAAAACCAGTAGCCCGAGAACTACCGTAAAAATTAAAAGCGGATTATTTTTTTTGATTTTTATCATAGATAATTAATCAAACTGTAAGTTTAGTCATAACTTGTAGGTAAAACTACTTTTTCTAGGAGTTCTTTATTACTCAAAAGCAAACCGGTACCCCGAGCAACGCAAGTTAAAGGATCATCGACTATTTTAACCGGAATTTTAGAAGCAGCGGAAATCGCCTTATCAAGTCCGCGCAGCAATGCGCCACCACCAGATAAATAAAGCCCTCTCTCATAAATATCAGAAACTAGTTCTGGTGGAGTCGTTTCTAAAATAGTTTTAATCGTTTCAATAATTTTACCCACCGTACGGCCGATTGCTTCTCTTATCTGTTTATCATTTATCATGATTGCTTTTGGTAAACCAGTTAAAAGATCACGTCCGCGAACCTCCATTTCTTTTGGTTCTTCCAAAGGAACGGCCGAGCCGATTCCAATTTTAATACTCTCCGCTAATTGCTCGCCAATTAAAATATTAAATTCCTCACGAATATATTCAATGATATTACTATCAAATTCGTTCCCCGCCGCTTTTAAAGATTTCCAAGTTACTACTCCACCTAAAGAAATAACAGCAATTTCGGTAGTCCCGCCGCCAATATCAACAATCATGGTCGCCGTTGCATCGACAACCGGTAGCCTCGCACCAATAGCCGCGGCCATCGCTTCTTCAATTAAATAAACTTTACGCGCTCCGGCTGATTTAGCCGCATCTTCAACCGCCTTTTTTTCTACTTCAGTCAAATCAAGCGGTATTCCGATTACGACTCGCGGTCTGGAAATTAAAGCAAAATTATCATTATGGACCTTACTAATAAAATACTTGAGCATTTTTTCTGTTACTTCAAAATCTGAAATCACACCATCAACTAAGGGCTTGATAGCTTCAATATGGCCAGGAGTTTTACCAACCATTTTTTTAGCTGCCTCGCCAACTTCTAGAATTTCATTAGTTCTCTTATTAATAGCAACAACGCTCGGTTCATTAATCACCAAGCCCTTACTGCTAAGATAAACCAAGGTATTTCTAGTACCTAGATCTATACCTAAATCATGACTAAATCTTCCTAAAAATTTATTGAACATAAAAACTAATTTTTATTGGTATTTTAAGTTTAACTCAATTTACTAACAATAGTTTCAGGAGTAATAATTTCACTATCTTTTTCGCTTCTCTTTTTCAATTCAAATCCACCAGCTTGAATCGATTTTTTACTTATCACTAAACGATACGGGCAGCCAATTAAATCGGCATCAGCAAATTTCTCTCCAGCCGATAAATCTCTATCATCATATAAAACCTCTATCTTAGCGCTTAATAAATCTTGATAAACTTTAGTCGCTGTTTCATTTTCATTAAGAGATAAAAGATGAACCTTGAAAGGAGCAACAGATTCTGGCCAAATAATACCTTTTTCATCATGGCAAACTTCAACAATAGCCGCCATCGATCTGCTGAGGCCTAATCCATAACAACCCATGATAACCGTTTTCTTTTCACCATTTTTATCTTGATATTTTAAATCGAATGGTTCTGAATATTTAGTTCCAAGTTTAAAGATGTTTCCCGCTTCAGTTGCCTTTTCTTCTCTTAAATCTTTACGACCGCATTTTGGGCAAGTATCTTGGTCAGCAATGATTTCTTTATTAACAGCCATCTTACAATCATCACAAACATAAATAATATCTTCTCCTGCTTCAATTAGCGTTTGAAATTCATGAGAATATTTAGCAAAACTTCCGCCGGAAGCGTAAGTAAGGTAGGTTCTATCTCCTAAACCAAAACGATAAAAAATATTATTGTAAGCAACAATTGCTTTTTCATAATAATCATCTAAATCCGTCTGATCAGCATGAAAAGAATATAAATCTTTCATTAAAAATTCGCGACCGCGTAGTAAACCAGACTTAGCTCTCTTTTCATTACGGAATTTATTTTGAATTTGAAAAACCGCCATCGGTAATTCACGGTAGGAATTAATAAATTTTTTAGCGAGCGGAGTAACTACTTCTTCATGAGTAGGATTAAGGGCATATTCTTTTTCGTCAGAACCTGATGTTTTAAATAAAACATCGAGCGTATCCCAACGACCAGTGGCTTGCCAATTTTCACGTGGCGCTAAAGAAGGCATATTAATTTCTTGCCCGCCGATAGCGACCATCTCCTCACAAATAATCTCTTTAATTTTATTAATAACTTTCCACCCAAGCGGCAAGAAGGAATAAACGCCGGCGGCTGATTTATCAACAAATCCAGCTCTAATTAGAGCTTGGGCGTTATAGCTAGCTTCATCCTTAGGAAGCTCCTTAACGGTTCTAGTGAAAAGTTGAGATTGTTTCATATATTTATTACTATCCTATCCAAAAAATGACTGCTTGTAAAGCTTCATTTTTGCATGATTTTTAAGGCTTGTTTAACTCTTTCGCCCGTATCTTTCAAAGACGAATCAACGGTCGATAAAGCGGCTCTCGCTTCGCTCAGTGAATAGCCAAGAGATATCAGTGCATCCAACTCATCAGAAGATGCTAAAGATGAACCAGCTCTAATATCAGCTACCGACGATATTTTTATAATCTTTGTTTTCAGTTCTAAAACTAAACGCTCAGCGGTCTTTTTTCCAATTCCCGAAACTTTAGTCAATAAATCAGCATCGCCCCTGATAATTGATTCTTTAATATCGCTCGCTGAAGCAATTGCTAAAACTCCTAAAGCTGATTTTGGTCCAACACCAGAAACGCTAATTAATAATTCAAAAAGATCTAACTCATCTAAACTTTTAAAGCCATAGAGATCGGACGCCTCTTCCCTTACGTGATGGTGAGTAAATACTTCCAACGACGCACCAATAATAATTTCATTTAAAAAACTTTCACCGGCAAAAATAGCATAACCAACATCACGAACATCAAGAATAAAATAATTTAACGATTTAGCAATTGTTGTTCCGCGTAAATATGAAATCATAATTATTTATTATTGCTAATTTAATCAATTAGTTTTCTTCTTAAAACGGCAAATTCCGGTAATTGTATTTTTCCTTCAAGTTCAATAAAACATTTTTGCCCACCGCCACCGCCATGTGCCTCTTGAATTTCTTTGCCCGTGCTTGAGTCAAAAAGTTTTTCTAGTCTTAATTTAATTATATCATAACTCCTGCCAATAATCTCAATCTCATCTTCTACTTTAATAGTATTATGAACTTGAAAAAATAGACGAATCTTATTACTTTGCATTTCTGTTTTTAAAACTTGGCCACAAAACTCCCAAGCGCTTTTATTATGCGAATTAGAAACATTTTGTTCCGCCTTGTCTCCCAATAAAAATCCCGAAGTATAACCCCGGTGAACTAATTTTGTTTCTAATTCTTGATATAAATAAGCTAATTCTTTTTGCAATTGCACGGTTGGAGTTTTGGCGATAATTAAATTAAGGGCCCGACGATAAGCGCCACAAACTGTTGCCTGATAATAAACGCTCTTGGCGCGACCCTCAATTTTGAAACTAGTAATTCCGGCCTTAATAAGTTCGACTAAATTTTTTATTAAACATAAATCTTTAGAGTTTAATAAATAAGCGCCATGTTGTTCTTCAACTAGCTCCAGTTCTTCTTCATGGCCGTTTGCTTTAAGAGTATAACGATTAACATCATATTGCCAACGACAAGGCTGAGCACAATCGCCCAAGTTACCGCTACGATTAACAAATAATTTCGAAAGAAAACATCTCCCTGAATAAGCCATGCACATCGCTCCATGAATAAAATATTCTAATTCAACTTTAGGTAGAGCACGATGTATTTCCTTAATTTCTTTTAGAGTTACCTCTCTCCCCAAAACAATTCGCGCTACTCCTTGCTTTGACCAAAATCTGGCCGCTTCTAAATTAGTACAATTAGCTTGAGTTGAGAGATGAATTTCGGCACCCGGCCAATTATTTTTTACTAAACTTAAAATTCCCGGATCGGAAACAATAATAGCATCAACGTTAAGCACTTTTATTTTTTTTAAATAAACAGCAAAACTTTTTAAATGGATATTATGCGCGAAAATATTAGCCGTTACATAAACTTTTTTCTCGTGCTCGTGAGCATATTTAACAGCCTCCCTTATCCCCTTAAGGTCAAATTCATTAATTCTTACACGTAAAGAAAAATCTGGAATACCTAAATAAACCGCATCGGCGCCATAAGCAAAAGCCGTTTTCATTTTTAGAGTATTTCCGGCCGGAGCTAGAAGTTCCAAAACTGATTTTTTTATTTTTTGAGATTTTGCTTTTACTACAGGTTTCTTCATATTTAAGATCTTTTTACTCTCATAAGACCGCTTACAGTAATAACTTCGATTCCCTTCTTTTCAATTTCATCTAACAATAAATTCATACCTAAAGAATCTGAGGCCATATGTCCAGCAATAACAACATTAATATGATATTTTTCCGCTTCTTTACGATGCTCTTCCGACATATGCATTCCAATTACTGTTCCAATTCCATATTGAGACATCTTTTCATAAATATCTTTAGAGCCAGAAGTTCCGCCGGTAAATTCCGTAACTACAATTTTTCCGCAAGAATTATCCTCACTCCCGGAAAAAATCATTGGACCGGCTTTTTTCTTTTTAGCCATTACGTATTCAGGGATAGTCTCTAGTAAATCTATAATATCACTAACTGTTTCTAATTCTTTCTCTTTCTTTTTAAATAAATCAACCAAAAAATTAGCGCCTAAATTATCCGCCGGAGTGTGGATGCACATGAAATTAGTATCAAGAATCTTAGCGGCATCAACCGCTCTATCATGGTTAATTGGAGAAATACCGCGATGAACTTCACTAATTCGTGATTTGATTACTGATTCAGAAATATTAATTGGGACGCCATAATTAGCTAAGACCTGGGCCTGAAGCTTCATTACATCGGATAAATCAGCTAGCGCTATGCCTTCGGGATGATGAGCTAAAACTAAATCAATATCACCAAGTTGACGAGCTAATAATAATTCTGGAGTCTCCATGTCGATTCCAACCATGATTTTTTTTACTTCTCGCTCGTTATCAAATAGAACACGAGCATCAGAATAAGGATTGGATAATTTTTCTAAATCAAAATTTTCCTTTTCTTTATCAGACGAGGCTTCATATTTTTTATTGATACGAGCTAAATATTTTTTTACCTCGTCCTTCCCTCTTAAATCAGAATCAATCCCCAACTGAATAGCGAGTTGATATATTTCTTTTACCTTCATAGTTATATAGTTATAAATAATTATCCCTGCTTTTTACCAAAGCCCTCGAAAGCTTTCAAAATTTCAACCGGGGTCATAAAGACGACCGTATTTGATTGATCAGATGAAATATCATTAATAGCTTGTAGAGTTCTAAGATGCAAGGCGCCATTAGAAGCGGCTAAAATCGAAGCGGCTTGAGCAATATTGGAAGCGGCCGCAAGCTCACCTTCAGAATTAATAATGACCGCTCTCTTTTCGCGCTCAGCCTCAGCTTGTTTAGCGATCGTTCTTTCCATTGATTCCGGAAGAGAAACATCTTTTAGCTCAACATTATTTACTTTAATTCCCCATTCATCTGTTTCTTTATCAACAATTTCTTTAATTCGATCGGCAATTTCGTCGCGCTTACTAAGAAGTTCGTCTAAAGTTACCGAACCAACTATATTACGCATTGTTGTTTGCGCGTATTGTGAAATCGCATAGAAAAAATTCTCAACTTCAATCACCGCTTTTTCCGCAAAAGCAACTTTATAATAAATAACAGCGTTAACGGTAACGGAAACATTATCGCGAGTAATTGCTTTTTGATCTGGAACATCAACCGCTTTAACACGAATATCAACTTTCTTAAAAGTCTGAAAAATCGGAATAAGTAATCTCCAGCCCGGTTCCATAATTCCTGAATATTTCCCCATCGTGAAACGTACACCTCTTTCGTACTGATTAATTTGTTTTAAACTAGACAAGATTAGGATACCAACGATGATAATGATGTAGATAAATAATCCCATACATTTAATGATTAAATTAATTAATTTTATTTTTTTAAACTAATAATTATTTTCTCGCCATTAATATTAATTTCTTTTTGTATCTCGCTCTCAGAAACTGTTTCCGATAATTCTAAGGAATCGCTTAAAGTTTCGCGCTTTATTTCTGCGCTCATTTTTTCAATTGTTTCTTTAATCTCTAAATTTGTACTCATTATACAAACTTGCGTCCGATCACCTAAACTTAAACCAACATCTTTACGAAGCATATTAATGAAACGAATCAATTCTCGCTTAATGCCTTCAAGTTTCAATTCTGGAGTAATTTCTGTATCGAGCTCAAGTTCTAAATTTTCTGAACCAGCTATAAATTCTAAACTTTGGATATTAAGTTCATCTTTAATAATAACAACATATTTTTCATCTACAGAAACGCCGCCCTTAACTGTTACTTTGGAAAGCATTTGTCTAATCTTTATTCCCGCTTCATCACGCTTGGCTAAACCAAGTTCTACTATTTTACGAGCTACTTCCATTTTTACTAAAACGTCACTAGCTTCAAGCTCGAGCTTTATCGGCCAAGCTTCTAAATGAATCGAGTTATTTTCGTTTTTAAAATCGTAACCCATTAATTTTTGCCATAAATTTTCAGAAATGAAGGGCGTAAACGGTGCCATCACTTTTGCTAATTCTAACAGTATCAACTTAGTAGTAATTAATGCGCTCTTTTTATCGCTTTCATCGTCTGACTTAAATCTATCTCGACTTCTTCTTAAATACCAAGTTGAGAATTCATCAATGAACTCAGTAATTGGACGCATCGCTTTAGGTAAATTATAAGCTGACATCGCTGCGGAAACTTCTTCTAAAAAAGCATTAAATTTATTTATAATCCATTTATCTAAAACATTTTCACTCTTTACTGCTTCAAGTTTTAAACTCTCTTCGTTTAGCCCCTGCAAAACTTCTGAATTTTCCGTCGCATATAGTTCATAAAATTTATAAACATTAAACAGCAACATGATATTTTTGCGAAGCGATTCTTCAACGCCTTTTTCCGAAAAATTTAAATTCTCGGCTTGCATAACCGGAGATGATAATAAATAGGCGCGTAAAGCATCGGAACCATACTTATCCATGACTAGTGCTGGATCAGGATAATTTTTTAATTTTTTAGCCATCTTCTTACCATCTTCCGCTAAAACAATTCCATTAGCGATTACATTGCTAAAGGCATGTTTTTCTAAGAGACCTCCGGAAACAACATGTAAATAATAAAACCAGGTACGAGTTTGATCAACACCCTCAGCGATAAATTGAGCCGGAAAAGTTTTTTCAAATTTGTTTTTATTTTCAAAGGGATAATGAAGTTGCGCATAAGGCATAGAGCCTGATTCAAACCAACAATCAATTACATCAGAGATGCGCTTCATGACTCCGCCACATTTTTCACAAGGGATAGTAATTGGATCAACTTTATCTTTATGAATATCAGTAATATTTTTTACGCCAGATAATTGTTCTAATTCTGAAACACTACCTATCATTTTTTGATAGCCGCAAGAACATTCCCAAATTGGAATAGCGCTCGCCCAGAAACGTTGGCGAGAAATTGACCAATCACGCGCTCCTTCTAACCAATTTCCAAAACGGCCATCTTTTAAATAATCCGGGGACCAATTTATTTCTTTAGCACTTTCTAATAATTGAGTTTTAATTTTTGTGACATTAATAAACCAAGAAGAAGTCGCATAATTAATTAACGGAGTATCACAACGCCAACAATGCGGATAACTATGCTCATATTTTTCTTTATGAAATAACGTCCCGTGACCGGCTAAATATTTTATAATTTCAATATCAGTTGCCATGTGGTCTTCAGCCGGTTTAACATGCAAACCTTGGAAATCAGTTACTTCCGACTTAAACATTCCGTCCATACCAACGTGTTGAATAAATGGTAAATTATTAGCTTTACCGAGATTCATATCATCTTCACCAAATGCCGGAGCGATATGGACTACACCAACGCCGTCAGTAGTAGTAACAAAATCAGCCGCATAAACTTTCCAGCCATTCTCACGATTCTCTAATTTTTCATCGCTCGCGTAATAATTGAAGAGTGGTTCATATTCTAAACCAACTAAATCAAAACCCTTGATATCATTATGAACTATTTCTATTTCTTTATCTTTCAAAACATCTTTAATGCGGTCACTAGCTAGAATTAAGAGTTCCGGAACATCCTTAATTCTTAAGGCTGTATAAGTAATATCCTTACCAACCGCTAAAGCGGCATTACCAATTAAAGTCCAGGGGGTAGTTGTCCATGCTAAAATATAAGCCGACTCTTTAGTTTCATATTTACCGGCTCCCCATTTTTGACCGGGTTTCAAATGAAATTTAGCAATCACGCTCAAATCTTTTATATCCTTATAACCCTCACTAACTTCCGATTGCGATAAAGTAGTTTCGCAACGTGGACAAATATGCATCGAGCGATGAGCTTTATAAATTAACTCTTTATCCCAAAGCTGCTTAAGCTCCCACCAAATAGTTTCCATGTAATTTAAATCCATGGTGCGATAAGAATTTTCCATATCAGCCCAACGACCCAAACGATTAATTACCGTTTTCCATTCATCAATATAAGTTGAAACGCGAGCACGGCATAAATCATTAAATTTAGCGACGCCTAATTTTTCAATTTCTTTTTTTGTTTTGGTTCCCAATTCTTTTTCAACAATATTTTCAATCGGCAAACCATGACAATCCCAACCCCATTTTCGTTCAACGCGATAGCCATTCATCGTTTGATAACGAGGAATGACATCTTTCATAATGCTACCGACTAAATGGCCATAATGTGGAGTTCCGGTCGCAAATGGCGGTCCGTCATAAAAAACATAATCACCCTTAGGCGCTTCTTTGGTAATTGATTTTTCAAAAATATTAGATTGATTCCAAAAAGATAAAGCCTCTTCCTCCATCAGGACGAAGGCGCTTTTTGGTTTTTCGTTTTCAGATTGTTTATTCATATAATATTTAAAATTTATTTACTTCTTCTAATTTTTGCGAGATTATCTTTCCAGCGCTGCTTGGATTTGAGGGATGCTCAAAAATGAATTCTCCTTTAAACTTTTTTCGCCTTAAAAACAAAGGAAACCATAAAATATCATCAGCCCACATCTTATCAAACGGAATATCTTTTTCATCAAACCATTGCGGTTTCATTTCTTCCGTCTCTATCGGTTCGCCGGAAAAATTATCTATTCTAAAAATATGAACTTGCAGATCATCAGTCTCATCTTCAAACTTAAAATTTAATATACCAATTTTTTCACAATCATCAGCCACTATCCCCGCTTCCTCGAATAATTCTCTTTTAGTCGTTTCTTCAATTGTTTCTCCAACATCTTGTTTTCCTCCAAATCCGTTCCATCTACCCGCTCCAAATCCGCGTTTCTTAAAGCCAAGGAGAACTTTATTATTTTTACAAATTATCGCTAGACTTAATTCTTTCATAGCTCTATAAAAATTTAATCAATTCTTCTGGTGTTTTTATAATTCCGCTAAATAGTACTGGACGACAATTTTCTTTATCGTCCCCAGACTGAGCATAAATAGGTTTATCAAGAGCAGCTGCATATCCTATTTCCATAGTTGTGCTAACGCCAGAATATCCATCTTTATTATAAATATAAATTACATCAGCTTTTCTTATCTTATAAAAATGATCATGAGTTAATCCCAGCGCAACAAATTTTTTATCAGAATCTTTTATATCATCCCAAATTCCGCCAGAAGCGCGATAAAGATGCGGTTCAAAAACAACTACGCCTAGTTCTTTAAGCGAACTCGCAAATTCTCTCATTTCTGGAGCGAAGCTTGAACTTCCGCAAATTACGACTGATTTCATATTTTTATTTTTATACTTAAACTTTTAATTTAATTATTGCTCCAACTCTTCTATTGCTTCATTTAATACTTCTAGCAATAACCGAGAATTATCATATACATGTTGCCAATAAGCGGCTGGTTGGTGTATAGAGCTCGGTATATAATCTAACTTACTTTTTTGCGCCGCAGTCAAATCTACCTTGTTATAAGCACTATCATATTCTTCATATTCGCAATCAGATAAGCCCATTTGCTTACGATACGGCCGCCAAACTTGATCTAACTTTTCTTGAGCGAGATCTCTCATCTTCTTCGCTTCCTCGCATTTATCACGGAGATTTAAAAGCAAATCAATGCGCCTAACATCTTTTTTATCAGAAAGCTTTTCCAGCCTTCGGTCTAAATTATGTTCCAATTTTACAATATTTTTTTCTTCTCCTGTTAAAAACCCTGAAAGGATGGAATTATCTATTTCTTCCTTTCCTTCAAAACGTATTTTATCTCTTTTCGATTCTATTCCTTCCCACACCCTATGTTCTGGGTCGTCTTCTGAAATACATCCATTTCCTTCACCGCGAAAATCTACCAAATCAGACATTTCGATTTCAGAACAAATACTATTATCTTGACGAAACTTTATAAAATCACGCAAAACAACAGCTTGCTCAAAATCATCTTCTTTAATAGCCTCCTCTAATTGCTTGTTTAAAATATCAATATTTTGATCTGGTATTTTTTCGATGTGGTTTTTGGTTGAAGCAAATTGTTTTTCAAAACCCATATATTTCTATTTTATTATGTTCAAAAAAAATTTTAAATCTCTAGCCGAGTTATCATGCAAATCATAATCAAAAACTTTATCGAGTTTTATCCAATCAAAATCCGCTCCTTCTCCCAACCGCATTTGTGATTTTTCTAGCCGGCTTTCCACAAAAAATATATTCCTATGTCTTTGGCTCCTATTGTTAAAATAATTGCATAATGGTTTAATTTGATTTTCCAAAATATCAATATTTAGTTCTTCTTTCATTTCTCGAATAAACGTTTGAACTGGAGTTTCACCATTTTCCCCAGCTCCACCAAAAAATGCCCATTGATTAGGATTATGTTCAGTATTTCCGTCTCGTTTGTGTAACAATACCTCTTTCGTTTCAGAATTATATAAAAATCCCCCAGCGTATATTTTATCTTTATTTTCCATTTTCCATAATAGTTATCGCCTCCATTATATATTCACTACGCAACTTATTTTTCATATTCTTAATTTCTTCTAAAGTAAACCAGCCGGCGTTAAGAATTTCATCTTTAGGCCAAGTTAATTCTCCGCCAATAATTCGTGCCTCATAGGCGTGTTTGGGAGGGGTTTGCGCATGGGCTTGAAATATATCAATCTTACGAATCAACTCAACCTCATATCCAGATTCCTCTTTTGCTTCGCGGATAGCCGCCTCTTCTATTGTTTCTCCTTCGTCTACTTTTCCGGCCGGAAAATTCCATAATTCATGGATTTTTCCACCGGGACAATTTTCTTGGACCAATAAGTATTTATTATCTCGCTTAATAACTACCCCAGCAACAATATTTGTTGTGATTAATGTTTTCATAATTTTATTTTTATTTCCATTCCCTCTTTTTATTAATTTCTTCTTTATTCCTAAAGGCTGTTTCAAGGTTGATATTATATTGGTTTGCAATTGAAGAAATATAAATTATAATATCGGCCAATTCTTCTTCCACCGATGTAAAACTGGAATTCAAATCAGTTTTCATCTTTTCGGTCTTTCTCACCGCTTTAAATAACTCACCAACTTCTTCTCCTAAAAGAAGGCAATTTTGAATAGTCGAAACATCCGTAAAACCTCTTTCCGTTTCAAGTTCTTTTACATACGCTTGAATTTCTTTAAGCGTTGGCTTGTCTTTTAAGATTGGCATAAATTATTTCCCATGACATTCTCGAAATTTTTTCCCACTACCACATAAACAAAGAGGATTTTCACTCAAAAAAGATTTAGTAGCTGGAAAAATATTTTCTGGAAGTGATGCCAATGGAAACCATTTCATATCAGAAAATTTATCTGGTTCCATTAACTTAGCTTCTCCGCTATATTTTTTAGCCTTCATGTGAATAGTAACATAGTGTTTATTTTCTTCCGGGTAAACATTACTAATCACGCCAACAATATCGACTCCACTGACATCGATACCAACTTCTTCTTTAGTTTCACGGGCGCCTGCTTCTAAAAATGTTTCACCATATTCCATGTGCCCACCAGGCGCACACCAAAAACCAGCAGCATGAGCCGAACTTCTAAACGATAACAATAACTCATTATTATCATTAACAAGATAAACACCAACACCAACTTTAGGACGAAGATCTTTATTTGTTTCGGTCATATTATTATTTCCCATGACATTTCTTATACTTTTTTCCGCTCCCACAAGGGCATAAATCATTGCGTCCTACTTTATCACCATCTTCATCCTTAACTTTTTCTTTAATCAAATCAATAGTATTACGCTCCTCGGCTTGTTTATGCATTTCTTTCTGAGCACCGGTAAATTCAAGTTTCTTCTCTGGTTGGCTCGCAAATAATTTTATCGCTTCATTTTCCATAGTTTGTTCAGCGGCCATTACAAAAGCATCCCCGGTCTTAAAAATAGAATAAGCAACATTTTTATTAATTAGTCCATTTAACTCTTGATACATCAAATATGCTTCCTTCTTATACTCAACTAGAGGATCGCGCTGACCATAACCGCGCAAACCAATTCCACGACGTAAATAATCAATAGTTTCTAAATGTTCAACCCAAAGCTCATCGATTGTTCTAATTAAAATTCCTTTTTCAATACTCTTAAAATCAACACCAGCCGCATCAAATTTTTCCGACATCACTCTGTATCTATTAGCTATTTCCTCTTCTAAGTAACTTGTAATTGCTTCTCTAATACTATCTGCTCGTCCACCAGCAGCGATAAAAGAAGAAAGTTTTTCCTTTAATTCATCACCGGTTGTAATAATGGTCTTGAGGGTTTCGTATATTTCTTGAATATTCCATTCGGCTGTTTGCTCAGAGGCGGTATGAAAAATAATAACATTCTTAACTTCTTCCTTAATCATCGAGACTATAATTTCTGACAATTTTTTAGGAGTCTCCTCATCTTTATTTACGCCCTCGCTAATATCAATAATTTCACGACGACGTTTATAAATAGAGGTTCGATGTTTATTAATTACATCGTCATATTCAACTAAATGTTTTCTCATATCAAAATTGTTGCCCTCAACTTTCTTTTGAGCACTTTCAATTGATTTAGAAATCATTTTGTTTTCTATCGGCATATCAGCCGGAACATTTAGAGTCTTCATTAACCCCTTCATCCTATCGCCGCCGAAAATTCTCATTAAATCATCATCGGTCGAAACATAGAACTGTGAAGAACCAGGATCGCCCTGGCGTCCGGCGCGGCCTCTTAACTGATTATCAATGCGGCGTGATTCATGACGTTCGGTACCAACAACATGCAAACCGCCTAAATTTCTAACTTCTTCTTGTTCTTCTTTAATCGGAGGATTACCGCCTAAAATAATATCAACACCACGACCAGCCATATTAGTGGCGAGTGTAATTGCACCTTTGCGTCCGGCCTGAGCGACTATTTCCGCTTCTTTTTGATGGTTTTTAGCATTTAACATGAGCGGTCTTAAGCCTTCACGTTCCATAAGTTCAGTTAAAATTTCGTTCTTTTCAATAGAAATCGTACCGATTAAAATCGGTTGGCCTTTAGCATTTCGTTCTTTAACATCACGGATAACGGCATGAAATTTATCCATTTCCGTGCGATATATCAAATCATTTAAATCTTTTCTAATGTTTGCTTTATTAGTCGGGATAACAATCGTTTCTAATTTATAAATCTTATGGAATTCTTCCGCTTCGGTCGCGGCTGTTCCGGTCATACCTGATAGCTTCTTATACATTCTAAATAAATTCTGAAAAGTAATAGTCGCCATGGTTTGCGATTCTTTTTGAACCTGTACACCCTCTTTAGCCTCAATCGCTTGATGCAAACCTTCGCTATAACGACGACCTGGCATCATGCGACCGGTAAATTCATCAACGATAATAATTTCACCGTCTTTTACAACATAATCTCTATCTCGTTTGAACAAAACCCTAGCCTTTAAAGCTTGCTCAAGATGATGGACTTCCTTTATTCCACCTTCAACATAAATATTTCCCAAACCTAAGATTTTTTCTACTTTAGTAATTCCGCCTTCCGTTAGAGTTGAAGCGCGTAATTTTTCATCAACATTATAATCTTCATTTTCCTCCAAATGTTCAACAATTTGCGCAAACTTAGTATACCTATCGCCAGATTCTTCGGCTGGAGCGGAAATAATTAAAGGAGTTCTAGCTTCATCAATTAAAATAGAATCAATTTCATCAACAATCGCATAATGAAGTGAGCGTTGAACAGTCTGATCTAAAGAATAAACCATGTTATCTCTCAAATAATCAAATCCAAATTCATTATTAGTCCCGTAAGTAATATCGCAATAATAGGCTTCGCGACGTGGAACACGACGAAAATGTTGTAAACGCTCGTCAAATTGACTTTCATCAATATGGGAGGGGTCATAAATATAAGCATTATCATGAATAATAACACCAATGCTCATACCAAGCGCATAATAAACTGGAGCCATCCAACCAGCGCCAACTCGAGCTAAATAATCGTTAACGGTAATTAAGTGAACACCTTTTCCTTCAAGAGCATTTAAATACATCGGTAAGGTCGCAACTAAAGTTTTACCTTCACCAGTTCTCATTTCCGCAATCTGACCGCGATGAAGAACCATGCCGCCAACTAGCTGAACGTCGTAATGTCTTTGACCTAATATACGACTAGCCGCTTCTCTAACTGCCGCAAAAGCTTCGGGCAAAATATCGTCTAAAGATGAGCCATTTTCAAGACGATTTTTAAAATCTCCGGTCTTAGCTTTTAGCTCGTCTTCCTTCAATTTCTTATATTCTTCCTCTAGACCATTAATCTTATCGACTATTGGTTGCATCTCTCTAATTACTTTATCGTTTGCATCTGGGAACAATTTGCTGAAAATACTCATATTTTTTCTATTAATAACCAAAAAATTGCCGAATCAAACGGCTTTTATTCTAAGTTCAGTATAATACGGATTTTCAATAAAATAAATATTGACAAAATATAGATAAAATTATAGTATTAAAAATTAAATTGTATAATTAAAAACTGAATATTAAACAACCAAAAAAAGAAAATCATGAAAAAAAACACGACGACCGTAAGCTCTCCTGGTTTTTTTTGGAGAAACAACCCCAAGCTTAAAAAGCTTGTAGTATTGAACCCTGGCGATTTTCATCGCCCAGAAATAAAAATGCTTTCCCGCTTTAAAGAAAACTGCGGGTTAAATGATTTCGAAGAGATTAGGGCAAGAAACGAACTCTTGACGTTCATGCAGAATCATCCCGAATTTCGTCTCAAGCTTAATGAGATCATGCCATTGTTAGAAAACACCGTTTCTCTTCCTATGTCAGAAAACGATTTTCTTGCATTTTACGAGCAAGATAATGCTTACTGGAAACTAACTGATAGCTTTCTTTCCACCCTTAAACTCAATGATGACTGTCCACAAAGAGTAAAAGAGTTTATGAACGCTATGGCAGCTGCTAACGGTTTAAGGGTCTATGAAAAAAACATGGCCGAACGTATTTCTGCAGATTTGAAAAAAGTAACCTTCATGGAGGGCATATTGGAATTTAATCTGCAGAATGAAAAAGAGATTGAACACACAATTATCGGACAACGCGCTTTCAGTTCTGCTTGGTCGTACAATTACACGGCGCCCATTCCAAAATTCATCAAAAATGGATGGCTGTTTAAAGTATTAGGAATCACTAAATTAATCCAGGTATTAGCCGACAAAAAAGCAGAGAGAGAATCAAAACGTTCGGCCCTTATTCTGAAAATGCCGGACAAACTAAAAGAGGACATCATCCATGGGATTAACGGACTTATCTATCCTGGCTATAAAACAACCGGGATACGATTTAATACCTTGAAATCTGACTCCACTGAAGAAACACACGAGATATTTGATTTTCTGCGCAAAATGCCAGGGACGGATATATTAGTAAGCTTCAACTATGGAGATTCGGGGCTAAGCATTACACCGCTTAGCATTAAGCTGCACAATATTAAGGATGCTTATCTGCGGACTGAGATTGGATATCAATACAAAGGATATACAAATGAAGAGGCAAAATTAATACAGAACCGGCTGGAAGAGGCAAAGACTAAAGCAAATGCGATATCAGCTATTGAAAAAGCATCAAAAACAATTGCTTTTTTTGCAGAACATCTCGACTTTTGTCTGAGGAGAACTTATAAGATATCTTCCACAGGAACTGATACAGAGTTTCGTTGGAATTTTCTGAATAATATCTATAATACCGAAGACAATCGGCCTATTTGCAAGGAGTTATTAAGCAACAGAAAATTTTTCTGGGGAATGGTCTCTGAATTGTATGAAATAAGCAATTTATTGGAGGTTTTTGAAAACCTGGCTAAAGAAAAAAATGTTCCTTTATGTATTCCAAAAATTATGAACGGAAAAAGCGGAATCACTTTCAAGAATCTTGCTCCTATCGATATGTTCGAGCAAAAAAAGAAAATGTATCCCTTCTCTTTTCCGGAAATAAATGGTCGCATGATTTGTTTGACAGGTAGGCATGGCCGAGGGAAAAGTGTCGCTGGCAACAGTGTACTTCAAGCTCTCTGGTTGGCTCAATCAGGACTCCCGGTATTTGCGGAATCATTTGAATTTGATGTAAAAGATGTAATCGGTGCTGTTACTAATGATACTGGTGATGGCTCCAAGGCTACGGTTTTTGTTAAAAAAACTAAAAACCTATTACAAAACATTCAAAAAGTACCAGTAGAAAAATCGCTTATTTTCATTGACGAGATTGGAAATGGTACTCAAGAAGATGCCGGGCTTGAACTCGGTAAATTGATTTTGAACACTTTGGCTGACAAGAAATACAGCGTAATTTTCAACACCCAAATTATGGCTCTAGCAGAATACGCTGAAAAAAATCTTGAAGCTAAATGTTTAAAGGTGGATAAAAACCATCAATTCTCTCCTGGAATCGGTCAAGGTGAAATGACTGAACTCATTAAAGAACTTGGGTTAACCAAGTATTTGAAAAGATGATCATAAAAATAATTATAAATTGTCCTTTGCAAAAAAGCTGCTTTAACTAAAAGCAGCTTTTTTCTTTGCCAAACATCCAAGAAATTATTCCTTATGCGCCCTGTTATCAACTTCGTATTTAGTATTTTGAGCCTCAAAGAAATTAACGAGTTCTAAAGTATCAGTTTCCGTCGCCATCCATTGGGCCGGATTAATCGTTTTAAAATGAGGCTCAAAGCCTAATTCCTCCAAACGTCTATCGGCAATATATTCAACATATTGATTAACATAATCAGCATTTATTCCCAAGATTCCGCGAGGAAACATATCACGATTATAAGCCGTCTCTAAATTAACGCCATCAATAACAATATTTTTTATTTCTTCAGCAAATTCAGGAGTAGCTAACTCTGGATTTTCTTCCAAAATTGTTAAAATTAAATTAATGCCAAATTTAAGATGTAGACTTTCATCACGAACTACCCAATCAATCATTGAGCCGAAATTCTTTAATTTTTGTTTCTGACGAAAACTTAAAGCAACCATAAAGCCGGAATAAAACCAAGTTCCTTCCATAACAATATTATAGGCGACCAAATTACGAACGAATTCCCTTTTCCCGTCGAGCGTTTCAATATCTAAACTCGTATCGTTCATGCGATTTAAAAATTTAGAAATAAAATCTTCTTTAGCTTTAATGGATGGGATTTCTAAATGTTGAGCAAAAATCTTTTCCTTATCAAGTGGAAAAGTTTCTAAAACATATTCAAAGGCAACGCAATGATTTGCTTCTTCCCACATCTGCTTGGCTAGATATAAGTGTGCTTCCGGCGCCTTTAAATACGGATAGACTCCAAGCGCTAAAGTCCGGTTAACAATTAACTCGCCCGGATTGAAAAAACTCATCAAAAAACTAACCGCCCCTTTTTCATCTTCAGTCATCTTGCGCCAATCATCCAAATCTTCCCCCAGCGCTATTTCATGCGGAAACCAAGTATTAGCTACCGCCTGATTATATAAATCATAAGCCCATTGATATTTAATGGGGCGAAGATTCATATCTTCGTTTAGTGGTTTTCCTAATATCATATATGTAAAAATATTAATAAATAAATTATTGACAGCTATCGCATTGCGCTCTTTCTTGAGGATCAATGGGGCAGGCTTTATAGTCATTTTTAGCTTCAGTCTCTTCATTTTGCATTGGCGCAGTCGCTTCAACTTTAACGGAAACGGCGACGGCTCCAAAACCGGACCGACTAACAGCACCAAAACCAGCTTTCCCAATCGCAGTTGATTTATTAATAGCGAGCGTACTTTGTTCAGCGCTATGACGTGGCTTCATGTGTAAATAATAAGTAGTCTTTAATCCCCTCTCCCAAGCATCAACATAAACTTTCATTACATTATCTATGTCTCTTGATTCTAAATACATATTACGGCTAATCGCTTGATCAACCCATTTTTGCGCACGAGAAGCAACTTCCACAAAGGCTTGCGGATCGACCGAAAAAGAATCTTTATAAACGAGTTTTATCTCAGCTGGAATATAATCAAGATCACTAATATCGCCATATGATGCTAAAATATCATCTTTAGCCTTTTCCCATAATCCAAGCTCTTTTAGTTTGGTTACTAAATTAATATTTAGTTCCATGTGCTTACCACCCAAGGTGTTGCGGCTAAAAATTTGGGCAAAACGCGGATCAATTCCGGTTGAAGTTCCGGCGACCAATCCGATATTAGCAGTTGGAGCAATAGCCATTAGAGTTGAATTACGCATACCAATTTTTACTTTAGCGCGTAAATTATTCCAATCAAGACTAAAAGATTTATTAATTAAGGCTACGCCATCATTATTTGCTCCAGCCGTACGATTATCTTCCAAAATTTTAATGGTATCGAGTGGAACAAGACCCTTTGACCACAAAGAGCCAGGAAAATTATCGTAAGTCCCTCTCTCTTTTGCTAAATTTGTACTTTCATCTATTGCTTGATAGCTAATGAATTCCATCACCTTATCAGTTAATTCATAAGCAGCGACTGAATCATAAGCAATATCAAATCTTTCAAATAAATCAGCTAACCCCATCACACCAAGACCAATTGCTCGATTGTGAGTATCAAAATTTCTTGCCTCTTCAATCGGCGGTTCATTAATATCAACTAAGTTATCAAGCTGACGAACAGCAAGACGAACACTCTTGTTAAGTTCTTCCCAATTAATTTCTATTCTAGTTGAAACGCCCGAATCATCTGCGCCTTCTTTAAGATGTCTAACTAAATTTATAGAAGCTAAATTACAAACCGCAACATTATCTTTATTGGTCGGCAAAGTTATTTCGGTACATAAATTAGAGCCATAAATTGTTCCGGTATTATTATTTAAAGCCCGAACATTAATAGCATCTTTAAAAGTTATCCAAGGATGCGCGGCCGCTTGGAGAGATACTATAATCTGACGAAATTGATCAAGCGCTTTAATTTTTTTATAAGCCTTTAATTCACCGGACTCGGCCATAGCACAATATTCTTGATAACGACTACTAAAAGCTTCGCCATACAAATCAACTAAATCAGCCGTATCTTTAGGATCAAATAAATACCAATAATCATCGGCCTTTACTCGTTTCATAAATTCATCAGAAATATAGACAGCGGTATTAGCAGTTCTCGTACGACGATAATCATCACCAGCGTTTTGTTTTAAGTCTAAATATTCTTGAAAATCAAAATGCCAATTTTCCATATAAAAACAGAGGGCGCCCATTTTTTTTCCGGCTCGAGAAATTGCACGAATTGCTGAATCAATAATATGTAAAAATGGAATTGGTCCAGAAGAAAAAGTATTGTTAGTTGAAATTGGCGAACCGCTTGCTCGTAATTTAGTAACTGCTAAACCTATTCCACCAGTTGCTTTAGATAATTTTAAAACATCAGAGACGGTTTTTCCGATATGGTCAACGTTATCTTCCATTTCCATAATAAAGCAATTGCTTAAGCGTGGCTTCAAAGCACCAGCGTTAACATTGGTTGAACCACCGGGAATATAATATAGTTGCGACATCCTGTCATAGAATTCACCGGCTACTTCATTTAAATTCTTTTCGTTCCAGGCAAGGCCCATCGCTAAACGCAACCAAAAATATTGCGGCGTTTCCATTAATTTTTGCTTATCATCACGCATCATATAGCGACGAGACAGGGTTTCCAGCCCAGCGTAGGTAAATAAATCATCTCTTTCCGGCTTAATTAATTCCGATAAGTTGTTCCAATCAAAAATTTCTAATTTTGGTGAAAGCCAACCTTTCTCAATTCCCGCTTTTAGCTCTTTTCCCCAAGCAGATTTATATATCTCTAAAAAATTTGCATCGCTAGAACTAACGCCCAATGCTTCAAGATAAATTAATTCTAAAAGTAAGCCAGCGGCTAATTTGTCATAAGCCGGGTCGTCTTTAATATGTTGAGCGGCAGATTGCATAAGGGCTCGGTCAACTTCCTGTTCAGGCATATTTTCATAAAGAGTAGAAAATGTTTCCTCAGCAACGGCTTTAATACTCTCGCCTGGTAGGCCTGATTTTTTCCCGGCGGAAATTAATTTTTTTTCTAAATCAGAAGTAGAAATTTCTTTGATTTCACCACTGTATAGAGTGATTCGTTTAGACATAATTTTATAGTCATCTTAGTTTTTTAATATCCGATGTTTTAGCTTATGTAGTGGTCGGAGTACTATTTATTATACTATATATTGTGTACAGCGACAAGAGCCAAAAACCCTAATAAAAAAGCCCCTTCCGTAAAAGGGGCCTCTTATCAAACCAATAATGTTTTTAAAATGTTCAGTAATGAAAATCTCCATAAGGAGTTTGCAAAATCACTTCATTCCCCGGTTTAGCTCCGGAGGAAGAAATTACTTTGCCAAGCTGTTTGAAATTTATACCGCAACTATCGGTTGCGATTTCGATTGCTTGTCTTAAAATAGGATTATTTTCTCCTACTATATCAATCCCTACCCCGCAATTAAAATCGCGATACATATCCTCCCAAATTTCACCTGATTCTTGTTGAATCAATTGAAAAATTGGTGGAGGAGTAGGCATTCTTTTAATGTAACAGACATTGTTCCCGACATGTGAAATCTTTGTAACGCCACCCCCAGTATTCATGGATATTCCATGAAGCATGTGCAAAGCATCTTTTGCTTTCAGCTCGACAATTATTTCACGAATAATGAAAGCCCATTGGCGGGTTGGTGATAAAATAGCTTCGCCGACCGACATACCGCCAAGAATATCAGGACAATCGTTAGGTTGAAAACGACCTTTAAAAAACTCACCGTCTCTTTTCAGGGTCGGATATTTTTCATCAAAGGATTTATCCATTAAACAACTGCGACTTAAAGTTAACCCGTTAGACATAATCCCTGAATTTCTATGTGTTTCCCAAATTGCTCGACCATCGCTTAGTAAGCCAAAAATGATATCTCCTGGTTTTACGTTGCCAGTCACAACTTCAAACTTTTTAGCCCAGGCCATAATAGCGATGTCAAAAACTCCGGAACGAACTTGATCGCGTAAGTCAGCTGTTTCACCACCAAGAAATTTGATGTCAAAACCACGCTGATAATACAAATCAATTAAATAAGTAAAACGACGAGAAACAGCGCGTAAAATTACTTCTTTTAATTCCCCATCCAGGTTTAAATTGAGAACATCGGACATCAGCCATGGCCCGAAAACAAATCCGGAAGCAGAAATATCGCCGGCATTCATAGACAGGGCATCATCAACCATCCCTTCAAAAACGGTATCGTCTCCAAATTCATAGTAATGCAATAAGCGCTGAATAAATTTTGAGCCATCGCCATCTTGATGCTGGGTAACAACTCTTCTTTTGTTAGTTGGGTCGGTAATAATGTTAACAAAGGCCCAAGGATATTCATTATTAATGATATCTTTAAAACTTTGTCGAACAATTGTTTTTTCAGGGTCAACGCCAAGGCGTTCATACATACTTTTTCTGGTAGTCATGTTGCACGATTTTTTTTGGTTAGTACTTGAAAAAAAATTTTAGTTTTTAAATAACAAAAAGTAATAGTAACATCAATTACCTTTTATTGTCAAATTAGCATAAACTAGCAAAATTTTGACATTTATTTGCTTTTATATTAATATCTCTTGATACTAAAATTATAGTATTCAGAGTTAATTTTCGGGGCTAATAACCCTACAATCGTTCATTAAAAACAATTTATTATGCAAAAAATTCCTGTAGAACTCCAAAACGATTGGCTTAGCCAATATCTTTTAAGTATGGGGCTAATTAGGCTTTCCCAAGGAAAAGTACGCGACACTTGGTCGCTACGCAACCTCTTAGGACATGACAAATTCTTACTGGTTGTCGCTAGCGACAGAATTAGTATCTTTGATTATGTATTGAAAGCTCTTGTTCCCCTAAAAGGCGTATCACTTACCGTCTTGACTCATTTTTGGTTGACGGAAGTCTTAAAGGACTTTCCTCATCATCTAATTCCGTCCAAAATGAATAAGCAATTTAATTTCGCTTATGATTTAAGAATGGGGTATCTCTCAAAGCTACCAATCGAACGCTGTTTGGTGGTAGAAAATCTTTCCGGTCAGATGTATCCGGCAGAACTTATTTTCCGTGGTCATGTTGGCGGCTCGATCTGGCCTGGTTATTTAGAGAATGGAATCGTTGCCGGGCAACAACTACCTCTTGGCTTACAGAAATGGTCTAAATTAGACGAACCAATTTTTACACCTTCCACTAAAGCCGAATTTGGCAACGACATCAACAAAGATGTCGACTATTTCTATAATCAGATGAAAAATTTAGGTAAGGAAGACGAAGCTCGTCAAATGGTTAAAGATTTAAAGAGGGCCTATGAAATCGCTTATGCCTATGCGCAAAAAAAAGGTATCATAATTTTGGATACCAAGTTTGAAGTTGGAGGTAAATTGGCTGATGAAATCCTTACTCCTGACTCTTCGCGATTTGCCGAAGAAGAAGATTGGAAACTTGCCATGGAAAAAGGTCGAGATCCAAAATTCTTGGACAAACAGCCGGTACGTGATTGGGGCGCAACTGTCCTTACTCCCTTCCTTGATGATAATTGTCAACCAATAATTGGTATCAACAAGTTAAAATCCGAGAATCCAGAGTACGAACAATACATTGAGTTTGTTCAAAATCTGGAAATACCTGATTGGGTAATTTCAGAGGCCGCAGAAAGATACCCGAGAATCTGTAAAATGATTACCGGCTACGACCTGGATGATTATTTGAAAAATTGCATGGGAGCCGAACTTCGTGCTTAAATTTAAACCTAAATTTGTAAAATGAAAAGAAAAATGGCAATTATCGTCGGATCGATAAGTGATTTATCGCAATCCGATAAGGGATTTAAATTCCTCAACACCGTCCAAGACAAAGTTGATGTAATCGGTGTATACGTTAGGAGCCAACATCGCAACACTCTTGATGTCCAAAAACTATTGAAGGAATTAGTCCAGAAAAAAGTTGATGTTATTATTATGGGCGCTGGTTGGGCCAACCACTTAACCGGTTGTGGCGATGCATTTTTAAGATACACTTTACTCGATGATAGAATTGTCGTGATCGGTGTCGCGTTTGAGGATGCGGGAAATCCAATGCACACCGAAGCGGCATTACTCTCTATCACCGAAGTCCCGGGGACTCAGGTGGTTTTTCAAAACGAAAATGGACCTTTTAAAGGCCGCGAAGGTTTTTTTCAAGCATGCAAAGTAGCGACTGAAAAAGAGCTGCCGAAAATAAAACTTCCTGAACCTAAACCCACAAGGGACTTAAGTCTGCAGGAAGCGTTGGAAGTAGCCTCAGCACTGAACAGTTAAACCTAACAAAAAAGGATTGCCTTACCAGCAATCCTTTTTAAATTCCAAATATGTTATGTCGCTAAATAGAATCTCCCGCGACCCAACCGGTACTCCAAGCGGACTGGAGATTATAACCGCCAGTCGGCCCAGCGATATCAAGCACTTCACCCGCTAGAAATAAGTTAGAAATTATTTTTGAACGCATCGTTTTAGAATCAACTTCTTTCAAATCAACACCGCCTACAGTAACCATCGCTCTATCAAAACCTTCAATCGATTTAACTTGTAAACTAATTAGTTTCATTACCTCGACTAATTTCTTGCGCTCTTCCCGGCTAATTGAATTAGACATCCGTTCAACTTTCAGTCCAGCTAAAATTAAAATTGTCTCCGCTAAACGCGCGGGTAAAAATTCTTCTAAACTATTTTTTAAAAATTTATTACTAGTTGATATAATACTTAATAATTTTTTATCCAATTCCTCCTTCAAATATTCCGGTTGTAAATCTATTTCTAATCTATAATTAGAAGCAAATTTAAAATCAACAAAACGACTAATATTTATCGCCGCCGGTCCGCTAAGTCCAGTTGCGGTAAAAATAATCGCTCCCTGCTCCTTGGCGACTTTTTTATTTTTCAAGTATAAATTCAAAACAACATTTTCTAAGCTTAAACCTTCTAAATCATAAACAAATTTTTCTTTCGTTGAAATACGAGTAAGCGCCGGACGTAAAGGTTTAATGGTATGCCCAAGCTTTTCAAGGAGCAAATGACCATCGCCGCTTGAACCGGTTCCCGGATATGATAAACCACCCGTTGCAATTAAAAAGTTATCAGCTAAAATTTCTTCTCCACTAAGTAGAACCGCCTTCTCTATTTTATTATTTTTTAGAGTTAAATCGCTAACTGGACTAGATTTTTGAATTACCCCGCCCTTCTCTTTAATCCCATCAACTAAAACATTTAAAATATCATTTGCTATGTCGCTAACGGGAAAAACTTTATTATCATTTTCAGTTTTTAATTTTACATTGCGGCTCTCAAAAAAGTCTATCGTTTCTAAAACGCCAAAGCGGCTAAAAGCCGAGAGTAAAAATGAACTAGCTGCTCCGAAATTGGTAGCCATTAAACGATAATCAGGAATATTGTTAGTAACATTACAACGTCCGCCCCCGGTTATGAGTAGTTTTACCCCCAAGCGCGGGTTCTTCTCAATTACAATAACTTTATGGCCTAGCTCACTAGCTCTATGTGCGGCCATCAGTCCGGAGGCACCGCCGCCAATAACTGCTAAATCGTATTTCATAAAAACTAATAAGCGTTCATTTCTAAACTAGCTAAATCTTTTTTAATCGCTTCAACTAAAAGTTCCGGATTAGCAAATTTTTCCAATTCTCTAATTTTTCCTAAAATCTCTATTCTTAATTCTTCGCCATAAATATCACTAGAAAAATCTTTAATTAAAATCTCTAAAGATACTTCTTCTCGAAAAACATCCTTAAAACCGAAATGCATCAAACCTAAATAATTTTTACCATCAAAATTAACTTTTACTGCGTAAACGCCATGAGCAATATCTAAATCGACTTTATCTAAATTAGCTGTCGGATAACCTAATAATTTCCCCTTACCTTGGCCATGAATAACTCGGCCCGTGAAAGTTATTTTTTTCAAACGTCCAAGAACAGAAATTTTATAAAAAGCGAATAAAAGAATTCCTAAGGCAATAAGTTGTAATAAGTTAAGATAATTATGGTTAAAAACATAATCTAAAACTAGAGCGGAAAATGGCCAAAATAATTCCAAGACTGTTGCGGCTGAAGCGGGAACGCGACGTAAACCAAAATAATAAACAAACATCGAACCGGCTCCTGAAGTCAAAACAATTATACCGAGTAGTCCCCATTGTTCAGGACTAACAACGCCAAAATTTTTAAATGGTACAGTAATCGCTATTAAAATAAGTGCTAAAATCGAAGTTAAGCCGAAACGTAAAGCGGCTACCGCTTTGTAATCAAGGTGGTTAGAAATGCGCTTACCAAAGACCGTTGAAGAACCAAAAGCAAAAGCGGCAATAAAAGCAAATAAAGCCCCACTATGTGTCCAATTAACTCCCGAGAGATCTAAACCAGTTTTTGCAAAAGCAATAAAATAACTAGCGACAATAGCAATCAAAGCCCATCGATAAAATCTCTTATCTAATTTTTCTTTTAGAATAAGACGCGCGAGTAACAAAGCAAAGATTGGTTGCAATTTTTGCAAGATAACTACAGTCGCAAAACTAACTTCCCCGTCCATCGCTGAAAAAAAGGCTTTAGTAATAAAAATAGTTCCAATCAAACCGCCGAATACACTAATCCAACCCAAGGCCAGCCAACTTTTAGTACTTAGCGATTTAATCTTATGCCAAGATAAAAAAATAAACGGACTCAAAATTACAAAGCCAAGAACATGCTCTAGAAAGACGACTAACTCAGCCGGAAGAACATAAAATTTTGGCCGAATAAATAAGCCATCAATACTCCAAAATAAAGCCGCTAACATAATTGCTAACGAGCCGATAATTTGTCCTGGCTTTAAACCAAATTTATTATTAGTAAACATACATTACCTTTTAAATAAAAATAAATATAAAAAATATATAAATGCCGCATTTTCTATCATTAAAAGCGGAATACCAAGTAAAAAATACCATTTCCTCGTTTTATGCCTAAACGCAAACATTCCAACATAAACACCCAAGCTACCAAAAGCTGTTGCTAAGAAGAATAGCATCCCTTCCGAAATACGAGAAGACCCTAACTTAGTTGATTTTATTTTATCGCTCAACATGATAAAAAAGGCAATCAGATTAACAGCGAGAAAAAAACCGAGAAAATATAATAATTGGCTATCAATAGACATAAACCTGTTTATTTTTGCGGGATTTAAATTCTAAATTACACTTTAGCATTAAATTAACAAAAAATACATAATTTAGGCAACAAATATTGCCTTAAAGCCTATCTTAGCCTATGATATGGCTAGATATGTCTATCCTTTTACAAGTAAACAATTTGAGTAAAGAATATAGCGGCCAAAAAATTTTTTCTGACCTCTCTTTTGTTATTTCCGAAAAACAAAAAATAGGCGTGATCGGAAAAAATGGTGCCGGTAAGTCCACACTATTTCGCATTCTAACCGGCGAAGAAAGTACTGATAGCGGCGAAATAATAATTCACGAAGATACTAGTATTGGATACCTAAAACAAAATAACGATTGGGAAGAAGACGAAAGTGCTCTTGGTTATTTAGTTCGTCAAAGTGGCCGTCCAGAGTGGAGAGCGCAACAAGTCGCTAGTAAATTTGAACTCGACGCTAATAAACTAAAACAAAATGCTAGCAGTCTTTCCGGTGGTTGGCGGATGCGTTTGCGCCTAACCGGGATGCTTCTAAAAGAACCCAATCTATTTTTACTTGACGAACCAAGTAATTATTTAGATTTAAATACTTTAATCTTACTAGAAAATTATCTCAGCGCTTATCGGGGAAGTTTTTTAATTATTTCTCATGACCGTGAATTTCTCAAGCGCACTTGCCAAGAAACTATAGAAATTTCTAAAACTGGTTGTTATCATTACCCAGGAAATATTGAAGCCTATCTCGCTTTTAAAGAGCAAAAACTAAGCACTCTTATTAAAGCTAATGAAAGCTTAGAAAGACAACAACAACATTGGCAAGAATTTGTCGATCGTTTTCGTTATAAAGCTTCTAAAGCAAAACAAGCTCAAGCCGTCGTGCGCAAAATAAGTAAATTAGAAGAAAAAAGAATCACTATTGAGCATGAAGCCGGAATAAATAGAATAACTATCCCCGCGGTTCCTAAAAAAAATAACTTTGCTTTAAAAATAAATAATTTAGATATTGGGTACGAGAATAACGTCGTAGTTGCGGGTATAGATTTCGATTGTCGCTCGGGAGAAAAATTAGCGATTCTTGGCCTAAATGGCCAAGGTAAAACTACTTTAATTAAAACTATAACCGGCCGCATTCCCGCACTTGGCGGATCATTTCGCTTCGCCGCTAATACCCATCTAGTCTATCATGGGCAAGAAGAAATGGATGCTATGAACGAGCAAGAACAAGCCGGTGATTTCATCCGCCGCGTTGCTTCATCGGATTTAAAAACTGAAGCTGTCTTAAAAATGGCCGGAGACTTCCTATTTCGAGAAGAAGAACTCAAAAAGCCGATTTCTGTTTTATCAGGCGGCGAGAGATCTCGCCTTCTTTTAGCGGGGCTATTACTTTCTAAACCGGATATCTTAGTTTTAGATGAACCGACTTGTCATCTTGATTTTGAAACTACCGAGGCGTTAGCAATTGCTTTACAGAAATTTTCCGGAACTGTATTTTTTGCAAGTCATGATAGAACATTTTCTAGCTTGGTAGCAACCGGAATCGTGGAAATAAAAAATGGCCAAGCTAAGCGTTGCCATGAAGAATATAATGAATATGTCACTAAATTAGAAAAACAATTATGGAAAAAAGCGGAAGAGGAAGAAAAATCTGCTCCATCTGAAAATAAATCGCTTGATAGAGAGCACTACTTAGAAAATAAAGCGAGACAAAAAAAGATCTTATCTCTTGAGAGAGAATTAGAAAAAATGCAGACTTACAAGCAGGAACTAATGGAATATTTTTTAGAACATTACAGCGACTACAAATCAGAAAAAGTTCAAGAGTTAGAAGATATTAAAAGATTAATCGAAGATAAAGAGGAAAGATGGCTAGCTTTAAGCGAAGAGAATAATGTTAAATCCTAATTGCTAAAAGGATTGAAGTTAGTCTTATAATCATAGAAATCTTCAGCTTCTCTTTTCTTCAGAAAACCAACAATTCTATAAGTAAGCGGTGTAAATAAAATCTCAATTAAAGTTTTAAAAATATAATTAGAAACAACCAGGGTGATAAGTAAAGAATTCGGCAAAACTCCAGCAAAAGCAATTATCACAAAAATTAAGCTATCAATAAACTCTCCGACTATTGTCGAACTGATAGTTCTAGTCCAAAGATATTTTCCCTTGGTGATTATTTTCATCTTCGCGAGAATAAATGAATTAATAAATTCACCACAGAAATAAGCAGCTAGGCTTGCTAAAATGATTCTCGGCGCTGAACCTAAAATTATATTATAAGCGTCTTGGTTATCCCAGCCAGGAGCCGACGGTAATTTACCGACCAACATTAAAACTAAAGCCATAATTAAGGCTGAGAAAAAACCCAACCAAATTACTTGCTTTGATTTTTTATAACCATATACTTCAGTTAAAATATCACCAAAGATATAACTCATCGGGAAAAGCAGTGTTCCCCCATCGAAAGTAAACCATTTTAAATCAACTATCTTGGTTGAAGCGATATTAGAAATAAGTAAAACTGAAACGAAAAATACGCTGATAACGCTAAAATACTTATAGGATTTTTCCATATAATTTAATTGCTAGCGAACAGGGTTCTAATAAATCAGACTTCCCTGTTTTTTGTAAGATTTTTGTTTAATATTTAATTTTGCTTGTTCGGAGAGAAGTAAAAGTTCTTTATCATAAGAAAATATTTGAGGATCAAGCTTATAGGCCATATCATTAATACCTAAAAGATATAGACCTTCTAAACTTGTTAAACGTGATAAAGCAACATAACCCATACCATAGCCGAAAGAGCGGCTTAAATCAATCTCAGCGCTATCTAGAGTCATGCCTTGACTCTTATGAACGGTAATTGCCCAAGCTAAACGAAGCGGAAGCTGAGTAATCTTAGCGAGGACTCTATTATCGTCATCGATAGTCCAGCTATCCGGTATCGCTAAAATATTTTCACCCGAATTCAAACGGACAATCGGAAAATTGTTGTCATCAAAATCAACCACCACCCCTGTACTCCCATTTACGTAAACCGTTTTATCATCTTTAAATTTATTTTTTACAAACATAACCAGCGCCCCTTTCTTTAAAATCAAATCGGTCGGCGCTAAACAATTTTTCTTTAAAGATTCAACTAATTTTTTTTCACCATCGCTCGTCATGCAATAAGTAAATTCTGGCGCATCGATTTTTTGAAGTTCAGAATTATTAATAGCATCAACATCGGCGTTATGAGTAAATAGGCGAACTGGTTTCGCTCCTGTTTTGATTTTCTGGTTCATTCTTCCCTTTAATAATTCGATTATATCAGAACCAACATTATCATCTCTTAAACTTTTTAAAACTCGAGTTATTTTTTTATCGTTTTGGCGATGTTGTTCATCTAAATAGCAAACTCTTAAATCCATTTCCGACCAAACATTAGCTTTATAAACAAATTCTGCCTCTTCTGACCCTGATGATATCGGTGGGAGTTGAAAAAAATCACCGGACATAATAATTTGAATCCCACCAAATGGTAAAAGATTTTTCTTAAACGCCTGACAGACACTATCAATGATATCTAAGCGATGAGCATGAAGCATTGAAATTTCATCAATCACTAAAACTTCGGTTTTCTCAAATTGTTTTTTTAAATATGGTTTTTTAGTAAGCGCCTTAATCTCGCTCGAGCTTAAATGATCTTTGATTCCAATTCCCGCCCAAGAATGAATAGTGCGTCCTCCGATATGCGTCGCGGCGATACCGGTTGAGGCAGTAATGGCAACGCCGATATTTTTCTTTTTTAAATAAGCGATATACTGATTCAATAAAAAAGTCTTCCCGCTTCCCGCCGGTCCGGTTAAAAGAACGTTATGCCCCGCTTCTAAAATTGCTAAAGCTTCTTTTTGTTTCATAGTCTTAACAGTATAGTATGAAAACTGCTTTATAAGCAAAAAAATCCCCGCCTGTCGTTAAACAAACGGGGATAAAATAGTGTGGTACAAATTTTATTTTTTCTTCATGCACCATTCAAAGGCATTTTGGGTCATCATCATCCAGGGGGCAGCTCGTAATTCTTGCTTCCACTTTTCCGGCATATAAGCCCATTGCCATTTTAAGAATGTACGCTCCGGATGAGGCATCATCGCTAAATGACGACCAGTTTCATCACAAATCCCAGTAATACCATCGGCTGAACCGTTGGAGTTAAAGGGGTATTTTTCGGTGATAGAACCAGTATCATCAACAAAACGAATTGGAGCTAAGTTTTTTTCTTTAATCAGCGATAACATCGATTCATCGCAATGAAGCAAACCTTCTCCGTGTGCCGACCAAATACCCAAAGTAGAACCGGCCATACCTTTAAGCATCATGGCATTGCTAGGTAAAATGGTAACTGTCGGAAAACGTGATTCAAACCGGCCAGATTTGTTTTTAATAAATCTTGCTTTTCTGATATCAGGCGTTCCTTTAACCGGAATCCAACCTAGAAGAGCGGCTAATTGGCAACCGTTGCAAACACTGAGTGAGAATGTATCAGGACGGGCATAGAAATCATCAAACATTTGTTGAACTTTTTCGTTGAACAAAATAATTGCCGCCCAACCTTTAGCTGCATCAAAGACATCAGCGTTAGCAAATCCGCCAACGAAAACAACTCCTCTAAATTTCAACAAATTAACTTTTCCATTTAGCAAATCATGCATATGAATATCTGTTACCTTAAAACCAGCTAATTCAAAATAGGAATTCATCTCCCGGTCACCGTTTGAGCCTTTTGTCCGGATGATCGCTACTTTTGGCTTGTCTTCACTATTCATAGTTAAAATAGCAAGTGAAGTCAGCTCCGGAACGAAACTCAAGCGATAAGGAGGTTGATGGATATTCTTGATATTTAACTTTTCTTCTTCAACACATTTAGGATTACACTGCAATTTTTCTAATTCATAGCTTGTTGATTCCCAAATTTGTCTTAAATCAATCATATCCTTATCAAGAATCACTTTCTTGCTTTGATTATTCTTTCGACCAAAAATCGTCACCTGCCTATCAACAATCGTATTCCCAATAATCTGGTAAGGAACCTCGTAGAAATTTAATAAGGCAACAATGCCTTCTTCATTTTCTGGTAAGTATTCCATCAGCCAACCGGCTTCTTCAGCAAACATTTTGCTAAGATAAGAATTGGTTCCGCAATTAATCGTTCCTCTAAAACCAGAGTCTCCAGAGAAAAGCATTTCCAGTAAACTAACGATTAAACCACCGTCGCTTATATCATGCAAAGATAGGGCTAAATCCCGCTCAACAAAATTCTGAATAAGATTGAAAGCGTCTAAAAATAATACGTCATCATTCATATCCGGACATTTGTTGCCTAATTGCTCGTATACTTGAGCTAAAGCGGAACCGCCTAAACGGCATTTTCCACCAGCTAAATCGATATGCAAAATTTTGCTTTCTCCGGGACGTTTAATATCTGGATTAACAACTTTAGTAATATCGGGCATCGAGCAATAAGCAGAAATCACAAGTTCCATCGGCGATTTTACGAGTTCAGTTTCTCCATTAGGATGTTTGACTTTGGTAGCCATAGATAAGCTATCTTTACCGCCATCAACTGCAATCCCAAGCTTGATCATTAAATCGCGCATCGAGGCGGCGGCGCGATACATTCTCGCACCCTCACCTGGAAGCTTAGGAGCTCCCATCCAATTAGCAGAACATTTAACATCCTTAATATTGCTTATCCTGGCACTTGCGATATTAGTTAAAGCTTCAATAACCGCCATTCTAGCTCCCGCCATTTCGTTAACCAACATTTTACCGGGTTGTTCGCCAATGGATATGGCCGCGCCTGAATATAAACCATGATTATTGGAAAAATGACTCTGGGAAATAACCGCAACATCAGCAACTGCTAATTGTGGATAACCGCAACATTGCTGTTGTTTGACTAAACCGGTAACACTCCGATCTTTTTTGTTAACCAAAAATCTTTTTGAACCAACCGAAAGTAATCTTAACACTCGATTTAAAGCTTCAAAAACGGTTAATTCTTTTGGCAAATTTAAAGGTTTAAGTCCTAAAGGAATTGTTTCGGATGTAAAAGTTTTTTGCGGTAAATTGCCTAAAACTTTTTGCAGTTCCATTTGAACTGGAGTGGTATTATCTTTACTATCAACAACTGTAAAAATACCATCACCGGTCACTTCACCTAAAACCTCACAGTTTACCCCTTCTCGGTCACAAATTGCTTGGAATAATTCTAAGTGTTCCGGTCTAATAAGTAGACCCATACGCTCTTGATATTCGCAAACCCATAACTCAAGAACGGACATGGTTGGATCGCTGGAATTTATCTTCCGAATATAAATCTTCCCACCAGCTTTTTCAACTAATTCTTTGAGGACATTGGCGGGGCCACCGGCTCCTTGGTCATGAATACTCACAATGGGGTTGAAATCGCCCATCTCGATACAAGCGCGAATAACCCTATCCATGTTTTTCTCCACTTCAGGGTCACCACGCTGAACAGCGTTAAAATCAACCGATTCCTTGTTCTCTCCCTGCATTTTAGAAGATGCCGCTCCACCACCAAAACCAACACGACAAGCCGGACCGCCGATTTGAATAATCAGCATTCCCTTTTCTGCATTTTGTTTTTCCAGATGACGCGCATCTATTTGGCCTACACCACCGGTGAATAAAATTGGTTTTAACCATTCATAACGGATACCGTTAGGTAAATAATACGCTCCAGAACGAGTAAAACCTTGAATAACCGGTTCGCCAAATTCATTTCCATAACGGCTCGTTCCGTCAGAACCAAAGATGATTATGTCTTGGGCATAAGCTAAGTTGCTCGGATAAACGGAAGGCTTTTCCCAAGGCAAAAAATATCCAGGAAGATTCAAGTTGCCAACTGCATACCCAGTTGTTCCAGCAACTACCAAGCCGCCACATCCAGTTGCTTCATCATCGCGAATTCGTCCGCCAGTTCCAGTTTGTGCACCAGGAAATGGTGAAACAAAGGTAGGGAAATTATGAGTTTCCGCTGTAAACAAAAAGTGATATTCAACTAATTGTTCGGTGAATTCAGATGCTTGTCCCGGTTTATCAGGAATGAGTGTCCAAATATCATAACCGATAATAACACTTGAGTTATCTCTGAAAGCAACTAAGCTATTAGACGGATTAGCCTTTAGAGTTGACTGGACAATGTCCATCAGCGTCTCCGGCATCTCTACTCCATCAATAACTTGTTTACCCTTCCAGTAACCGTGCCGACAGTGTTCGCTGTTAGCATTCATAAGATCTATAATCTCGACAATCGTCGGATTACGTTTCAGTTCAACAACAAAATAATCATAATATAACTGCTTGTCATATTCATCCATCGACAAGCCTTCAATTTCATTAAAAGCGGCTAAACCTTTTTCGATGAGTTGGACTTCATAAACTTCCGCCGGTTCTTGGCCGGTTGAAAAAGTTTTTATAGGCTCCGGATAAATACATTCTCTCATCCGATCAAAAGGAACTTTCGCCCCGACAATACGTCTCGATACCTCAAGGCGAGTAATTTTTTCCCCAAAGCCGCAACTGTTCAGGATTGATAAAGCATTGGAGTTAAAAGGAGTTGCGACACCAAGTCTTGGGCCAATTTCAATAGCCTCGGGTAAAGAAGTTTTAGTAGATAAACGCCAAGCTTCAAAAGTCTCGGCTAAAAGCCATTTAAGAATCTTAAGCTCTTTTTCACTCAACATCTTATTTACTTCGATGTTGTAACATAACTCGACCCCCTGTTCTCCGGGTCGGTAAAAATGCATAACCGTTTTCTTCATGATTCCGTGTTTTAAGATTAGTGATTAATATTAATAATTGTTAAAGAAATTTCAAATAATAACCTAATTAAATAAAATTAGGCATCATCACAAATTACCCCAAAAGACTAAAGAAGTCAAATGAGGCGATAAAAAGATAATAAAGAAATAATAAAGAGTTTATTCTTGAAGTTTAAAATTAATATTAGCAGAAAATGTTTCTCCTGGCCTAATTATCTTCGGGCTATTTAGTAAGCCATCTACATCTCTCATTATCGGTTCTATGCAAATAAAGTCTTTTCCCGGTTGAGACCAAATCCAGATTTTTTTGTATTCAATCGAAGCGTCTATAACAAGCGTTCCCAGCTCGGGAATTTTGATTTTCAAAACTGCTTTCGGATTTCTTAATTTGGGATTATCTAAATACAAAGTTCCACCGCTTATCCAAACTTCTCTATTATTTTCCGCTTCTTCTCCTCCCGCAAAATCGAAGTTAATATTATTTTTTTCACTGTTTGGAACTTTGAAATAAGGATGAAAGCCCATTGAAATTGGTAAGGACGCAATCTCTTCCTTATTTTCTATATTACAGCCTAAGGTGAAGGAATTATCTTCTTCAAACCTTCCTAACAAAGAAAAATTAAAATCATAAGGATATAGTTTCCTTGTTTCCTTGTTAGATATTAATGATTCTTTTAATTCATTGCCCACACTCTCATCTTGCCAAACTAAATTTCTCGCGAAGCCATGCTGTTTTAAATCAGGAAATTCCGAATTTTCTTTTAATGCTCCGGCGTTAGGGAAAAGAATGGGGATGCCGCCTCTAACATTTTTCTCTGAATCTAAAAAAGTTTCTTCATCAAAATATAAAATCTCTTGACCATTTAATTTTAATGAAGTAATAATTCCTCCTCGCTGCGCACAGTAAGAAAAAGAGTTTTTGTTTAACCCATTAATAGTTTTAATTTCTAAAATTTTATTTTTGATATTATTATAGTAATTATTTTTGTTTCGTTAATATTTTCCTTAGAAGTTTTGAATATTCAAATTCACCTGAAATTAAATCAAAACACAAATTAACATACTTTTTACCTTCACCTATCTTTTTTAAAAAATAAGGGTGCAAAGTTCTATAAAAAAATATTCTTTTAAAAATGTCGGCAATTACAAATTCTCTGTAAAAATTTTTATAAAAATATTTTTCGTAATTTTCTTTTGTATTATTACCCAAGATACAACGTGCTACTGCTAAGCCGCTAAAAACGGCGTAATGAATTCCTTCTCCGGTAATCGGATCAACCAATCCAGCCGCATCGCCAATTAACAAAACATTATCTTTAACCGGTTTACGAAGCAAATTATGCATCGGGACGGGAAAGCCTTTAATTTCGCTTTTATATTTATCAGCCTTAGCACCTAAAACTAATGTTAAAAAATCAGCAAAAAGTTTCCCCATATCTGCTTCATTCTTGCCGATTATTCCACCAATGCCTATCGAGGCTTTATTTTTTTTAGGAAACACCCAAGCATAACCACAATTAATAAAGCCAAAATATAATTGCGGGAATATACCATCTTTTAAACAAACGATATCTTGATAATCAGCTTCGATTTCTAAGGCCAAAGTTTTTTTCGCCCTAACTTTATTACTTACAAATTTTCTCACGACGCTATTAGCGCCATCTGCCCCAATAATAAATTCCGATTCAAGAGTTAAACCTGAGGCTAAAAATACTTTTTTATTTTCTACCTTTACCACTCGATCTTGTTTATATGCGCAACCAGCTGATAGCGCTTTATTAAAAAGATAAGCATCGAACTCTATTCTATTAACAAAATACAAATTTCTCGTAGCCGAGATACATTCATTTAATCTAGACCCGTCCTTTTTATAAATTTCGTAACAATTATTCTTACTATCAATTATTTTTTCTAGTTCTAAATCACCATAAACTTCATTTAATATCTTAATACATTTTTCGGTAATCATGCCGCCGCATAATTTTTCTCGCGGAAATACTTCCTTATCAATAATTAGAACTCTTTTCCCTGATTTGGCTAACGCAAAACCAGCCGTTGCTCCGGCTGGTCCTCCGCCAATAATAATTATGTCGTAGCTATCCATATAAACGAATTTACAAGGATGTTTTAATGCACGGGATGAGGGAATCGAACCCCCGCCAGCGGTTTTGGAGACCGTTATACTACCACTATACGAATCCCGCAAAAATACTCCTAAAAAGGAGTATCTGTATTATAACAATTTAAATACTCTTGTCTATACCTAGCATAATATACTATTCCTCTACTTCAAACCCCTCTTTCTTAATCTGCATCTCTTCACCACAACAAATAATTTTTCCGCCGCCATCACGAACGAATTTTACTTCATTCCCGCAAATTCGGCAAAAATAAATTTTGTCTGTTCTTTCACTCATAATATTATAAATTAATAAGTTTCAACAAAGACCTCAAAATGCGCTCGAGGATGAGAGCAGGCCGGACAAACTAACGGCGCTTCAGTTCCTTCATGAATATGGCCGCAATTATTACATTTCCAGCGCTTTACTTCCGGCTTTTTAAATACTTCACCGTTTTCAATATTAGCTAATAATTTTTCATATCGAGCGGCATGCGAAGCTTCAACTTCACCGACTTCTTTAAATACTTTAGCAATCTCCGGATGACCTTCTTCAAGTGCATCCTTTTCCATTTGCGGATACATCGTAACGGTTTCATGTTTTTCGCCGGCAATGGCCGCTTTTAAATCTTCAACAACATCTTCACTCACATAACCAAGAAGCTTGGCCCAAAGTTTAGCATGTTCTTTTTCGTTTAACGCTGTTTCTTCAAAAATATTAGCAATTTGGACATAACCAGCTTTTCGAAAAATGGAAGCAAAATAATCATATTTGTTTCTCGCCATCGATTCACCAGCAAACGCATCTTCTAAATTTTTCTTAGTCTTTGGTCCTAACATATTTTTGAAATTAACTTATTTAATTTTATTTTTTAGACTTTTTTTTATTATCATTGTCCTCAGGATCACAACCCTCTAAATCGCCGCAAAATTCAAGCGCATAAATATGAAAGATTGTTACAGCTAAGGCGATAATAAGCGGACCAAGCACTACGCCCCAAAATCCAAACATCACAATCCCTCCTAAAATAGAAAATAAAACAAAAACTGGATTAACCTCAGCCTTGCCCTTAATCATATAGGCTCGAATAATATTATCAACTGTCCCAATAATCAAAGAGCCCCAGATCAAAACAAATACGCCTTGCCAAACCTGACCGATCAAAAGATAATAAAAACCAACCGGAATATAAAATAAAGCCGAGCCAATATACGGAATCAAAGATAAAATAGCAACTAAAACGCCAGCTAAAAACGGTGGAAAACCAACAACCGCAAAACCAATTGCACCTACAGCTCCTTGGGCAATTGCCGTTACAAAAGTAGAAACAAAGGTCGTATAACTTACCGCTCGAAATTTCTGAAAAATCTCTTTATCATATTTATTAGGAAGCGGGGATAAATACATGATCTTTTGCAACATATTCTTACCATCAACAAAAAAGAAAAACATCGCCATGATAATCAAGAGCAATGAGACAATAAAATCAGCCGTTCCTTTAACCGCAAAAGTCGCTCCAGAAATTATCCAATTACTCGAACTCTTTAAAGTAGTTAAAGCGAACGATTTAATATTTTCGTTTTTTTCACTAAAACCAATCAAGTCAAAATTCTTAAGAAGACTACGGCTAAAAGTTTCTGTTTTAAAAACATCATTAATATCATGATTATCAAAAAAATCTACCGCCTGGGAATAAGCGATAACCGATTTCTCACCAGCATAAGCAATTCCTTTCACCGCCGGAACAACAATCACCAAAATTAAAAACAAACACATAAGCAACGCCGCCAAATTCTTTCGCCCTTTAAAACTTTTAGCCAAAAGTTCATAGGGACGATAAAAAATAGAAACGAGAATGATAGATACCAATAGTTCTGTTAGAAATGGCTTAAAGACTAAGTAGCACCCGACAATAACCAAAAACACCAGAATCAGAAGAAACGGTTTAGTTAAACTTTTCGTCATATAAGTTGTAATTTTTGGCCGCACCCTTGTGAATAAGGGTTGGGGAGGCAGACAAAAATTTAATTATTTAGTTTCTTTGTGAAGAGTGTGCGCTTTGCATTTATTGCAATACTTTTTCATTTCTAAACGCTCTTTCAAAGTCTTTTTGTTTTTGTGAGAATGGTAGTTAGTAGTTTTACAAACTGTACATTCCAATTTCATCATGTTGTCTTGAGACATATCTGTTTCTGTTGTTCGCTTTTTTAAATATTCTCCAAAGCCGAACTAACTTTAAATTATTTACCCTCTAACAATATATAAAAACCCAATAAAAGTCAAATATTACGGCAAAATTAGGCTATTTTTGGCAATAATTGCAGTAATGAGTACCTCTACCGGCTAATTTAATCTTAATTATTTCTTTTTTGCAGTTAGGGCACGGCAATTTTCCACGGCCATAAACATTGAGCAATTTGGAGAAATTCCCTTTTCTTCCTGAAGAATCAACATAATTATTAAAAGTTGTTCCTCTACTTTCAATCGCTTTTTTAATAATTTTATTCATCGATTGATACAAGTTCTTAGCTTCTTCCTTTTTAATACTACCAGCTAATCGAGTCGGCTTAATTTTAGCTAAAAACAAAGATTCATCGACGTAAATATTACCTAAACCAGCTATCATTTTCTGATCCAGAAGAAAGGCTTTAATATTTTTTTTCTTATTTTTTAATTTTTCTATTAAATACTCCACCGATAACTTTGCAGAAAGCGGTTCCGGGCCATATCCGACTTTAATAATTTTTTCAAGCTCAATCTCAGAAACAATTTTCAAATAACCAAATTTACGTAAGTCATTAAAAAATAATTTATCGCCATTTTTAAATTCAATTATCGCTCGAGTATGACGATTAGGTAAATTGCCGCCGACTGAGGACGCAAAAGAATCTCCGCTTAAACTATGTCCACCAGCCACTTGTTTTCCCTTACTTACTAAAATGAGTTGACCAGTCATTTTAAGATGAACGAGCAAATATAATTTTTCCTTATCGTCCGTTTTCTGTTTTATTTTTAGAGCAAGCAATTTCCCCGTTCTACCTATATTTTCAATTTTATGACCAACTAACGCATATACAAAAAAAGCCGCCTTGTTTTTAGCGCTTTTAGGAGACAAAAGTTTAACAGTAGAAATTTCAGAGCCGATAATACTTCCGGCCAAATCGCGCCGAATAGTTTCCACTTCTGGAAGTTCTGGCATAAGAATTAAATATTAAAAAGACAAAAGAAGAATAATCACTATCGTTAAGGCAAGAAGCCCGATAGCAAACATTTGAGCTAGACCAATTCCAATTTTTTTAGGATTAATTATCGCCATAAATGTAATATAAGTGTGGGCCGAGAAGGATTCGAACCTTCGAAGGCACAAGGCCAGCAGATTTACAGTCTGCCCCAGTTGACCGCTTTGGTATCGACCCGTTTACTTGTATATCGTAAAAAGATTAGCCAGGGCAAATCAATTACTGTTTAATAATAGATAAATTATTTTTTCTTGTCAAACCAGAAAAATATCGAAGTAGAGCGTTATTTTTTGATACCTTCAATTACTACTCTAACTAAGCCATAGGCGGAAAATATAACGACTAGGCCAATTGCTGACCAAACAATAATATCTCTTCCCTTCTTTACTTTTTCCTGATTACCGGAAGAGGTCATCCAAGTTATACCGCCGAAAACAAACATCAAAAGCGCGATGGAACCGACTACGCCAAGAACAGAATTAATAACTTGACCGATTAATTCTTGCGGCGTGTTAACATTAAGTGGGTTTGAGATACAATTTGGGCTATCGGCCGGACAGCCTTCAGCGCCATCAGCCAAGACTGGAATTGCAACAAAAATGGTGAAGATAAATAGACTTAGAAAAACGAAAGATATTATTTTTTTCATATTTTTATTCTTACTCAAATAATAACATTTTTGAACAAAAAAAAGAAGGGGTTGCGATTTTTTATCACTTCCCCCTCAAAAATATCTATTTAATTAACAACCATTCTTACGGTCGTTAATTGATTAGACGCTAGTTCAAACCTTGGGTTTTCCTTGTTAGGAAAAACCACTTGCATATTTGGCGCATCATGCGTCGGGGCAGTACCATCAGCCCAGACAATATCGTAACCATTCCCGGTTTGTGATGCAAGTGCATACTTGCGACAAGTTTGGTCACTTCTTACATTAATGATAAACGGTGTTTTACCATTTATATTAATAAAGTAAATGCCCTTCGTAAAAATTGAGTCTTTACTACTTTGGGTTGGAGGTACTACAACTGGTGGTTGCACGGGTGGTTGCTGAATTACAACTGGTTCTTCAGGATAATAAAGATTGTCAATTGAATCCAATAACCTTTTGGCTTTTTCAACCTTTCCAGCTTTTAGTAAATCGGTGTATTGACCGAGTAGGGCATCTTTTTTGTAATTTTTAACGCCCTCTAAGATCAAATCGGCTTTAACCTGAACCGAATCAACCTTTTGGCCAATGAACAAATCAGAACTCAAGTTTCCCCAAGAAACCTTAGAAGCGGTAATTGGGAAAAAACTGGTAAAGAGCGCCCAGCCAATAATAGCTACAGCCGGAACATAAAGCCACTGGCTGGTTTGCTCAGCAATCCAGCAAAAAATGACCGCTAAAGCAACTGCCCAGAAACTCCAGGCGAAAGCCAGATGGCAAATCAAACCGATACCAAAAGCGAGGATCGGCAGTTTCCAGAACTTCAGTGTTGCGAGGGTTCTTACCTTCGCTTCTATTTCTTCTTTTTTCATTTCTCTTTTTTTGTTTTTTTGTTTTTACTTAAACATTGCCCGGAAAATTGCGGGCACGAATTCAACTACGGCATCAGAAACTAGATGCACTGGAAATTCGCTCCACATTGGACCTTTACGGGTCGGTGCGGGAGTAGAGGAATCAGTAGATGTAACGACTGGTTCTTTGTGTCTAGCAACCGCATAGGCGCCAGACCAAGCAACCAGTTTTTCAAACCAGGGGTCACCCGCCTGAACATAATCACGGTCTCGAAGTCTTTCAACAACGAGACCAAATTCTTCAGCGATTTCCTCCCTTAACGAAAGTGGTCCATAAATAAGGAAAATCAGCGTTAAAATAAAAGCTGCTTTCCAAATCCAGTGATGCCAGTGCCCCGAAACTTCGGTCGGCCGAATTGGATGGGTTTGTTCCGGAAAGGCTTGTTCCATAACCTGATTGTAAACGAGCTCCTGTTTAGAGAAGCCATCGTCATTTCTGAACCAGTTTTGGTGGAACAATGGTTGCCCCACTCCAATGCAAATTGCCCATACCCAGAAGACTGCGGCCGTGCACATTAATAAGAATGCCCGTCCGTTATTGGTTTTGAAAAACCAAGCGGCGCTAAATTTTTTGCGCCTTTTCCCTCTGCGCTTTGGTCTGGTGATTCGAATACGAGCGTGGTCTTCAATTCCGCTCACGATTGCTTGTAAAGGCAGATCAGCACCAGGGGCAATAACTCCGGGAACGATGAATTCACCAATGCCGCGCTTGTCGGTTTTAACGACGTACTTGGTATTGTTGAAAATTACATCCACGTTAAGCAACAGCCCGTAACCATGGGCCTTAATAACCCGAATAAATACCTTAAAGTGTCCTTTTCCATCACTTGTACGAATCAAAATGATTTTTTGAGGGTCACTTTTAATTGCACCAGCAACGGGAGCTGCCTTTTCCGGAATTTCTACCTCTACATAACCTTTTTCCGTCGAGTCCTTCAAAAAAACCTCGAAAGAAAAGATTTGTTTTTTTGCGGTTTGAACGTAAGGAACTTTATGTTCCAGAAATCCAATTGCATCCGTATCAGTCGCCAGAACTTGTTTATGGTTCTGGAAAATGATAACTCCGAGCGCACAAGGGGTCGAATCTTTGCTGGTTCTAATGCGAATGTTGATGTGCGTGTCATCAACAAACGACGTCACATCCAAACCGAATTTCGGAGTGGACGGTTTTACTACTGGTTTTGGGGCTCCTGCGCCCGCGCCTGCTACTGCCATGTTTTTTCTCCTTTTTAGTTTATGTTTTTACTTGTATTTACTTGTTAATGAACAATGTTTGCTATATACTCCTAGCTCTCATTGTTAAGAACATTATAGCATAGTTTTACGATTTTGTCAATATAAAAGCCCAGCGATTGCTACTGGGCTTAGAAAAAGAGTAAATATACCAAATTTTTGACTAATAATAAACAAAATAAAATAAAGGAACTATTCAAATTGACATTTTATACTATCAAGTTGCTTATAAATTCTATATACATCATTATCTTTTGAATAGGCACATAAACCATCTTTTAAATAAACAGATAAACCATCTTTCGGGTAAATTTTTAATAAATAAGAATCATTTAAATAATATGTCTGACCATTTATAACTGCCCTTGCATCCGATCCACATCCGCGAATAAACCCGGCATAATAATTAAAGCTTAATCTAAGACTTTTTCCGTCAATATTTAAAAAACCAAATACATGTTCACCTTCCAATAGTTTAATGATAACGCTATCGCCCGAAATCATTTTCTTAATTAGTAAATCATCTGTATGACGATTTAAACGCTCAGATATGCACAAGAATAATGTCTCTCTTGTATTGTTAGTAAATTTTACAGAATAAACAGCGGCTTCTATTTCTAGTCCAGATAAACTCGACTCATTAGGTTTAGCATTTTTGGCCAATCCTGATTGAGTCATATATTTAAGCACAACTTCTTTATTTATCTCCTTCAGCTCATCCCCTGTCATTGGATCATAACCTTCCGAAGAATAAAATCTGTATTCCCCGTTTGGAGAAATTGAATAATACTTCATTGGTTTTCCCGTATCAGGATTAAAAAAAACATTTTGCGAAGAAAAATAAGAAGCAACACAGAGCGCTGCAAAAACAACTATAACAGATACTCTCTTTATTTTTTTATTCTTCTGAGGAACAGGAAAAAAAGATAATATAAATCCGCCAATCGGCAGAAGTAAAATTCCGGCTAATAAAAAAGCGCTTATTCCTTTAGCGAGTAACATGTCGAAACCTGTGTAGGCTCTAACATGATTTTCCAACCAACCAAAAGCTTGAAGCAAAAAAATAATATTACCGGTTGCTAAGAGGATTAAGAAGATAACAATAAACACAAAGATAATTAAGATTTGCCTAAATACTTTAGAAAAATCAAACTTACCATTTTCCAAGAAATGCCTTATTTGTTTCATGAGTTATTTATTTTAAATGGTTATTTTTTAACGTACATAAATTCTCAATATATTAAGACAATATGGCTAAATTGTCAAACAAAAAAACAACCCCATTAAGGGTCGCCTTTCTCTGAGCCGTTGACCGGGATTGAACCGGTGACCTTCTCCTTACCATGGAGATGCTCTACCAGCTGAGCTACAACGGCGAATTTTTACAAATTTTCTTCAAGAGCTTCAATTTCTTTCTTAATCTCTTCTAACTTCTGATTTTCTGGGTTAGCAATTGCTAATTTCTCAAAATATCTAATAGCTAAATCTTTATCTTTCCTCATTATACTTAAATCCAAAATTAAATCAAGATAACGCGGACTATTTGGTTCAAATTCTAAGGCCTCGGAAACATTATCAAAAGCAGCTTCAAAATTTCCCGCTTCTTTTTCTAACCAAGCAAGCGAAAAATATATTTCCTGAATACTCAAATCGCCTAAAATCTCCTTATCATCTCGATATTGCTTCGCAAGCCTTAGGGTATACTCGTAAGTTTGACGTGCCTCCGGATATTTTTTCAATTTTTCATAAATACTTCCTAGCTTAAAAAAAGCGCCTAAATTTTTCTGATCAAGACTTATTATTTCCACTAATTTTTCTTCCGCTTCATTAAAATTTTCTTTCTTAACTGAATCTTCGACCGTAAACAGTAAGTCTTTAATTCTTTTTTGTTTTTCTGGCCAAGGGATTTTAGCTTCTATTTTATAACTAAGCTTTATCTTCTTTAAATTATTCTGAGCGCCTTTTAGAACCTTGGCAATATTTGAATTAACTACCAAAAAAACTCTTCCAAAAAATCCGCTCCATTTAGCAAGATCTCTTTCTACTCGCGCTTTAATTATCATATTCTTAAATTTCGATTCCTTTTCGCCCGGCATATTATTTACATCCAAAATTGCTAGAGCCGGTAGCTTCTTAACAATAATAGCAAAAATTACTGCTAAACAAATGAGTATTAAAACAATAGAAATTATAGTAAGCATATCTAATTATTAATTATCTGAATAAATTCCCGAGCATCTAAACTTGCGCCACCGACTAAAAGCCCATCAACATTTTTTTGATTTAAAAACTCAGCGGCATTCTTTATATTAACACTACCTCCATAAATTATCCTAATCTTTTTGTCTAAAATTTTAGCCGCTTCGGATTTGATAAACACATGAATTGCTTCAGCTTCAAATGGAATAATGGCCTCCCCCGTTCCTATCGCCCAAATCGGTTCATAAGCGATAACTAGCCCAGCAGAATTTTTAATTTTAATATCTTTTAAAGCACCTTTAATTTGTCCGAGTAATACTTTTTTAGTTAAACCCGCCTCTCTTTCTGCCAAGTTCTCTCCGATACAAACAACGGGGATAAGCTTGGCCGCTAAAGCTGAACTTATTTTTTTATTAATTAACTCTGAGTCTTCTCCTAAAACTGTTCGCCTCTCCCAATGTCCGATAATAACATAATTTGCCCCTATTTCTTTCAAGCTAACCGGCGAAACTTCACCCGTTAAAGCGCCACTCGCTTTAATCGCACAATCTTGAGCGCCTAAATATAAATCAGTTCCTTTAAAAACCGAAGCCGCATAAACTAAAGATAAATAATCAGGACAAATTACTATTTCATTATTAGTCTTTTTTATTTTTTGCTTCAAATCTTTAACTAAAATCTGGCTATTTTTAAAGCCTAACTGCATTTTCCAATTAGCAATAATAATTTTTTTCATATTATTTATCCTTATTTTCTTTAGCCCAAGTAATAGTCCTTCTAATCCCCTCCGCTAAATCTATTTTCGGCTCCCAATTCAAAACATCCTTAGCGCGCTGACGACTTAAACAACTTCTTCTCTGCTCACCCGCTTTAGCCGGCTCTTCTTTAATTTTTATTTTTTCTCTCAAAGCGGCTTCAATTTGTTCTCGAACATCTAATAAGCTAATTTCTTTTCCTATTCCAATGTTTATTTCTCCGCGGCAATCGATTCCTTTCGCTAAACTTAACGCTTCCGCGACATCAATTACGCAAACGAAATCTCTTGTTTGTTTGCCATCCCCGAATTGTTTACTTTCTAAGCCCTTAATTGCGTTATCAACAAATATTGCAACTACTCCAGCTTCTCCGCCCTTAAATTGACGGGGGCCATAGACGTTGGCAAATCTGAGAATAGTATAGTTCAAACCGTAAACTTGATAATAATAATTTAAATATTTTTCAAAAGTGAGTTTATGAATTCCATAAGGAGAGACTGGATAAGTCGGTGCGTATTCGGCAGTCGGAATTTCTTCAGCATCACCATAAATCGCACCGCCAGTAGAAGCAAAAATAATTTTTTCTATCTTGTATTCTAAACAGTTCTCTAAAATATTTAAACCTCCCAGGATATTTATATCATTATCCAAACAAGGATTAGCAACTGAAACCCTAACGTCAATTTGCGCCGCTAAATGATAAACAAAATCAAATCCTTCTTTCTTAAAGATTTTATTTATTTTTTTTGATCGAATATCAACTTTATAAAAACTGGCTTTCGGATTCAGATAGCTTTTCTTCCCGGAAGATAAATTATCAATTACAACAACCTCGTTCCCTTCGGAAATAAGTTTATCAACTAAAGTTGAACCGATAAATCCGGCACCGCCGGTTACTAATATTTTAGACATATATTGTATAATAACATGATTTTTTGATAAAAAAAAGCCCAGTTTCCGTTTGAAACGAAAACCGGGCAGACGCCATATTTTTTAGTCTTATCACCTATACAAACCGGAAAATATCCGTTCACCATAAATGAGTTTCACTTCATCAACCACATCAATTTTCCAACCATTTTGGCGTGATTTAAAAATATCAACATAATATAGTGATAGGCTTTTATCGACTAATACAATGTTGTGACTTCCTTTATCACGTAGACCAAAATCATTTTCAAGCCGCAACAAACTAAGAATATACGGATATCTGAGCGGCGGAAACTGAAACCAGTTAATTTGATTAAACCGATTAATAGAATCAGCTACCACTTGGCGGCAAGCTAATTCTCTTTCTTCGTAATAACCGAATCTTTCCTGAAAAAAAAGTTTCTCAAATTTACGGCTAGCCGTAACTCCCGTCTGCACTAAAGCATCGCCAAAAAGCATAGACTCAGCATTATACTGCGGTACCATTAAAGTACCGACGTTTTCCAATAATTTTTTTTCCATTTATGTTAGTTTTTTGATTCGAGAGTTTCTTCATCAGCTGGATGTTTGCGATAATAGGACATCCCCGAAAAAAAGAAGACTAAAACAATAATAGCATGAACGATAACGGAATATCTGATAGTAGAAGGAAAAATCAGATCGCTCATAATACTAAAATTCATAAAGAAAATAAAAAATCTAATGAAGCCGACAAATGTATTCTTATCGATGTTCTTAGGGAACATGAAGAATTCAAGAAATGTCCGAGGAAGAGTTGCAATCGCCAATATAACTATAAAGGCGAAGTAGGTATCCAAAGGATTTTGGACAAAACAAAAAAAATAAATTAGACCAACCATCCCAATGATAAAAAGAGATGTGGCCATTACCATAAGTGCTTTAATTTTTTTCATGATTCTTAATTTTGTTTGTTTGTTACTTAAAAAGAATATTTTTTAAATTGTTAATATACATTTTATTTCTCGTAGCTACCCGCGACGAATGGGAATATCAATTTTTTGACATCAAATTATCTTAAAATAAAACGAGGATTTAGTCAATAGAAGACAAATAATATTAGCTGATTTATACGCTAAACTTCCCTTGCTTTCCTGAGATATTTTTGCTAAAATATTAGCAGATAATTAATAAACTTTTAACTATAAAGACCCCTGTTTATCGGGAATTTTTGTTTTTTTATGAGTAAAGAAGAAATTAAAAAGGGCGATGCTTACGGTGCCGACCAAATCACTGTCCTTGAGGGTTTAGACCCGGTTAGAAAAAGACCTGGAATGTATATTGGTTCGACTTCGGCGGCCGGTTTACATCATTTAATTTGGGAAGTAGTAGATAATTGCATTGATGAAGCGATGGCCGGTTATGCGAACCAAATCGATGTTGTCTTACTTGCCGATGGAATGGTTAGCGTTACTGATAATGGCCGCGGTATTCCGGTTGAAAAACATAAAGCAACTGGTGTTTCGGCTCTAGAGACTGTTCTAACTAAACTGCATGCCGGCGGTAAATTTGGTGATGGCGGCTATAAAGTTTCTGGCGGTCTTCACGGTGTTGGTGTATCAGTTGTTAATGCTTTAAGCGAATACTTAAGAGCGGAAATATATCGCGATGGTAAAATTTGGGAACAAGAATATAAAATTGGTAAACCGCAAAAACCAATTAAAGCAATCGGAACCATTAAAACAACTGGGACTAAAATTGTTTTTAAACCCGACGCGACTATATTTACCGAATTAGAATTTAATTGGGGGAAAATTCTTGATCGCTTAAGACAACAATCCTACCTTACTAAAGGGATTACTATTAGTATTGCCGATGAAAGGACGGGCCATAGACTAAAAAAATATAAATTTCATTTTGAAGGCGGAATAAAATCATATATCAAATCTCTACATCGCAATAAAACTGTAAAAAACGATACGATTCTTTATATCGATAAAGATATTAATGGTTCAAAAGTTGAGGTCGCTTTACAGTATAATGACGAATACAACGAAACCGTCATGACTTTTGCAAATAATATTCATAACCCTGAAGGTGGAACTCATTTAATTGGCTTCAAGACCGCCCTCACCAGAACTCTAAACAATTACGCTAGAAGTAAAAATATAATCAAAGAGAAACAAGAGAACTTAACCGGAGAAGATGTTCGTGAAGGCTTAACGGCCATTATTAGTGTTAAATTGCCCGATCCACAATTTGAAGGCCAAACCAAGGGAAAACTTGGTAACGCTGAAATGAAAGGTTATGTTGAACAGATTTTTGGCGAAGCATTCAATACCTTCTTAGAAGAACATCCTAAAGAAGCGGAAGCGATTGTAGGAAAATGTATTTTATCTTCCCAAGCACGTTTAGCCGCTCGTTCCGCACGCGCAACAATTTTAAGAAAAGGCGCGCTGGAAGGAATGACTCTACCTGGTAAACTAGCTGATTGTTCAAGCCGCCATCCTGAAGAATGTGAATTATATATTGTAGAGGGAGATTCCGCTGGAGGAAGCGCAAAGCAAGGACGTAATCGTAAATTTCAAGCTATTTTACCTTTACGTGGAAAAATCTTAAACGTCGAAAGAGCTCGTTTAGATAAAATGTTAGCTAATAACGAAATTAAAAATTTAGTGATTGCGATGGGAACTAATATTGATGAACAATTTGATTTAGAAAAATTAAGATATCATCGTATTATTATCATGACTGATGCTGATGTTGATGGTGCTCATATTAGAACTTTACTCCTAACTCTTTTCTTTAGGCATTTTACACAGCTTATAACAAGCGGCCATGTCTATATCGCTCAACCACCTCTTTATCAGCTTAAAAAAGGAACTACTATTCGTTACGCTTACAGCGATAAAGAAAAAGAAAAGATTATTCTTGAGCTAGGTGGCGGTGTAGAGGAGGCGCTTGAAGTTGGCGAAGAAGGTGAGGATGGTGAAAACGTTGAAATTGAAATACCAGAAGAAGAAAATAAAGCGAGTGGCAAGAAGAGCCAAGCCGAAGATACAAAAAAAGTAGCTAAAATAAATATTCAACGTTACAAAGGTTTGGGAGAAATGAACCCCGATCAGCTTTGGGAAACGACTATGAACCCAGAAAGTAGAATCGTAAAACAAGTAACCGTTGAAGACGCTGCTAAAGCCGATCAAATTTTTGATATGCTTATGGGTGATAATGTTGCGCCTCGCAAAAACTTCATTCAGACTCATGCCAAGAAAGTAAAAAATCTTGATATTTAAAAATAGTCGCCCACATAACTACGACTAATTATATTTATGTATATTTATATTCTTACGCCCATCGTTTCCTTTATTATCGCCCAGGGATTAAAAGTGTTTATTAAATCATTTAACAAAAAGATCACTTGGCATGATGTCTTCGCTTATTCCGATATGCCTTCTGGACATACCTCGGTTGTTGTGGCCATAACAGCTATCATCGGGTTAAAACTTGGGGTTAGCTCTCCTATTTTCGCCGTCGCTTTTGTTTTTGCCATGATTGTTATAGTTGATGCTATTGGCCTGAGAAACTATCTCGGTCAACATGGGAAAACTTTAAATATCTTAGTTAAAGATTTAAAAGAGGATGATTTTCTTGATAACTCTTATCCAAAATTATTGGAAAAGATTGGCCATACCCCCTTGCAAGTTGTGGCTGGAGCAACTATTGGAATTCTAACTAGTATTGCTTCTTGGTTGATATTTTAATTTTGAAATTAACTATATAAATTAAAAAAGCCTCAAGTACAATTGAGGCTTTTTTATTAGACGAATGCACTTTTAAATGTGCACGTGGCTAACAAGAAATGTAAAGGAAGCCTTCTTTTTTTTGCACAGTAAGGAAATGTGCTGCATACCCTCTCGCATCCACAAATGCATCATACATTTGAGCAATTTTGAATTTTGGTATGTCTAATTTATGCAAATCTTCCTTTTCTTTTCCCCAGGCGGCATCAAGAATTTTTTTGATACCATCCTTAGTTTCCATCTCCGGTTCGGCTAAATTGAAGCCGAAATGCTGATTAAGGATTGAGAGAATTTCCCTTTCTCTAGGATCCAGTTCGGTGGGTTTTTTCATGGCTAGAAATTGTTTTTAAATTTATATACTATATTTTAAATAACTATTTATATAAGTTTTATTCAGAAATTATCAAGCTAACTCCCGCCATCAAATCATCCCTTTCTAACTTTAACAAATCTAATATCGTTGGCGCAATATCTGCTAAAGTTCCGGCTGGTTCTAACAAACTTAAATCTCCGGCTGGAGCATCCTTAAGCCCGATTGTCTTGCCAACAAATTCTTGGCCAATAATTATAAATGGAACTGGATTATCAGTAATGTTTTTATCAAGCAAGTCAGTCGACATATCTCTCATCCTTTCGGCATTACCATGTGCGGAACTTACTACCAACACTCCGTTTCTATCTATGATTTCTTTAGCTAAACGTCGGATAGCTTTATCAATCGCTTCTGCTGCTTTTATAACTTCTGAAAAATCGGAAGAAGAAGCGACTGCATCTAAAATCGGAATAGAAGCAACGATAAAATCATATTTATCATTTTTTACAGCCCTTAAAGAGTCTTTAATAATTTTTTGCAAAGATAAAAAAACATTAAATGATTCATCGCCGGAAACTGAAATAGTTAACCAATCCTCACCTATTAATTTTTCCTCTCTATGCCCATTAAAAAAACTGGTTAAAGCGGCTAATCGTTCACTATCAAAGATTTTCAATTGCTTAAGACCAGCATCGGAAATAATTTTTGTTAAATCATTTTTTGCTTCTCCGTTTTCATCTTCAAAACTACACCCAGCGCCTAGTCTTAAATATCGAGCATTTACACTACCAGCTCCGGTTTCTAAAATTGCTGTTGGGAATTCTTTCGCTAGTTTAAAAAAATACGGCGTCTTAGCTGAACCAATGGCGTTAGCTTCACCCTTCTCGGCTATTCCCCAGCCATCAAGTAATAACAAAAATACCAGCTTTGGCCTTAAAGCTCTAGATTCATCTTCTTCGGTATTATTATTTTCCATTTCTTTTTAAAATATTATCAATCTCCAATAAACGATTATATTTAGCAATTCTTTCACCTCGGGATAACGAACCAGCTTTAAGATAATCGGCCTGAGAGGCAACCGCTAAGTCAACAATGAAATCATCATTAGTTTCTCCGCTTCGATGAGAGACAATAACCTTATAATTATGTTTATTGGCTAATTTTATACATTCTACAGTTTCCGTCAAGGTGCCAATCTGATTAGGCTTAATTATCAAGGCATTAGCAGCTTTTTCTTTAATTCCTGTACGTAAACGATCAGAATTAGTCGTAAATAAGTCATCGCCAACTATCAGCATATCTTTCCCAAGTTCAGCTGTTAAACTGCGCCAATTATCCCAATCGTCTTCCGCCAATCCGTCTTCTAAATAAATAATCGGATATTTTTTAAACCAAGAATCATACAAACCGATAAGATTATCAGCGGTAAAATAAGCTTTATCAAGCGGGAAAACATAACGCTTAGTATTTGCTTCAAATAAAACTGAAGAACCAACATCTATTCCTAACCAAAAATCTTGACCAGCATTGTAACCAGCGCGCATTGCCGCCGCTAATATTAATTCGATGGCTTCGATACTAGAATCCAAATCAGGCGCATAACCACCTTCAGCACCTGTATCGGTATCGTAACCAGCGCTTTTTAGCTCTTCGCCCAGTACATGAAAAATATCAGCTCCCTGTTCAATCATTTTCGCTGCTTCTGCTTTTTTAGGAATTATTAAAAATTCTTGAAAATCTAAATTAGTATCGGCATGTCTACCGCCATTAAAAATATTAAAAATAGGAACCGGAATCATTGGAGCGGCGAAAGAATAAGTTGCTCCTAAATATTCAAATAATTCTTGTTTTTTGCTTTTTGCACCAGCTCGAGCACAAGCCAAAGAAACGGCTAATATTGTATTAGCGCCTAAATTAGATTTATTTTTAGTTCCATCAAGTTCAACTAATTTTTTATCTATTTCTAATTGACGAGTTGCATCAAGTCCTAAAATAACCGGAGCAATAATTTCATTTATTTTTGAGACTGCTTTTAAAACACCTCTCCCCCCATAACGTTTTTTATCACCATCGCGCAACTCAAAAGCTTCATACATTCCGACCGAGAGACCGCTAGGAACACTAGCGCAAGCAGTTGTCCCATTATCAAGAATTACTTCGGCTTCTAAAGTCGGCCAACCGCGAGAATCTAAAATCTCTCGAGCTTTAAGACTTTTTATTTTTGGCATATATTTAAATTAAGAAACAATTTTCTTAAGACCAGGCATTTTTTCACCACCTAAATAAGATAGCATCGCGCCACCAGCTGTTGAAACCCAATCAACGTACTGCATCATTCCACTCATTTTCAGCGCCTCAACAGTTTCTCCGCCCCCAACTAAACCATAAGCCTTGCCGGTAGAACGAGTAGCGATAAGGCGTGCAATTGAGAGAGTTCCATTTTTAAAATGTTCTTCCTCAAACTTTCCCATCGGTCCATTCCAAATAATAGTTTGTGCTTTTTTAATGTAAGTTGCGTAAAGAGTAGTAGTTTCTGGACCAATATCTAAAATAGCATCATTTTTTTTAACTTCACTAGTCTTTTTTAAAGATATTTTCCCTTTAGTACTTCTAACAACAACATCAACCGGTAAAATTATTTTAGTATCTTTCATTTTTCCTCTTAACAGTTTTTTGATTGTTAGCATACTATCAGCATCATACAAAGAACGGCCAATCTCTAATTTGTTAAACTTAAAAAAATTATTAGCTAGGCCACCTCCCAAAAGAATTTGGTTAGCGACCGGATATAGTTTTGAAATAAGCGGCGCCTTAGTGTTTATTTTAGCTCCGCCCATAATAACAACAAAAGGTTTTTTTGGCTTTATTACTTTATTTAAAGCTTTTAATTCTTTCTCTAATAAAAGTCCGGCAAATGATGGTAAATAATCTTTCACGGCCGAAACTGAAGCCTGAGCGCGATGGGAAACAGCAAAAGCATCATTAACATACAAATCAGCTAACCCGGCTAATTGCTTAGCGAAAATCTGATCGTCTTCCAGTTCTCCTTTATTAAAACGTAAATTTTCTAAAAATATTATTTCCCCATCTCCCATTTTCTTAACCGCCGCTTCAACTTTCGCGTTGATTGTTTCAGAAATAAATTTTATTTTTTTATTTAAAATTTTTCGTAAGCGCGCAACAACCGGAGCGACTGAAAGGTTAGAATCGCTTAAGTGTGTAATAATTATTATTTTTGCTTTTTGAGATAAAAGCAGCTTTATTGTCTCTAAACCAGCAACTATCTTATAATCATCTCTAACTTTATTATTCTCTAGAGGAACATTAAAATCAACTCGCAGAAGAACGCGTTTTCCTTTAAAATTTTTAAAATAATTAACGGATTTTATTTTCACAAATGATAAAGTTATTTTTTCTCTCCCAATTTAATACTAGCTTCTTTTTCTATACCGCTTCTTTGATAAGTAAGGGTAATAGAATCTCCCGGATTATAAGCAGCAATAATATCAGCTAAATCATTAGCCGAGTCCAACTCTTGATTATTAATCCAAGTTATTATATCGCCTTCCTTGAGACCGGCGAGACCAGCTGGGCTGTTTTTTAAAACAGCTGGGAGATCTTCTGATTTATGTAACCAAGCACCTTTTTCTACATTTAAACCTAAAATTTGCGTCGAACTTAAATCTAGATAATTCACTCCTAAAAACGGCTGTGAAGCAATACCTTTCTTAAAAAAACTTTGCCAATAAGCATTATAAGAAAAGGCAGGAATAATTTCTTTATTAGCGCCAACAACCGCGACTAAATCTCCAGCTAAATTAAAGACGAAAGAATTTTCAAATTTGTCGCCCAAATCTCCCGCTAAAGTAAACCGAGCATTCAATGAATCGCTGCTTAAAACCGGCGGGATTTTTTTAAATGAGGATAAGGAGGTTAAAAAAACATTACTAAAATCATCAACTACTAACACCGATTGTCCGAGTGAAATATCGGATCTTAAAACAATTTTTTTAACTGATAAATTACTAGCAGCCGCTAAATGTAAAAAAATTAAATCTCCCGGTAAATCATCAAAACTCGCAATCTGATCTAATTTATAAATTTTACGATCATTAGTGATAGCAATATAATTTTTTATATTAAAAGTTTTTTTAAAATCATCAGGCATTGAAATGGCTACCCAGCCATCAGCGGTTACGGTTAAGCCAACTACAACCGGCTCATCAAGCTTATAATATTCAGAAGGAGTTGCCTTAGTTTCCGAAACTGTTATTTCCTTAAATATTCCAACCAAAGAGGGCTTGATAGAATTAATTGTTTCACTAACCTTAACATCTTGGCTCACAACAACTTTTTTAGCGTCTTGGATAATTAAATTGGAACGGTTATTACTGATGCCTGCTAAATTAACTTCATTATTAAAATAAGGAACCGAGAAATCCTTCAGAAAATAAACTCTGGTTACAATTTCTCCAGTAACTCCAGCAACTAGACCACATAACACTGATAGAATTATAACTGGCAAAAGACGATTAGGAGTTTTTGACATATTTGGTATATTAAAATAGATTATTGAGTAAAATTAAAACCATCTGGCAGTTAATAATAATATCGTGATTATCACGGAACTAAAAATAAGCGGCCAACGCATAGTATGAACCGAGAAATTATTCTTTAAGGTTAAACGTAGTGCCATTAAAATTAAATAATAAAAGATAGCGACAAAAAAACCAAGGATGTTAAAACTTAATGGTAAAAAATAAAGAACTAAAGTTAATTCGGCTAAAATAAAAATACTAGCTAGAAAGAATGGCCATTTTTCCAAAATATTTAAACGACCAAGAACAAAGGATTGAAAAAACAAAGGGGTTGTAAAAATAATAAATAAAACAAACAACGGCCAAAAGCTTAAACCCAAAAACGTTGGCAAGCCATAAATAGTTGCCGCTAAGGTAAACACCGATAAAAAACCAGAAATTGTCATTAAATTATTTAATTTCTCCGCTCTTTCTAAAGCGCCATAATTCAAAAAATAGTATATATTTCTGAGATAATAAAAAGTAAAACTAGCTGATAAAAATAAGATGAATTGAATCCAATAATAATCCGAGATGAGGGCGGCGTACAAAGAGACCCCTAAAAATAAAATAGCGGGGAAAAAAAAGAAAAGTGGCCAATTCTTACTCCCCTGTTCTTTCTCCATTCCTTTAATAGCAAACGCTAATAACAAAAAACTAAAAGCAATGGAAATATAAAAAAATCTTGGCTCTAGCAGAAAAAGTTGGCTAAAAAGCCAAATTAATATTGGAACTAAGAAAATTGTTTTTCTACTCTTAAAAAAATTCATAATATAATCTAAGGATTCATGTCCGTGGAAGTTGCACTGGTCGAGGTTGAGGTTGCTGGAGTGGAGTTTGCTGGAGTGGAGCTTGAAGTTGAACTTGCTGGAGTGGAGCTTGCTGGAGCTGAAGATGAGTCTATGGTACTAGAAGCAGGGGTTTCAACAGGAAGAGCGGCCGGGATAGTCGGCTCAACCACCGGAGTAATAATATAGTCCTCTTGACCAGGAGTCAATATCAAGGATTTTACTTCGCTTAAATCTGTGAGATTATTGATCTTTAAAAATTTATTAGAAAAAGTAAATAAGTTGCTATCAACATACAAACTTCTGCTAACAGTATTGTTATTATAACTTTGCCAAGAACTAATTGCTGAAGAATTGGCTGGCAAATGATTTATTTTTCCATTCAACTTTAAAAGATCATTCTCAATGGAAAAAACTAAAGAACCGGAAAATAAAAGCTTACCATCTTCTCGCAAAACAGCGGGAACAGAAATTAAATTCTTCCCTTCTGAGTATAAGAAAGCTCGATGATCATTTAAAGCAACGGAATCGCTATATTCATTTCCAATAATATAACTGCTTAATTCTTTGGGTTTACTTAAATCTGTAAGATCAAATAAGGATAGTTTCAAACCTTTAATCTTCACGCCACCATCAGTTGCCTCCTCGGCATCCCGACCAAAACCAATTATCTTAGTACCGGCCTCATTGGCGGGATGAAGATATGTAGAAAATCCGGGTATTTTTATGGCTCCTAAAATAGCTGGTTTGGTTTTGTTGGTCAAATCAATAACATAAAGAGGGTCAGTTCTTTTAAAAGTAACTATATAAACTCGATTATTCATGAACCGAGTAGAGTATATTTGCTCATCAGTCGCAATATTCTCCAAACTACCAACCAGCCGCAAATTCTCATCCAAAACATAAACATTGCTATACGATTTTGTTGAATCAGTAAAAAGTCGAGACCACATTTCATTCCTAGTAGTTGCTAAGCGTAAACTACCCGAGTTCTCATCCATGGAAAATTGATTCAATATTTTTCCTTGGACCTCACCCTTAGCTTGATACTCTGCTTTACCCGCCTTAATAGCTATCCTATAGATTACTGTCTTTTCTAAATCTTTCATTCTTGCTTTAATCTTGTTTAGCAAAGCAGAATCGATTTCCGCTTGAATTGCTTTGCGCCCAGTATCGTCCAAAGAATAAAAATAATGATTAACAATATTTGCGACCTTCATCGCTTTTTCCTCTTTACTGAGAATAAACGATGCCACTGCTTCTATTTGTTTTATCTTATCTTGTTCCGCTTGCTCTAATTTAGAAAAAATATTTTCTTGCTTAACTTCTTGCTCGAGTTCGTATTCGCTTATGTATTCTGTATTAGCGATATAGATATTATTGGTTGAAACATAAATATTTTCTCCGGAATTGATAAGATAAACCTGCCCCCCGACTAATTCACTTGGGTCGCTGATATTAATAGAATTTACCGAGGTAAAATTATAATTATCATAAGGCGCATCAAAGTAAAATACTTCTGGAGAAAAACATTTACCTGTTCCTAAACCACAGCCACCGCTAATTATTTTATCATTTTCTAGAATTCTAGGCGTAAGCGGTTCACCCTCGCTATAATAAGCGTAATTATTGGTAATAAAATAAACATAATTACCAATTAGTCTAGCTGATACATAGTTTCCTTCAAAATCTAAACTGCGAGTCTCTTTTGGCTCGGCCGGATTAGATATATCAAACACCTTGAAAAAAATATAACCATTACGACGCTTGAAGGAATCAGTAATAGACTTTTCATAAATTCGATAATCATTTCCAAAGACTACCAATTTATCATCAGAAACAAAAATATCACTTGGAGTAGACTTAAAAGTTATTCTACTTATTTCCTTGGTCTGGTCAGCCGGAGTAACATTAATAATTAATAACTCATTCTTTACTACAGCATAAATATATTTTCCATCAGTTTTAATAATATCCGCCTCATCAACACCAAAAACTTGATTATTGGTAGTTGAATAATCTGAACCGGAACCAACTGCACTGGCCGACGCTGAGTCCATCGATAAACTCGATAAATTTTTTGTCATTGAACTAAAAACTTCTCTATTTACGGTCATTCCTCTTTCCGAGGTATTGCTTTGTAAAAAATTCTTTAATTCTTCATCATTTTTAAATTTTTTTATCTCATTGGTTTTTACTGATTCATTTTCCGTAGGCACTGTTGATTTTTCTGATTGATTAACAGTTTCCGCATTCCTAGATTTTTCCCAAGGGAAAGTACAACCGCTTAGAATAAGGGTTGATAAAATAAAAAGAAAACTGAGCTTAAATACTTTTTTAAACATATAATTATAATTCAATTCAATTATATCATATTTATTACTTTAATTCACGGTTGTTTATTTCACAATTAAAACTTGCGTTCCCGCGTTAATTCTATCAAAAACGTATTGGGCGGAACCAATTCCTAATCTTATGCACCCATGAGAAACTGGTTTTCCTAAATGATCCTCCCCCTCGCGATAACCATTGGGCCAAACCGGAAGTTCATGAATACCAATCCCGCCTCTATCGAGCCCAAGCCAAAAAGGCATCCATAAGCCATAAGTTTTAGACCAAGCCTTCTTATTCTTATTAGCAACTTTAAAATTTCCCGTTGGCGTCGGCGTACTTTTTTTCCCAGTGGAGACAACGAATTCCTTCCATTTTTGATCACCAACATAATAAAATAATTTTTGACTGCTAAGTATTATCTCTATTTTTTGAACAAGTTTAACAGTCGAACTTGATAAAGGATTAAACCCTCTATCTATTTCTTCAAAATCAGAATATCCATCCTGATCGGTATCGGCTACGAAAGAATCGGTTTTAAATTTAAGTTCAAAATAATCACTTAAACCATCCTTGTCCATATCACTTTTTTCTATTTTTATTGGTTCAGGATTAAAAGGTGAATACCCTTTCTCAATTTCTAAAACATCGCTATAACCATCATTATCCGAATCTAAAGACCTAACTTCAACGGTAGGCATTTCTTGGGCAGAGACTAACAGTGGAGAAAAACACAGCAAAAAAGCTAATATCAACAAGCCAAAGGATACAATATTTTTTTTAATCATTATAATAATATTAATTGCGAATTGAATATTTACAACCGCAGAATTTTTGACGATAGATTCCTAGTTCCTTAGCTAATTCTTGAGATTTTCTATAACCATCATTAGCTTGAAAATCTTCTTCTATAAATTTAACTCCAAAACTTAAAGACAAATCAGTCGACATCTTGATGATTGCCTCTTTGTCTTTATAGGGGCTAGTTAAAAGGGTTGTCCCAAAAAAATTAAAATCTTTTTCTTTAGCTAGTTTTACTGTTTCACGCAAACGATCTAAATAACAAATTTGGCAACGAGCACCTCTTTCTGGATCAGTTTCTCGCCCTTTAATTTTTTGAGACCAACGCTTATTATCATAAGGAACAACGATGAGTTGAATACTAAATTTTTCCGCCATTAATTTAACCGCTTCTAAGCGCTTATCGTATTCTTCCTGAGAAACAAGATTGGGATTATAAAAAAACCAAGTTAAACGATAACGAGGAAGCAACAAATCACGACTAACATAAGTTCCACACGGCGCACAACAAATATGTAACAACAGAGAGGGTTTTTTTAATTCTTGACGCCGATCTAATAACCTGAAAGAAATAATAATAATTAACATCAAGAATAATAAAACAATCAAAACTAAAACCTTTCCGCGACTTTGTAAAAATAAACCACTCAAACCAAAGACTAAAGAAAATAAATAAAAAATCAAAACGGTTTTTTTCTGTCCGAAACCTAAATTAAGTAAACGATGATGGAGATGCTTATTATCGGAGAATTTGAAAGGGTTTTTGCCTTGTGATAAGCGCCTAATTATGGTCCAAGCAACATCGAGAATCGGTATGCCCATAATAAGTAAGGCAATCGCAATTTTACCCCCAGAAATTATGGCTAAGACGCCAAGAGCAAAACCAAAAAATAATGAACCGCCTTCTCCTAAAAATATTTTTGCCGGATGAAAATTAAAAATTAAAAAACCTAGTGCTGCCCCGGCTAAAATTAAAGCTCCCAAAGCGATATCGGGCTGATAATATTTCGTAGTAAGCGTAAATAAAAAAATAACTAAAGCGCCGATTGCTCCAACACCACTCACCAATCCGTCAACCCCATCTAAAAGCTTAGTGGTATACATCATGCCTAATAACCAAACGGCAATAAGTATCGGACTAATTAAAAGCCAGTCTTTAAGATAAATAAAACCACCCAAGGGATTGGTAATTTTATCAATTTCTACGCCACCAATAATAACCGCAATAATTGCCAACAACGGAAAAATAATTTGCTTAGTGGGGGCTAGATTATATTTATCATCTAAGGCGCCACCAATAATAATTATCAGTGCACCGATAAAAAAACCTAAGAGATGTCGCCATTCTAAATCACCGGCTAAAAAACGCTCAGAGAAAAAAAATAAAACTGCGAAAAAAGATATAAAAATAGCGATGCCACCTAAAAGCGGTATTGCCTGATTATGAATTTTTCTCTCCCCTGGCTTATCAACAATATTAAAATAAACAGCGATTTTTTTAATGCCAATAGTTAAAATGACTGATAATAAAAAACTGGCTAAAAATGGGTAAATATAGGACATAAATTGATTACTGCGTACTTATTGACGACAAAGAAATAAAGTGATATTTTATCTAAATATAAATCGCACCTTTTATTATTAACCTAAAAAAAACAGGAGGAACAACTCATGGGTTCTACAGCAGATGAAATTAAAAGAGTGATAATATGCATTAATATCACCCTAAAGGCCGTAAAAGACAAGCTTACGGCAGAAGGAAATAATGCAACTCCGAGCCAATATAAAATATTGGTCTGGGAAAAAGAAATACGGCACCTTAGACGTGCTCTGGAAAAAAAGAACAAAGAATTAAAACAAAAAAGAACAAGAGTAATGGCCTAACCCACAAAAGGTTCGACTCTCAAAACGCGTTCGGGTAACTGGCGCGTTTTTTTATTTAAAGTGCTTCGGCTTTTTCAATCAATACTTCCGCCTTGTTGTTAATTATCACTTGATCGCGACGTTTTAATTCACCGGCTAAAAGTTTATTAGCGATCATATCTTCAACTTTATCTTGCAATAATCTCCTTAAAGGTCGGGCGCCGAATTTCGGGTCATATCCGGCCTTGGCTAAAATCATGACGCCATCTCTATCAGCTTTAAGGCCAATTCCTTTTTCGGCTAACACCTTCTTAATTTTCTTCAACATTAAGGTTGTAATGGTAAAAATATTTTCTTCATCAAGCGGTTTAAAAACAATAATTCCATCAAAACGATTAATAAGCTCCGGACGCATATGCTCACGTAGCTGATTATCGATTAACTCTTGTTTAATAATATTTAAATTAGTTTTTGCCTTGATTTGATCCTGAATAAATATCGCGCCGATATTAGAAGTTGCGATAATAATCGATTCGGCAAAACTAATTGTTCTTCCCTGCCCATCCGTTAAACGCCCATCGTCTAAAAGCTGTAAGAAAAGATTCAAAATATCAGGGTTAGCTTTCTCTATTTCATCAAGTAGAACTAAAGCAAACGGTTTTTTTCTAACCGCCTCAGTTAAATAACCAAGCGTTCCATCCACATCACCGATCATTTTTCTAATACTATCTGCTTGCTGATATTCACTCATATCCAAGCGAATGAGATAATCTTCACTTCCAAAGTATATTTGCGAAACTGCTTTAGCGAGTTCAGTTTTACCAACACCAGTCGGTCCGAGAAATAAAAAACTAGCAATTGGACGATGACTATCTTTCATGGCCGCTCGCGCTCGACGTAAACTAGCCGATACTGCTTTAACGGCCTCATCTTGCCCAACTAATCTTTCATGTATCTCATGTTCTAAATTAAGCAGTTTTTGCCCTTCATCAACGCCAACTTTGCTAGTCGGAATACCGGTTAGTTCAGCAATCGCTAAAGCGACATCTTCTTTTGAACAAAATAATCTTTCGGGATTATTTTTACTCGCAGCTACAGCAATTGTAACTGCTTTTTCTAGTAAATTAATCGCTTTAAGTGGTAACGCCTTATCATGCAAATATCGCATCGACATCTTTACTGCCTGTTCAATAGCACTGTAAACAATGTAGATATCATACTTAGATTCCAAAAAACCAACCCTGCTCTCTAATATTTGAATTGCTTCATTAACATCCGGCTCTTTAATGCCAATAGTCGTCATCGCCTCGCCCAAGGCTTTATTTTCAATATAATGAGTATAATTTTCCGTCGTCGCTGAAGCTAAACAAAAAATTCCTTTACGACCTATTGTTTCAGCTAAAACTTCCGATAAATCCAAACTTTCTTTACTACCAGCGCTAACCCCAATTAAATTTTCAATATTATCAATGTATAAAATTATATTACCGGAACGTCGAGCTTCATTCATACAACCTAAAAGTCTTTCTTCAGCCGCGGAGGGATCGGCGCCACTTATTAGTTTAGAAACGTCTAATTCAACTAATCTTTTATCTTTCAAAAAGGCCGGGACATCTTCTTCGACCATCATCTGAGCTAGTCCTCCAATAATAGTACTTTTTCCGACTCCATTTGGCGAAACCAATAAAACGCCATTATGGCCACCGGCAAAAGCCTCAAAAATTGAAGTAATTTCCTTAGTTCTTCCGACACAAAGATCAAGCTCACCATTTTTAGCTTTTAACGTTAAATCGCGAGAAAAATGATCTAAAGAAGGGGTCGCGATTGCCGTATAAGAACGATTCATCCCCGAATTCGGCTTAAACAAGGCTGAGCGTTTATATTCATAATAACGATCCATTAATTTTTTATTTACTCGAAACCACTCAACCGCATTTATCATCTTATCTTCATCAACTTCTAGCTCATACATTATTTCTGCTAGATTTTTATCTTGACCATAACAAAAAATAATAACGTTCAACAAATCAACCCCGTTTTGTTTTAAATTATAAGCATTAATAAACGCCGAAATGAGCGCTTCTTGCAAATTTTCAGAAATATTTTCTTCAGCATCAGCCTTTTTGCTAGCTGATTTTACTAATTGCCTATCGACCATTTCAATCATCCGTTTAGCATCAACATTAAGGCGTATAAAAAGACTTTGAACTTCTTTAGTTTTTAAAGCCGCTCGAAAAAAATGGATAATTTCAACCTGGTTGCAACCCAGTTTATTAGCTAAAAGAAAAGCGTCTTCTAAAACTCTAGTTGTTTCTTCAGAAAAAGCTTGAGCCGTATTATAACGCCGTCCCGAATCATTCTTAAACTTCTTATCTGTTTTAAAAAGCTTATAATTTATTTTTTTAATTGCAGCTGCGGCCGCCCTAGTTTTATAAACAAGAAACAAGTCAAACCATAAAGAAAGAAGAAAAAAAGCAATCAAAATATCTGGTTTAACCCAAGAAAAAAGAATATTAAGTGGGTCAGCTTGTAATTCCGTTCGATTTATAAAAATCCAAACAGCAAAGACTGCCCAACCAGCAAAAATGATTAACCAAGAAAAAAAACTTAAAATTTTGTTTATTTGCAATCTGGATCGTTCAAGAGCAATTAAAGATTTTTTAATAGTTTTATTCCAATATAAAAAGCGTCCCAAAAACCAAGCTCCTTGCCCCTTGCCGCCGCTATCTGGTATAAATTCGATTTTATCATCTTGCTGCTTACTCATATTAATAACTAATCTGATAAAATAAGGCAATTATTAAAAATAAAGGTAGGGCTAACCATAATCCCGCCCCAGCAATAAGTACTAATAACCATAATATTAAAACTAAACCTCTAAAAATAATTTGAAGAAAACGAATAAAAAAACTAATTACTCGACCAGCCAAATCATATTGGCCGTACATTGGAACAAAAATATTCTTCAGCCAAATATTAAATCCTAAACTTTTTTCTTGATTACGCAAAAAATTGAGCTCCTTTTTTAAGGTCTCAATAAAACCAACACTATACCACCAAAGAGGAAAATAAATAATTTCTCCCAAAGTCTTAAGGATTATTTTTCCGCCGTAAGTCAAAAAATTATGTCTAAACATAGATAATTTTATCAATTTTATTTTAACATAAAAATATCGACCTGACCAATTTAAGATTGACAAGAGTTAGGTCTTATATTATTATTTGATTAGCACTCTAATATTATGACTGCTAAAATAATCAATTAGTCCAATTAAATAATATGTTCAATAAATTTACTGACAAGTCCCAAGAGGCAATCATCAATGCTCAAACAATTGCTTCAAATTACGGTCAACCTAATATAGAAGCAATTCACATCTTTCTAGCTCTTCTAGAGCAAAGCGAGGGATTAGTTAAGCCTGTTTTAGAAAAAATGAAAATTGACCCGGAAATAATAGAGGAAGAAGTAATTAAAGTTATCAAAAGTTTGCCAAGAACAAAAATTTTTCCACAAAACGGACCGGTTCAGGCTGTATCAGGAACGGCAGAAACCGCGGCTGTTTTAGAAAGAGCCCAGAAAGAAGCCGACGGAATGAACGATGAATTTATTTCCACAGAACATATTCTACTTGCGCTCATCGGTATTCCCTCTCCCGCACAAAAGATTCTGCTTGATTTTAAAGTAGAATATAAAATTATTAAAGATATTCTAAAAGAACTGCGTGGCTCACAAACTGTTAACGATCAATTCCCAGAAAATAAATTTCAAGTCTTAGAAAAATACACAACCAATTTAACAGAGATGGCTAGACAAGAAAAACTTGATCCAGTTATCGGACGCGATATGGAAATAAGGCGTATTATGCAAGTCCTTTTGCGTCGTACTAAAAATAATCCGGTTTTAATTGGTGAAGCTGGTACTGGAAAAACAGCCGTCGTTGAAGGATTAGCACAAAGAATAGTTTCGGGAGATGTTCCAGAAAATTTAAAAAACAAAGAAATCATTTCTCTAGATTTAGGCGCTATTGTTGCTGGAGCAAAATTTCGAGGCGAATTTGAGGACCGGTTAAAAGCAATTTTAAAAGAAGTTAAATCGCAAAATGGCCGTCTGATTCTATTTATTGATGAACTACATACTCTCATTGGCGCTGGCGCCTCTGAAGGTTCAATGGACGCCTCTAATATGTTAAAACCAGCTTTAGCGAGAGGTGATTTACGAACTATCGGCGCAACCACAACCAAAGAATATCAAAAATATATTGAAAAAGACGCCGCCCTAGAAAGAAGATTTCAACCAATTTATGTTTCCGAGCCTAGCGTTGAAGATACTATTAGTATGCTCCGCGGTTTGAAAGAAAAATATGAAGTCCATCACGGTGTAAGAATAACTGATAATGCTTTAATTGCCGCCGCCAAATTATCGCATCGTTATATAAGCGATCGTTTTCTTCCTGATAAAGCAGTTGATCTTATTGATGAAGCAACCTCTTCTCTGCGCATGGAAATAGATTCTATGCCCGATGAACTTGATCAATTAAAAAGAAAAATAAACCAGCTTGAATTAAATAAGGCTGGACTCATGACGACTGATAAGAAATCTCCTAAAATAAGAGCAATTAATCAAGAATTAGCTAAATTGAAAGAAAAATCCAATCAATTAGAACTTCATTGGAACAATGAAAAAAACATTATTTCTCAAATTAGAAATTCTAAAAAAGAAATTGAAGATTTAAAAATAAAATCAGAAATCGCTCAAAGACAAGGAGCGGATTTAACCGAGGTCGCAAAAATAAAATATGGCTTAATTCCTGAATTAGAAAATAAAATCAATCAATCTCAAGAAGAATTGTTAAAAATTCAAAAAAGAGGGCAAAGAATACTGAAAGAAGAGGTTGATGAAGAAGATATCGCTAAAGTAGTTGCCCGTTGGACCGGTATCCCGGTTAATAAAATGCTTCAAGATGAAATTAAAAAATTAAGTGATGCCGAGAAAAACTTAAACCAAGAAGTAGTCGGCCAAGAAGATGCAATTAAAGCAGTAGCGAATGCCCTTAGAAGGTCGCGCGCCGGAATAAATGAAGAAAAAAGACCAATCGGTTCTTTCTTATTTGTTGGACCAACCGGAGTTGGGAAAACTGAACTAGCAAAAACTTTAGCGCAATTTATGTTTGATGACGAAAAATCTCTCATTAGACTAGATATGAGTGAATTCATGGAGAAACATTCAGTCGCTAAATTAATCGGTTCACCTCCTGGATATATTGGTCATGATGATGGCGGACAATTAACAGATAAGGTTCGTCGCCATCCTTACAGTGTTGTTTTATTTGATGAAATAGAAAAAGCTCATCCCGATATGTTTAACGTCTTATTGCAAATATTGGATGATGGGCGCTTAACTGATTCTAAAGGGAGAACGATAAACTTTAAAAACACAATCATCATTATGACCTCCAATCTAGGGAATGAGGTCATAAAAAATTATTCTATTGGCTTTAATGATGAAAGTGATAAAAAGCAAGCAACCAAAACAAGAGTTAGCGAAATGAAAGAGAAAATCGATAAAATTCTCAAAGATCATTTCAAGCTTGAATTTTTAAATCGCATTGATGAGGTTGTTCTCTTCCATAGCTTATCGCCTGAAGCTCTAGAAAAAATAGTCGACTTGGAACTCAGTAAAGTAGAAAAGAGATTGGCCGCTAAAAATATTAATGTTAAAGTCGGCTCTAAGGTTAAAAAAATGTTAGCGGAAAAAGGCTATGATATAACCTATGGCGCAAGACCACTAAAAAGAATTATCCAAAATCTCATTTTAGATGAACTTGCTCTAGAAATAATTGAGGGTAAAATAAAAGAAGGTGAAAAAGTAAAAATAGATTTAGAAGGAAAAGAAAAAATTACCATTGAAATAATAAAATAATTTAAATCAGAGAACTCGTTAAACAACGAGTTTTTTGGTTGCCGAACAGGAAAAAATATATTATAATTAGAATCAATCCAACTTATAAAACATTCTAAAACAATATCAACATGAAAAATAAAAAAATAATGGCTATTTCTCTAATTTTAGCTTTTTTTACGCCATTTTTCAGTTTTAACGTCAACCAAGCAAAGGCCCAGATAAATACTGATGCTATTTTTAATCCCAATCGCATCGTTGAAGATAATGAATTACTAAATTCTAATGCAATGGGACTTTTAGAAATTCAAAATTTCTTAAAGAATAAAGGTAGTTATTTAACAAATTATAGTACGCAGAATACTCATGGTGACGTTAAAACTGCCGCTGAAATAATTTATGATGCAACTCATAATAATTATGATTGCGATGAAGCTAAAAAAAATAATTTATTAAGCGATAAACCAACTGAAGCGGAGAAAAAAGCTAAATGTCGACAAATAACGACCGTTAATCCTAAATTCTTGCTTGTGCTTTTACAAAAAGAAGCAAGTTTAGTAACTGATAGTTCTCCTTCCCAAGGACGACTAGATTGGGCGACTGGCTATGGTTGTCCCGATAGCTGGGTTTGCAATCCCTATTATAAAGGTTTTGGCAAACAAGTTAACAGCGCTTCCCTCCAATTTCTAGCCTACATGAAGGAACCGCAAAACTATGGCTTTAAAGTCGGACAAACTTATATCGCTAAAGATAAGTATGGTATTTTAAAATCAACTGCTAGAGCAATGAACGACGGTGACTATACCGCTATAATCAATTCACCAGAAATGGTTAGTGTTACTCCGGAGAATCAAGCAACTGCCGCTCTATATAATTATACTCCACATATTTATAATGGTAATTACAACACTTTTAGACTCTGGAATGACTACTTCCCTAAAGTATCTCGTTTATATCCGGACGGTTCAATCATTAAAGCAGCCGGAGACGCTAAGGTTTGGCTGATTTCGGGCGGTAATAAAAGACCTTTTGCTAATTGGTCGGCTTTTGCTTCCCGATTTAGCCCCAATCAAATCGTTGAAGTTAGCAGCGCTGATTTAGAAAATTATCCTCTCGGAGGAGAAATAAAGTTTGCCAATTATTCTATTGTCCAGACTCCGGATAAAAAAATCTATTTATTGGTCGATAAAGAAAAAAGATTATTTACCAGTACGGCGACTTTCAAAACTATCGGCTTTAATCCGGCCGAAATTGAACCAGCGACCGTTGATGACTTAAGTAGTTATATTACCGGAAAATCAATAACCGCTACTTCTACCTATATAACCGGCGCCCTGCTTCAAGACTCAAAAACTGGAGAAATATTTTATGTTGAAAATGGTACTCGCTCTTTGGTGGATAATATATTGCTAAAAATTAAATTCGGCGACAAAAAAATAACCAAAAAAACTACTAAAGAATTAAAAGTGTACGCTACTTCTACTCCCGTTCTTTTAGATGATGGGGCGCTTGTGCAAACTAATAGTTATCCAACAATTTATTTAATTTCTAATGGACAAAAACGCCCCTTTGCAAACATAGAAGCTTTCAATAAATTAAACTATAATTCAGCGAATATTATCACTGTTACTTCTAAGTTTCTGTATAATTACTCTCAAGGGGAAATAATAAACTAACGATATGCCTTTAATAAAAGCCTACCTATTACCCCATTCTCCCCTTTTAATACCAGAAATAGGCCGAGCAAACCATAGCTTTTTAGATAAAACAAACGTCGCTTATCAAAAAATTAAAGAAGATCTTATTTCTTCTGCGATTGAAACAATTATTATTGTTTCTCCTCATAACCAAATCGGGGATAAGTTTTTTATTTTAAATGCGGCTCCGGAAATGGAATTAAGTTTTTCTGACTTCGGCTTCATTCCACCCAAGAATTTTTTTAAAGGCGATATTTTGCTTTGTGATCACATAAAGAATCAATTAAAAAATGAATCGTTAATTAAAATTATATCAGAAAAAAATCTTGACTACGGAAGTGCTATCCCCTTGCATTTATTAAAAACTCCGGAAACAGCCTTGAAAGTATTAATTATTTCTCCAGCCGAGAAATTAGAGTTGGAAGAACATTTCAACTTTGGATTAAAGCTGGCAGAAATAATTAAAAATAGTGATAAAAAAATTGCTATCATCGCTTCAGGGGACTTGTCTCATCGCTTAAAGCGCAAATCTCCGGGAGGTTATTCTCCTAAGGGGGCAAAATTTGATAACAAATTAATTGAATATTTAAGCGAATCAAATACCGCTAAAGAAAATATCTTAAAGATGGATAAAAAATTAATTTTAGAAGCTAGCGAGTGCGGCTTAAAGCCAATTATTATAACTTTGGGGATTTTAGAAGAAAATAATTGGGACGCGAATATTCTAGCTTATCAAACAGATTTTGGTGTCGGTTATTTGAGCTTAGAATTTATTCTTACTAACAAAACTGAAGCTGAGAAATAAATATGAAATATGAAGGCTGATTTTCAATCATTTTCTGATATTTTTAAAAACCGCCAACTAGTAAAGGCGCCAGCTTATCCTTGGCAAGATTTAGCTTTACGAATTATTAAAGAACTAGATATCCCCGGGTTCAAACGCTCTTCAGTTTTTAAGGCTTGTAAAGACTTGCCTCAAAATGTAGTGGAGTTAGCTTTAAACGATACTAAAGAGCTTTGTAAAAGTGGAATGAAATGGAAATACTTTTTTAAAGTATTAGACGTAAAAAAAATAAATAAAAAAATAGACGAAAAAAAATAATATGGCAAAAAAATTAGAAATACTAATACACCCCAATCCGATTTTAAGAACAAAATCGACCGAGATACAGATAAATGAACTCTTGAATAAAAAAATGAAAGAACTGCTTTTAGATATGGAAGAAACCATGAAAGAAAAAGATGGCGCTGGCTTAGCGGCTCCGCAGATCGGAAAAAATATTAGATTAATCGTTATTAGTCATGAAAAAAAGACCATTTTTCTAATCAATCCGACTATAACTAAAAAATCATGGGCGCGTAAAACAGAAGAAGAGGGCTGTTTGTCTGTTGTTAACGAAAAAGGAGAAATAATATATGCCCCAGTTTCAAGACATAGACGAATAAATTGTGTTTATCTTGATGAAACTGGTAATAAAAAAACTCTAGCCGCCGAAGATATGTTAGCTAGAGTAATCCAACATGAAATAGATCATTTAGATGGAATTCTTTTTATTGATCGTCTTAACGATTTTCCAGCCAAGCCAACAAAGACCAAAACCAAGTAGCACCCAAGAAATTTCTTGATAATATTTTAAAAGTAAATCTTGGTTAGCGCCAATAAAATAACCTAGAGCCGCTAAAATAGAGACCCAGAGCGCTGAGCCAAGAGTCGTATAAAAAAGAAAAGGTAAAAATGGCATCTTAGAAAACCCAGCCGGAAGAGAAATTAGTTGTCTAATAACTGGAACTAAACGACCAATAAAAGTAGCGGAGATTGAATTATCCAAAAAATATTTTTCGGCTCTTGCAACGCTTTCAGGACTAACCAAAAAAAATTTAGCTATTCTATGACCAGCCAATTTATAAATTAAAGGTCTCCCTAAATAATAAGCTAAAACATAATTAAAAATAGCGCCTATTACACTTCCGATTACGCCTGCTAAAATAACTAACCAAATATCTAACCTACCCTGACTAGCTAAATAAGCAGCTGGAGGGACGATTATTTCTGATGGCATCGGAATAAAAGAACTTTCAATCGCCATCAATAACCCCACGCCTAAATAACCCATCCCTTGAGTAATATTGAGAAAAAAATTAAAAAAATCGGTTAACATAATCTAAATATATCATATTGCCATACTATGTCCAGTCAGAAAGAAGTAAAAAAAATCAGAATTATTTTCATGGGAACGCCCGAATTTTCTTTGCCTGGGCTTAGAGCATTAATTAAAGATGAGTCTTTTGAAATTGTCGGCGTACTCACACAACCAGATAAACCCTTCGGCCGTAAACAAATATTAACTCCTCCATCCGTCAAAGTCCTAGCGCTTGAAAATAATTTAGAAATATTTCAACCAGATAAAATAAAAACTGAAATTGAAAATATTAAAAGTTTAGAGCCTGATTTGATCGTTGTCATTGCTTATGGCAAAATAATCCCTCAAGAGATATTAGATATACCAACATTCGGCTGTATTAACGTTCATGCCTCCCTGTTACCTAAATATCGCGGAGCGGCTTGTTTAAATGCACCCATTTTAAATGGCGATAAAGAAACTGGAGTAACAATTATGAAAATGGAGGCTGGTCTTGACACTGGTCCAATTTTACAACAATCTAAAATGGAATTAAACGGACAAGAAACTTTAGGCGATGTTCATGATAGATTATCGGAACTTGGAGCAAAAGAGCTACCTAGTACTCTTCATGATTGGATAGCGGGCAATATAGAAGCGCAAGTTCAAGATAATTTTCAGGCAAGTTTTGTAAAAACTTTGACTAAAGAAGATGGGCAAATTAACTGGGAAAAACAAGCAGAAGAAATTGAAAGGATGATTCGTGCTTTTACTCCTTGGCCGGGAGTTTGGACTGAGTTGAATGGAGAAATATTAAAAATAATTTCAGTCGAACATAAAATCGCTAAGGTAAATAAAGTTAAAACTGGACAATTATTTTTAGATAACGGAAGACTGTTAATTCAATGTAGACAAAATGCTCTTGTTATATTAGAATTGCAATTGGCCGGTAAAAGAGCGATGGACTCTAGTGAATTTATAAATGGATACAAAGACAAATTAAAATAAAAATGGTCTCTTCGTCTAACGGTTAGGACGCCAGGTTCTCATCCTGGTAACAGGGGTTCGATTCCCCTAGGGACTACTAATAAAAATAGACTTAACGAATGTTGAGTCTATTTTTATTAATTTGGGCAAACTAGGAGAATCGAACAAGCGGCGAGCGAAATACGAGGATGAACGAAGCGAGTCCGAGTAATTGAGCGACGATAAGCGCGAGCTAGCGTAGCGCTTAGCGGCCGGTCTGGACAAGTGAGCTTTTCGGAAGAAAAGCGAGCGCGAAATTCCCCTAGGGACTACGAATTTAAAAGGACATGTTTGGTGCATGTCCTTTTGTTTAAGTTGTTATTAAAAAATTTATTTTTTCGCTTCGGATAATTCTCTTTGACGGTCGCTTAACCAATTATCCCAAGTAGCCAAATATTGAGGAAAATTCATTTTGTTTTCTACAATATGATTCAGCCATTTTTCAGCTGTTTGAATATCACTTTGAAGAGCATTCCTAAAACCTTTGGTATCAGTGAAGCCAAATTTTTCTTTTAGCTCGGCCTGTGCCTCCTCCTTAGTGCGATGTTCCATTTTTTCTAAGAATCCATCACTCTTTAAATTTTTATAGAGTTCAACGTCTTTTTGACGGTCACTTAACCAGGAATCCCAAGTGGATGCATATTGCGGGAAACTTTCTTTGTTTTCTACAATATATTTTAGCCATTCTTCAGCTAATTCAATTTTACCTTGTTGCAAGGCCAACTGAAAGTCTGAAGTTTTTCTCAGCCCGAATTTTTCAATCAATTCTTGCTGAGCTTCTTCTTTAGTTCTTTTCGTTTCCATTTTTACCTCCGGTTTTTGTTGATTTATAAAAGAATCTTCATTTATTGATTTATCCCCAAATAGTCCCATAGTTTTGTAATTTAGTTTATTTACTTAACTTATATTAACACTTAGCATAAACCCATAGTCTTAATTATATAACATTTTGCAATAAAAGTAACTGTTTTTTGACTTTCTACTCTTTATTGATTAGTATTTAGAGATAAACAATATAAAATATGGAAAATGAATTAACAAAAGCATCCTTCGTTTATATGACTCAAGATGATAAAGTTTTGCTTTTACAAGAAAGTGGGCGGCTTTCAAGAGGCCGTTGGTCTTTTCCGGGTGGGCATGTCGAACCAGGAGAAAGTTTTGAACAAGGAGCGATTCGGGAAGCTTTTGAGGAAAGCGGATATCAAGTTAAACTAGATAAAATAATATACCACAAAATAATTCCCAATACGGAATATTTAGGAAATTCAAGAGATACCGATGGAGTAGAGCTCACTATCTTTGCCGGAACCATAATCGGCGGAGCAATGCAAATAGATAATGAAGCCTTAGATTTACAATGGTTTAATAAAAAAGATGCTCTCACCCTTCCCCTTCGTTGGGAATTTCTAAAAGACTTGATATAAAATTAAACATTTTCTATAAGAAAAAAGATACTTGAATTCAAGCATCCTTTTTTTGTTTGTCCTTATTTACTCTTCTGCAAAACTTTAACTAAACCCCTATCAGCATCAACTTCCACCAAATCTCCATCTTTAAAATTGGTCATCGCGTTTTTCAGGGCTATGACGCAAGGGATTCCAAATTCCCGAGAAACAACCGCCGCGTGGCAAGTTAAGCCGCCAACCTCAGTAATAATAGCCGCCGCCCGTTTCATGGCTGGTAAATAATCAACTGTAGTTGCATAGCTCACTAAAATATCACCAGCTTTAACTTTATCATTATAATCGGGAGATGGGATAATTCTAATTGTCCCCTTTGCCTTCCCTGAGCTAGCACAAATTCCTTGAATTTCATCATTTCCCTGGGCATTGCTAGAATTTTTTTCAATATATTTAAACATCTTGGCTGCTTCTGACCCCGAAAAGATAAATCGTTTAGACATTTCTCTATTAAAACCAAAGCCTCTTACTTTACCAAAAGAATTTAATATTTTATTAATATCTTTTTTACCATTTAAACAATCTTCTAATTCATCTTCAAACAACATTCTAACTTGATTAACCGAAACGCTTAATCTTTTTGCAATTTCTTTATGAAGTGGTAAAAGATAAAATCCGGAAAAACTTACAAAATACTCCGCTTCATTGCGGCCATCCAGCGCTAAACCAAAATCAATAAACTTCTGTAAATCTTGAGCCTTAATCTTATATCTAACAACAAGGTGAGCAATCTCATTATTCCTATTTCTTTTATAATCTTTTAGTTTAAGATAATCCTTTTCTAGTTTTTGTAAATTATTTTTCAGTACAACCGTTAACTCTTTTTGATAATAAATATCGTCCCAAGGTATTCCATAGCAAAAAACCGGCATCCAACCAAATTTTTTTGCTAACACTTTACTAGCTTTTTCCAAACTAGTCTTTTTATTTTTTATATCTATCGCTTTTCTAAGAATAAATCTTTTTTCTGATAAAGTTGTAGAAATTGCTTCCGGCTTAGTAAGCGCAAAAAGTACTTCATTATACGCAGGTGATTTTTTTACTAAATTAAGTTTATTTACTAAAATCTCTTCCGCTAAAGATAATAAAAAATCTTCACCAATAAAACCAAACTGATCAAAAATAGTAACTTTTCTTACCCAATCTCTAATAAATAAAAATCGATTAGCTAACTGCTTATTAGATAATTTAGAGTATTGTAATTTTGAATCAGAAGTAATCGCTAGTTGAGCGGATTTTTTAAGAGTATAAAAGAATTGAAGTTTTTTCTCCAAAGCCTGATAGTTTTTTTTATTTATTCCAATAATCCGTCGCTTTAAATTTTCAAATAAGTCTTTAGCTAAATAGCCATGAAATAAACCGTCGGAACATAAATACAATCCGCCCTTATAAATGCCGAAGTATTTTTTAAAATAATCCGATGATTTATTACCAAACCAAGTTTCACCGTCAAGTGGCAATAAAGCCCATTTTCCGACTTTTACGACTTTTGTTTTATAATAATGTTTTCCATTCATAATTTAATAATATCGTATAACAAAAATAAAGAAAAGAAAATATATGATTTCGACAATCAAAATAGGATATGATATAATCTAAAAATAATAATATAATATGACAAACAAACTTTTATCAATTTTTTTGTTAATCTTCGGCATAAATCTACTAATAGTGACCGCCGCTAAAGCCGACCTTGAGATTTATGACATTAAAATGGAACCTATTCAAGAAGGTGCAGTAAGAATTGTCTGGTCAACTAACGAATCCAGTACTGGATATGTCTTTTTCGGTAAAACTCAAGAGAATCTACCTTTATATGTTGGCGATGTAACTCTTAGTCGCCTACACTCCGCTGATTTAACTGGCCTCAGAAAAGGCCAGGATTGTTATTATAAAATTACGGCAACCGGCCAAAATGGAGATCAGGCTGAATCCTTTGTAAATTATATTGATACCAGCAAAATGTTAGATACCCATGGGGCAGTAATTTCTAATATTAAAAAACTACAAATTATCGATACTGCTTTTGCCCTTTCTTTTTCAACTGACGAACTAGTGAAAGCTAGCGTAAAATATGGTACCGCTGCGAATGCTTTGAGTAAAACTTGGAGCAATAGCAGTTTTAAACAGGAACACACAGCGATTATCTCTGGTTTAAAAACTAATACTCGTTATTTTTTTGAAATTTCAGTAAAAGATAAAGATAATAATATTTCGACTAATACTGGCGATGTTACCACTACCAACCAAAAATATAATGAAATAAAAATAAGTAATCTCGTCCCAATCGGAACAAACCAAACGGCGATAATGCCGGAAGCCGCAACTATAACTTGGAATAGTAATGTTTTAGCGACGGCCGATATTTCTTATGGAGTTTCTCCTAAAAGCTTAAATAAAACAGTTAAAATTACGACTACCGCAAGTTTAAGCCATAAAGCTAGTTTAAGTAAATTGGAATCAAATACAACCTATTACTATAAAATTAAGATGAAAAGCGATTTAAACAAAAAGAGTTTTGAAAGCCAAATATATTCTTTTAAAACCGCGGCGATGAATAGCGAATATCTCAAGCTTTATTTTAATAATGGCGATTTAGTAAAATTCAAATCTATTACTTATTTAATATATAATAATACCAAGACTCCTATAAACAATAGTGAAAAAGTAAAAAGCATTTCGTTAACACCCGCTAAGGCTATCGAGGAAAAATATTTTAAACAATACAAAGATAGTCTACCTTATTATGGAATATTCCATGATGGGCAACTTGTTAAAGAAGCAAAAGGTAGTACAGTTTATTTAATCGATGGGAAATATAAAAGACCGATTGCAAAATGGGAACTTGTAAAGGCTCTAAATTATACCAGTAAAGATATAGCTATAGCTAGCAAGACTCAATTAAACGCTTATAAAAATGGAACTATTATTAAAGCGGCCAAAGAAGTAACAAATAATATCGCTTTAAATAATAAACTAGTTAAATCAACTAGCGGATCTGCTGTTTATCTAGTTGCTAACGGATTAAAAATGGTTTTTCCCAACCAAGAAACATTTTTGAAGTATGGTTATAGTTTTTCAGAAATAAAAACAATTACCGATAAAGAATTAAAAAATATAAAAGACGGGCAAGTAATAATCTAGTTCTAAACCGAGATTGAAGCAATAAAGACCATAAAGATAATAAAGGGCTTGTCAAAATAAAAATCTTTTGTTATTATCAAAAACATAAAATATATAGCTTCATAAGCTAGTATTTGTTTGCGCCTATAGCTCAGCTGGTAGAGCAGATCCCTTTTAAGGATAAGGTCGCAGGTTCGAGCCCTGCTGGGCGCACAAGCAACAAAAAAGACTCCTGAGGAGTCTTTTTTGTTTATGGATTAGAATGGATTAGACATGACTTAAAAAAGCAATTAAAAGCCAAAGTAGGCCACCAACAACAATCGCAACTCCGCTCTTATTAATAATGCGTCTTATGCTCTAGAGCAATAAAAGCATAACCCGGAATAAAGATCGCGGAAAAAATTAAAAACAACATGTTAGTGTCCATAAATTTTTTTAAGTTTATAAAAAGTGTCCTTATAAATAACTAACAGAAAGCATAAACGGCTTATCCTAAAAAATCAAGACTCTTAAAAAATAAGCTGGTATCTCTTAGCCAACCCAAGCCCCAACAGAAAATAGATAAACATTAAAAACAAAGAAAACAAAAAACAAAGCTAAAATACTATAAAAAAGCCAATTAATCTTTTTTGTCGCAATAGCTAAAAATATAAAAATTGGAAAAACAACAACCACATAACGATTAACGGAAACCATCGGGTACATACAGGAAAAAAGTAAAGTATTCAACAGACAAAACACTGCGTATGGCCAGTGCTTTTTCATTATCCAATAAATTGCTGTTATAAGAAGAACCAAAAAACTTCCACCTTCGATAATAACTATTCTTAAAAAATTATATAAACCAGTTTGACTGATCGGATCAATAAAAATAATTTTATAAAAATGATATAACGTAGCGCCAGGCCACATAAATGTCCGCCACTCAGCCCAGCCCTTTTGTCCGCTGACAAAGGCTAAAAAATCACCAAATTTAAAATAACTAAAAAAACAATATGTTAAAAGCCCAGCTGGAATTATTAGAGAATACCAAAATTCTTTCTTTTTAATAAAATTAATAATTTGTTTGCCCACCTCTCTATCATTAGTAGAGTAAAAAGATATAAAAATATAAACTAAATAAACTGGCCATAAAAAAATACCAACATTTCTAGTCAAAGTGGCAAAGAAGCCAATAATAACCACTGCTAACCATTGTCTTTTTTGAGCATAATAGAAAAAGGTAACCAGAAGAGCTAAAAATAATGATTCCGTATAGATGAGGGGGAAAAACATGGCCGCAGGGAAAAATAGCATAAGTAATAAACTTCTATGGGATATTTCTTGATTATTATCTTTTTTTATTAATTTGCTTAAATAATACAAAGCTATGGAGAGTGACAAAAAGCTAACAAAAAATCCAGAAAAAACAGGAGAAAAAAATATTGAAATCCCTGCTACTAACAATGGATAAAGGGGAAAAAGAACTGATGGACCACTATAACCCTTTAAAATGACATCTAAATAATGCAAGGAGTCCCATCGAATCAATAAGTAAAAAGGGTTGGTTTTTTGAGACCAAGCTAAAGAACTAGGGTTATAGTAGTTAAATAGAAAAACAATTAATAAGATCAACAAAAAATATAAACCACTAAGACCAAGAAACGGAGAAAACTTTTTAAACCAATGTAAAAATATTTTTGCTTGCAACATAATCTAAATTTAACAAATTATAATTTTAAGTAATTCCCTTCGCTAATAACCGTAACCGTTCCGTCAACGACTTTGAGGGCTGACTCATCATCCAGACCATAGACAGTCTTTTTAGTTTCTTCAGCTATTTTCTTTAAAGTTTCCTCTCTAGAATGTAAATGCTTCGGAGAATTAAAATGAGGATAAATATAAAAATCAACAAAGTTTAAAGCGGTTTCATCTGTATAACTAAAATTCTCTTCATAATATTTCTTTTTATCTTCACTTGTATAAGCTATACTTGGATTCGTTACAATACTTCCGGCACTGATTCCAGCATACACTCTAGTTTTTAATAAGCCAGGTAATAATTCAGATAAACCTGATTTTTGTAGCCAATACATTAAATGATAATTATTCCCTCCCGAGAAGAATAAAACATCTCCATTTTCTAGTTTTGGTAACCAAACTTCTTTCGGGAGCGCGGAAATATCGACAATATCAATAAATTTAAATCCTTGTTTTTTAATATTACAAAGGTCATTTATAAACCAGTCTTTACTCCCTCTAGCAACATTCATGGCGGTCGGGATAAAAACAATTACAGTTTCCGACGCGGGTTTTCCTGTTAATTCAAATAAAGCATTGGCGATTGATTGATTCGAAAGACCATTGGAAGTTAATAATAATTTCATAAAGTTAGTTAAATAAATTTATAGCCTCATGATTAATATGAACGCTGTGTTTAAGAAGAATATAATTGACTATGTGTGCCAATAGCTACAAAATAAATAATTTGACCGCCATCTATTTCTTCAAAAATAGCTCGCCAATCACCATTAATATTAATGCTTCGATAATTCCTTAATTCGCCAATCAACGGATGATTATTCAGCATGGAATTATATTGGTAATTAATGAAAATCTCTAATCTTGATTTAAAATTAATTTTTACATTGACTGGACATTTTTTGAATTCTTTAATAAATTTTTTGGAATATTCAATCTGCATATGTTATTTATTGTCCAAAAAACTGATAGCGGCCTGACTATTTTTAAAGGAATGAAAATTGCCTGCCTTTCTTTCAGCTCTTGATTCTTTGATGGAAGACAATAAATAATCACTCGGAGTATCCTCATTTAAAGTAAACGTAACCGCTTTATTGCGAATAAGTTGTTTTAAGAATCCATTAATTACTCCACTCAAACTTAAGCCTAAATCAGCGGCTATTTTTTGAGCTTCCTTTTTTACTTTAATATCTGTTTTTATATTGATAACTGTTGAGTTCATATTTTTATTATTTATAAATTAATATATACATTGTATACACTTAGTATATACTATACTAGGAACCTTGTCAATATATATTAATTAAATTTTAGGGTACCGTTGCTTTGTTTATATAGCGAGGAGGGCGGGACGCACTGAGAGGCGCTTATTGTTCAATAACAACAAAATCGCCTTCCTCTAAAGCATAAATTGGCAAAGATTCATTTCCACACTCCTTTAATTCTTTATAGGCCCTTTCCCAATCTATTGGTCCCCTGGGGTCATCTTGTCCATATGATGATTTATAATGGGGAATAAACTTAATTGGCAATATTCCTAGGCCATCCATAATCAGGCGCCAATCACAAGTCCAAAATTGCTTAACTAAGACATCCGAACCAGCAGAACTACCAGCAACGATTTTACCTTCCCAAATTTCTGGCAAATTATACTGTTTTAGCCAGGACAATAGTAGTTTGTCGTCTCCACCGTGTATTATAATGGCGTCATTATTTTTTATTTGGTCAATAAATTTATCAGGATATGCTAATTCAAACTTTGGCTTAATATCCCTATCCATTGATTCTAAAAAATTCTTTGTGTAGTTAGCAAATTTTTCTTCCCAATACTCACGAGCGGCTGCAAAATGACAAAATAAAATACTGGGTTCTTTGCCCAGGCCCTTCACTATTTCCTTATTAAATTTACCAGCCTTCTCTTGATTATTTTTTAATCCCCCAGAATTAAGTATATATTTTGTCATAAATATTAATATAGATGAAAATAAATTAATAATGGTTACAATTCTATATATATGCTATTTTTGTTTTCAATTTTCTCGGTATAAAAAGACAGCCAACGCTTTTGTTTTTCGTTCAGCAAAATACTCGCTTCAGAAATTTCTACGAATCGGAATTCACTATGTTCATTCCTGTCCAATATAATCTTATCAACTTCATTTGCCTCCAGATTTCCGCTATAAAAAACAAATTGCAGAGTCTCCGGTTTTATTCCTTGAACTGGAGTATAGCCGACACCGACTAAAGTTATATTTTTAAAATCCAGACCCACTTCTTCTTTTACTTCTCGTATAGCCGCCATCTTCGGAGATTCGTCAGTATCAACACCGCCACCAGGAATTGACCACCCCTCTTTATAAGTAGGTTTTACTATTAGTAATTTTTTATTTTTATTAAAAATAAGAACGCAGGCTCCAATATGTTTCTTCGGAAGATTGCCATAATATTCTTCATCAGATATTAATTTTTGCATAATATTGAAGATATTAATTTTTATTTATCCTGTCAAAATGTTCGCTGCCATCAGGATATATTTCAAGATAATCTTGAAGTAATTCCTCTTCCTTAAATATAGCCCTTTTTGCCGTCATTATCATATCTTCATCTTGCGTAACGTTGGCTATATTGCCAGCACCATGATTTAGGATTCTTATGGCATCAAAAGCAACATGCCATCTATTTGTTTTCTTATTGAAATATCCATAATACATTACTTCTCTTTTTTCACTCGGAGCTAAACTCTCAAATTCTTCTGGTGTTATATCAGTATCTAATAATGGACTTGGGGTATAGATTAAATCTCCACTCTTTATATCTTGTCCAGCGAAAAGACCAATGCCATGAGTTTTGGAAGATTGGATTTTATAAGCAATATGCATCATAATTTTATTATTTTTTAAAAACTAATAAATAGTGCCTATCTTTAATGGTTGGCTGGTCAAAACCTAAATCTTCCTCGCTATCTAATTGCCAACCATGCTGGGAAAAGCGTTCAATCCATTTCTGGGGAGTTTCAAAAGTACCAGGCACGGGCACATCAGCACTATGAAAGAGACGATTATATAAGTAATCGTTCATAAAGGTCCTGTCTTTATCTTGTTCCATAATCTCTTCTGTTTTACCGACCGGAACTGTTTCAAGAACTACAAGTTTATTTTTTACAATTCTATCAAGTTCGTTAAGTATTTTTTCGTTTTCTTTCTCATGATGAAGAACGTTTGTAAGTAATCCTGATCCATATTCTTTGTCGGCCACATCTACATGGCTACCATTGAAAAGTTTTATAGGAACAGTGATATTAGAGGCTTTATATAGACGAACATCCACGCCTTCAATATTTAAACCTAGCTTATCATGTAATATTTGCGTTATTTGACCATCTCCAGCTCCATAATCAATAACCTTGTCCCCAGTATTTTTTAAATATGGTGAAACCTGCGTAGCAATTATTTTTGCCCTATCTATTAATTTTTCATGTAAAATCTCAATGAGATTCTGCTCTTTATCGCCATTATCCAACTTTATATTTTCAAACACGCGCAAAGTCTCTTGCTCAATATCTAATAATGGTTTGCCGCCTAAAAGTAATTCAAAAACACGATTGCAAATTTTTTTTGCTTCGTCTGATGAAAGTCCTAGCTGTTCAAAGGTGTGCAAAAAATCTTTAGTCACCTTTTCTCGTGTTTCAATATTATTAAGAGATTGTTCGATACGCTCTTTCATTACACTTAGTTCTTTCTCTTTTTCAAATGATTGTCCCGGCTCCATATTTAACTGTTCATTTCTCATAATATTTATTCTTTTATATGTATAAGCTATCATAAAGCAGCAATAAAATCAAAAAATAAGGCATTTAGGGGCTGTCCCAGTTAGGGCTATTTTAAATCCGCGGAAAGGGCGCAAACCAAGTCTTACTATTCAATTTATAAGCAAGATCTAAGGGGTCTTTTTAATAATTATCTTCTAGCTCTTGCCAAACCAAAAAAAATCTTTTATATTAACTATGTTAACAAATGCCGACTTAGCTCAGCTGGTAGAGCAGCTGTCTTGTAAACAGCAGGTCGTCGGTCCGAGCCCGACAGTCGGCTCTAAACAAAAACCGTCTCTTGACGGTTTTTTGTTATTGTTAGTGTGGAAAAACAGCGTACAAACTGTGCTTTAAATTAGCTTGAAAAAAACAACTTATTAAGTTAAGATGATAAAACAAAGCAATTAGAAAATCTCACTTATACTAATATGGCTAACGAACAGAATTTGCTAGAAAAGGTTCCACCTAATAGTTTAGAGGCCGAAGAGTCTCTACTCGGTGCTCTTTTAATAGATAAGGATGCAATTGTTAAAGTAGCTGATAATTTAACCTCGGATGACTTTTATCGTGACGCTCATAAGATAATCTTTGAGGCCATGCGAGAGCTATACAGCAATCAAGAGCCGATTGATATTATTACTCTTTCTAATCGTTTGGAAGATAAAAAACAATTAACGGTAATCGGCGGAAGAAGCTATTTAGCAAAACTTTCTAATACCGTTGCTACCTCCGGTAATATCGTTCACTATTCAAACATCATTCAAAAAAAAGCAACGCTTAGAAGATTACAACAAGCGGCGGCGGAAATTTCTAACATCAGCTTCAATGAAGATCGAGATATAGACGAAATTTTGGATGAAACTGAAAAAAAAGTTTTTGGAGTTTCAAGAAAATATTTAAAGAACGCCTTTGTCCCAATTGATAATTTACTAACCGACGCTTTTGAACGAATTGATGATTTGCATAAACAAAGCGGTAAATTACGTGGACTATCTACCGGCTTCCCTGATTTAGATAATGTTTTAGCGGGTTTGCAAAAATCTGATTTAATTATTTTAGCTGCTCGTCCTTCGGTCGGAAAAACTTCATTTGCCCTTGATATCGCTCGCCAAGCCGCGATAAAAAGTAAGGAGGGCGTCGGTATATTTTCTTTAGAAATGAGTAAAGAACAATTAGTCGATCGTATGCTTTGTTCTCAAGCTAATGTTAGTTTATGGAAAATGAGAACCGGGAATTTATCTGATAAGGAGGGTGATAATGATTTTGCTAAAATCGGTGAAGCGATGGGTAAGCTAGCCGAAGCGCCTATATATATTGATGATTCTGGAACTTTATCAATTATGGAAATAAGAGCTAAAGCAAGACGCTTACAGATGGAAAAAGGCTTAGGCTTGATAGTTATCGACTATTTACAATTAATGGAAGGACGGGGCAAATACGGCGATAATCGAGTTCAGGAGATCGCCGAGATAAGTCGTGGTTTAAAATCTATTGCGCGCGAATTAAATATTCCGATTTTAGCCCTGGCGCAGTTATCTCGGGCGGTTGAAGCAATCAGTCCGGCAATTCCTAAACTTTCTCATTTACGTGATTCCGGTTCAATTGAACAAGACGCTGATATCGTAATGTTTATTTATCGTAAAGCGGCTGATCGTAGCTTTAATCCAAATGACTTACCAATGGATGAAAGACATAAAGCTGAAATTCATATTGCTAAACACCGAAATGGCCCGACCGGAAAAGTTGATTTATTCTTTGATGAAAATACTGTTAGCTTTAAGAGTTTAAGTCGTCAACCAGAAGGGCCAGCTCCAGTAGAATTTTAATTTAATAAAACTTTAAAAAATAATTATAAATAAATATGTTCAGTAAATTAAAACAATTTCGCGATCTAAGAAGCCAAGCTAAAACTATGCAAGATGCTCTTGCTCAAGAAACAATAACCGAAGAAAGAAATGGCGTTAAAATAGTATTAAATGGTAACATGGAAGTTGTTAGTATAAACTTAAATGAAAGTTTAAATAAATCAGCCCAAGAAGAAGCGACTAAGAATTGCTTTAACGAAGCCGTAAAAAAAGCCCAACGCTTAATGGCTAAAAAGCTTCAAGATATGGGAGGAATCCCGGGCCTAAACTAGAGTTACAAATTTAAATTAAATGAGATACCCGCTAGCTATTCAAAATTTAATAGAAAGACTATCTTTTTTACCAAGCGTCGGCCCTAAAACAGCCGAACGCTATGCTTTCTATCTTTTAAATCAAAGCGAGGAAAGATTAGATAACTTAGCACAAGCGATAAAAGAACTAAAACAAAAAACCACTCTTTGCAAAACCTGCTTCTCGGTTTCAACTAATAATCCCTGCCCTATTTGCGCCGACCCTTTGCGTCATAAAAATTTTTTATGTATTGTGGAAAATATCCAAGACTTAGCCGCAATTGAATCGACTAAACAATATGATGGTTTATATTTTGTATTAGGAGGTTTGATAAATACCATTGAAGGTGTGGGACCGGAAGATTTGAATATTGACAAGCTAGCTAAACTGATACAAACCGAGGAAATTAAAGAAATTATTTTAGCTCTTAATTTCACCTTAGAGGGCGAAACAACCTCGTTATACCTAAGCAAAATTCTTAAAAATCATGTTAAGATTACTAGACTAGCAAAAGGACTACCGGCTGGATCGGATTTAGAGTATGCTGATGAAACTACTTTATCCAGTGCTTTAAAATATCGTAATGAAATAAAATAAATATATAACACCTAAGAAAGGAGAAAGAACAATGGTAACATTAACAATTATCGGGATTATAATTTTTTTAGCTTTAACGCTTGGGATATTTTATATTATTGGGCTCTTTAGTACTAGGGTATCAGGTCATGTAGACTTGGTGCTATTTGCTATCACCAATTTAAACCCTAATCTGAAAAATGCCCGCCAAGTGCCAAAAAAATTAACAAAATTAGTCAAAGTCTTGTTTTACAAAAAACGACTATTTATAAGTAAAGTAAAAACAAGAAGAATACTAAAAGCCAAACAAAAAAACCGCCTATAAAAATAAATCAAAGCGGTTTTTTATTTATAAATCTAATTAACGAGTTTAAGCGATTTTAACAATTTTTAAAGCAGTAAATCTTTGACGATGGCCAACGGTCTTCTTGTAACGAGTTTTGTTCTTGTATTTAACAACTGTTACTTTATCTCCCTTACCACTTTCTAGAACTTCAACCTCGACTTTCTCGCCGAGTGATGGCTGGCCAATTTCAATCTTATCACCATCAGCAATTAAAAGAGTGTCCAATAAAATTTTGGCTCCATTTTCTGCTTCTAGCTTTTCAACTTTTAAAGTTTCACCTTCTGCGACTTTATATTGTTTGCCACCAGTTTTGATGACTGCGATTTTTGACATATGTCTTGTAAACGCGCTAACTTAAGTCTAAGTTTTAAATCAGCGTCTTTTATAATAAAAAATCAGAGTTAATTTCTGAACAAGTTAATATTATACAAATATTTGAAAAATGTCAACAAATGATTTATAGTGATTATGATAATAAGGTTTAAAGCTCAAAAGTCATAAACAACAACTTATTAAGATTTTGTCAATATAATTATGCCTAAATTCATTATTAACGGAGGGAAAGCCTTATCAGGAGAAATATCGGTCGGCGGCGCTAAAAACAATGCTCAAATCATGCTACCCGTTTCCCTGCTTTCTACAGAAACCATCAAAATAACCAATTTACCTGATATAGACGGGGTGGATAAGTCCTTGGAATTATTACAAGATTTAGGGGCGGAAATCGTTAGGGGTAAGAATACGGTTGAAATTAATACCGCTAAAATAACTAAAACTGAATTAGATGCTAAGATTGCTGACAAATTCAGAACTTCAGTCATGTTTGTCGGACCGCTTTTAGCACGTTTTGGAAAAGTTAGTTTCCCTCATCCGGGGGGATGTGTTATCGGCGCTAGTGGCCGTCCGATAGATTTATTTATTGAAGGTTACGAAGCGATGGGAGCAAAAGTCGAAATAGGAGAAAAATTCTATTATATTAGTGCTGATAAACTTCATAACTGCGAATATTTTTTTACAACCGTTAGTGTAACTGGGACTCAGAGTCTTATAATGACTGCATGTCTTATACCAGGAAAAACTATTCTGAAAAATTGTGCTATGGAACCGGAAATTGAAGCACTAGCTATATACTTAAATAACCAAGGAGCAAATATCCAGGGCGCAGGAACGCCGACTATTATTATTGAAGGAGTAGAAAAAATAAAAGCTGGTGATTGTAAAATTATTCCTGATCGAATGGAGACTGGATCTTTTGCTTTACTTGCCGCGGCAACTAAATCAGAAATTAAAATAACAAATTGTTGTCCAGACCATATTCTTAATCTCTTAAATATATTTAAAAAAATCGGAGTTAATTACGAAGTCGGTTTAGATTGGTTACTAATTAAAAAATCAAATAATATAAAATCATACGGAATCAAAACCCATGAGTATCCCGGCTTTCCAACCGACCTTCAATCGCCCTACGCCGTTTTGATGACTCAAACCCATGGCGTTGCGTTAATTCAAGAAACTATTTATGATAGGAGATTAATTTGGACCGATATGCTTTCCCAAATGGGCGCTAATATTATTATGTGCGACCCACATCGAGTGGTAATTAGTGGTCCAACTCAATTATTTGGCAAAAAAATTATCAGTCCAGACATCCGTGCTGGTATTGCCCTGGTTATTGCCGCCCTGACCGCTGCCGGAACAACAGAAATAGATAACATCTATCAAATCGACCGCGGTTATGAAAAACTCGATGAAAGATTGAGACTTATCGGCGCCGATATTAGCCGCGTAGAATAACTTTATGTCAAAAAAAACTAGAGATTTTCTGTTTTTCGCTTTTGTTACCATATTTATTGTGATGACCGTTCTTATTTCCTTATACGCCTCGGGATACAAATTTAATTTAACTTGGCCCCTTAAATTTAATCGCCTTTTACAAAAAACCGGGATGCTTAATGTTTCTACTCTACCAAAAAATGCAACTATATTTTTAAACGATAAACCGCAAAAAAAATCTCCTTTCAGCCTTTTGAAAAAAGACTTTATTGCTACACCGGCGAAGATAAAAAATATCTTACCGGGCGAATATACCCTTAAGCTAGAAAGAGAAAATTATTGGCCGTTTGAAAGAAAAATCAAAATTGAATCAGGCCAAACAACATTTGCTGAAGATATAAATCTATTTCGTTCGGATATTCCTTTATTAGTCTATCCTGATGAAAATAATAATCCCATACTAAGTGATAATGGTCGCTACCTATATTTAAGCGAGCAAGGAAAAATAATTAATCTAAAGGATGGATCTGTATCGTCTCTTACGGCTGGGGAAAATATGATTGGCCGTTGGATAAAAAATAGTAATAGACTTTTTATAAATGGAAAAATATTAGATCCTGAAAAAAATAATGAAAATAATATTGCCGCTACCTTAGGCCAAAAAATAGCGATTTGGTATTATAACGACTTCGATGGACTAGTTTATTATTCTAACGGAGAATCAATTAACCGCTTAGAGGCTGATAATCGTACTATTTCAACCTTAATAAAAGGTGAGAAATATTTAGATTTTGAACCAAGAAATGATAATATTTTTGTAATTGTAAAAAATGAAAACAAAATAACATTAAAAAGCTATTTGATAAAAACTGGAACAAAAATTGGTGAAATAGAATTGCCGGCAATTGGAAATTATATTTTTAAACAAGAGAACGAAAAAAGAATTTGTCTTTACGATCAAAAGAATTTAACTCTTTATCTTATTGATCCAGCTAATCTGAAGGACTACTATGTTATTAAGGGAATAAAAAGTTGGGCTTGGATTAGCGATGAAGATTTGATTTATAACAGCGATTGGGAAATAAATGTTTTTAGCCTTAAAAATGGGCAAGCAACTTTAGTGACTCGTGTTAGTGAGGCAATTGATAATCTTGTTTGGCATAAAAATGGGCGTTACTTTATTTTTTCAACCGAGACTTCATTAAATGCCTCTGATCTGCAGACTGGAACAACTATAAAAATATTTAATTCTGAAAAAATCTCCGCGCCGGTTCTAGATGAAAAAAATAACCTATTATACTTTTACGCTAAAATCGGTCAACAGTCGGGAGTATATAAATTATTATTGCAGTAATGGTTAGCTAGTTATCATATTATCACCCTACATTCGTTAGAAAAATATACTGATTATAAATACGAAAAAGAACCTTTAAAATTTAAGAAAATGGATTTGCAAAAACCAAAAGTACTTATTTTTGCCTCCGGAACTAAAAACGGCGGCGGCTCAGGATTTAGAAATTTAATCCTACAAAATCGCCGAGGCGTAACTTCAATAAATTACGTCGGCGTAGTCTCAAATCATGAAAATGGAGGCGTGCGAGATATTGCCGAAGAACTGGGCATACCTTTCTACTATTCTCCAACATCTTCTTGGACGGCGGAAAAATATCAAGAAGTTGCCGCTAGATCAGGCGCTGATTATTTTGCGCTTTCTGGTTGGATGATTAAAATAAAAGGCTTGGATTTAAATACCAAGTTTAATCAAAAAACTGTTTTTAATATCCACCCCGCTCCTCTTCCTCGCTTCGGCGGTCAAGGAATGTATGGCATACATGCTCATGAAGCTGTTTGGGCTTCATTTCTTATGGGCGAAATAACCGAAACGGAAATTACTATGCATTTTGTGGATGAAGAATTTGACCACGGATTAGTAATTTTTCGTTTACATATCTCATTTGAAGGGGTAAATAGTCCTGAAGAACTGGCTCAAAAAGTAAACAAATACGAACACATGTACCAGGCCTATATTACCAATCTAATAGTAAACGGATTACTATCCTGGGACGGAATAAACCCAGAATCACTAATCGTTCCGCTATCCTATCAAATCGATCATAAAGTTGCAGCATGACAAATTAAACAAAAAGGAGGCCCAACCAGCCCCCTTTTTTAATCTTTAAATGAGTATATTTTAAATGTTTATTTCTTCGTGCTTAATTCATTAATTAATGCTTGCAGTCTATCTTTTACTTCTTCGTGCTTTAAGCCAAGCTTAAGCGTCGCTTTAATAAAATTAAATTTATTGCCAGTATCCAACCACTCGCCTTCGATCTTTTTACCGTAAAGCGGTTTATTTTGTTGAAGCATCTCATCATAAGCATCGGCTAATCTTATTTCACCAGATTTACCACTTTTCATTTTACTTAAAATTTCCATTACCTCCGGAGTAATAATATTAATCCCAACTTGAACTAAATTAGACGGTGCTTCGCTAATTTTTGGCTTTTCAATAAATTCTTTTACCTCATAAACTCCACCACCTAAATCAGTTCCGCCCATTACTCCAAATTGACTAACTTCTTCCGGATTCACTTCAGATAAACCAATAACCGTACTACCATATTTTTCATAAACATCGATCACTTGTTTTACCGGTGAAATTTCTGCATCATATAAAGTATCGCCGAACATTACTAAAACCGCTTCATCTTTACCAATTAAATGAGACGCACATAAAACTGCATGCCCGTCTCCTAGAGGAATCGGTTGGCGTACATAAGAAAATTTTGCTAAATTTTCAATTTCTTGTACTTTTTTCACTAAATCTAACTTATTCTTTTCTACTAAAGTTTTCTCGAGTTCAAAAGAGTAATCAAAATGATCTTCAATCGCCCTCTTACCGCGTCCGGTTACAAAAATTATTTCTTCAATCCCAGCTGCCACTGCTTGTTCAACTAAATATTGAATAACTGGCTTATCAACGACTGTCAACATCTCTTTGGGCTGAGCTTTAGTTGCTGGTAAGAAACGAGTACCAAAGCCGGCGACGGGAAAAATTGCTTTTTTTATCTTTTGCATATTATTTAAATTAATTAAAATTTAAAGTTTAAACCCCCATTTTATAAAATACTTTAACCAAGACTCAATATGAATCCAAGTTATTTTATCGGTAAAAATTGCGATATACCAAGAATGCTTTGCGCTTTCTCGCGCATGATCATGAATTACTACGGCCTCAGGATTATAAACAACTTTTAAACCTCGACTTTTAAAAGTTCGGCCCAAATCAGTATCTTCAAAATACATAAAATATCTTTCATCAAAACTTGGCGAAAAACTTTTTCCCTCATTATCAACTTGATTTTTTTTAAACATGAGACATGATCCCATCAACCAATCGACTTCACGAATTGAATTATGATCAAAGTCTTTCATCATAAAGCTATCACGAATCTTTTTAAAATATTCGCCCAAAAATGTTCGACGCAAAATTGGAATGAAAAAATTCGGAAAACGAGAACAAGATAATTGCAAAGTTCCATCTGGATATAATAATTTAGGGCCCACCAGACCAACTCTTAAATTATTCTTTAAATAGGATAATAAAATATCAATTGCCCCCTCGCGTAAAACGGTATCTGGATTGAGAATTAAGACATATTCGCCCGTCGCAGCTTTAATACCGAGATTATTTCCGCCTCCCATACCTAAATTATGTTCGCTTAATATTATTTTTACATTAGAAAATTTAACTTCTAGATCCGCCAAATCATCGCCGGAATTATTTTCGATAACAATAATCTCATAATTTGTATTTTGTAATTTGCCATTTAAAATAGACACCAAACAATTTTCCAGTTTAATCTTACTCTTATAATTAACGATTATAATTGATAAATCCATATTAAATTATTTTTCTTACTAAACGCCAATACAAATCAAGTATATTATTACCAAAGTGTTTTAGAAATAAATTATCTATTTCCGGAAAATCGACTCTTCCCTCTATATCTTTAGCTAAATCGGAAAAATTAAGCTTACTTATTTTTTTTATATTTAATCTTGCATGTTTAATTTCTCGCCAAGAAGAGACTTGAAAAAAATAAGCTAGAGTTTTAAACCAAGTGCCAAGCCAGCCCTTGAATAAAGCAAAAACAAATAAACCTGAACCCATTATTATAAAGGCTGGCAATAATAAAAACAATACTCTCAAAGGATAAAAGCTAAAGACCAATAAATAACGATTTCGTTCCATGTAATAAAGCATGCGTACACTTCGAGAAAATTCGTATTTGTGAAAAATGATTGATTTTGGCGCTAAAATAATCTTATATCCCGCCAATCTAACTTTCAAACTAAATTCAATATCGTCATGATACATGTAATAATTTTCATCCCAACCGCCGACATTTTTAAAGACTTCCGGCGTCGTGATAAAACAACAACCGCTGGCATAACCTTTAATTTCAGGATAGCCTCCAATAACTGCATCAGGTAGGCCATAACCAGAGGTAAAACCAAAACCTAAAAAATGCAAACGATTACCCAGAGTATTGATTTTAGGATGAAGTTTTTCATTGGCATTTTGTGGATAAAGTAGAATTTTAGACTGAGCTATTCCTAATTCAGAATTGTTTTCTAAAACATATACTAATTCTTGCAGCCAATTAGGATCCATTTCGGTATCCATATTAGCCGCAATTAGATAATCGCAACCATCTTTAATGGCCTCAACAAAACCCAAATTATTAGCCGCGCAGTAATTCCCATCATGACGAGCTAAAATTTTAGCTTCCGGATAGTTTTCAACTAAAAATGAAAAACTTGAATCTGAAGATGAGTTATCAACGATATATACTTTAAATTTATCAACTTGATAATTTTGAGCGCGCAAAGAATTGCGGCAAGCAAGTAAATATTTGTTCGCGTAATCTTTATAATTAACTAGAATTATTCCGACCATTTTATTCATAAAAACTATCTCAAAATTGAATTCACTATTTTCCAAGCGATTACTAAAATTTGCGTTTGAAAATTATTTTCCCATTTTCTAAAATATTTTAACATTGAATCACTAAAATATTGTTGTGTTTTTATTCTTTCGACCTGCTTGAAACTTTGTCCAATATAATCAAGGCACTCAGCTACTGGTGTATACCAAACTTCCCCGCCTAATTTATAAACTTGGCGACAAAAATCAACTTCTTCAAACCAAATAAAATAACGCTCATCAAGATATGGTTTGTTTCCCCCGCCAATTTTCTGATAACTTTCTAAATTGATTAAGAAAAAAGCACCTCTAATTGAATCAACCCTACTAGGTTGGTTATAATCAAAATTAACGCATAAATATTTATTAAGTAAAACCGGAAAAAGATGAGGTAGCTTTAAAATTATCATTAACTCATCAAACAATTTTGGAAAATGTCTAACCTGTTTAACAATTAATCCTTTTTCATCTACTAATCTAATTCCTGTTACTACCGCTTGTTGATTTTCTCTGGCCCAAACTAGTGCCTTAAACAAAGTATCTTGATTTACTCTCATATCAGGATTAAGCAGTAAAATAAACTTTCCGGCCGCTAACTTGATAGCCTGATTATTAGCTTTCGCAAAGCCAAGATTCTCTAAATTAGCAAGCAAATTAACTTGAGGAAAATTTTCTTGCACCATCAAAGGACTTCCGTCTTCAGAATTATTATCAACAACAAAAATTTCAAATTTAAAATCGCCCTCTGAATTATAGAGAGCTTCAAGATTCGCTTTCAATTTTTCTTTCACGTTCCAAGAAACGATGATAACTGATAAGTCCATAAAATATCAGCGACCAACCTTGATCACTTTAAACCGATCAGAAGCGCCGCTCACTATTTCAAGTTGATATCTTCTTACTCCTAACTCATCGGCTAAGAACTTTATCAAAGCAATATTTGCTTTATTATCTTCAGCCTGAGCCGATACCCCTATTTTAAGGGTACCATCTACCATCTGGCCTTTTAATTCATTATGTGGAGCATTAGGAAAAACCTTCACTTTTAGAAAAAGTTCTTTATTATTAGCCAAATCTTCTCTGAATTTACTTAACATAAAGGTAATAAAGCTGATTTAAAAAATTAGGTTCGACTCTATTATCATTTTATCCCCTTTTTCTGCTTTTTGCCAGGGCGGGAGGACATAAACAACCTTCTGTCAAGATTTATTTTATTATAATAATATACTAAAATGTAAGCACAAGAATACTAATTTTTTTGACTTACAAATATATGAGTGAGCAACAATCACCGACTATAGATAATAAGCAGGAAGAGGGCTACAAGCGCCCTTCTTGGGATGAATACTTTATGAAGATGGTAGATTTAGTAGGTAGTCGTAGCACTTGTGATAGAGCACGCAATGCCGGTAGTATAATTGCAAAAAATAACCATGTTATTTCTACCGGGTACGTAGGATCACCAATCGGATTACCGCATTGTGATGAGGCTGGGCATGAGATGCATACTGTAATCCACGAAGACGGCGCACAAACTCGCCATTGCATTCGTACAAACCATCATGAACAAAATGCTATTTGTCAGGCAGCTCGTTATGGGATAGCTCTAGACGGAGCTACTTTATATTGCAAAATGACCCCTTGTTATACCTGCGCAAAAATAATTATTAATGCCGGAATAAGACGCATTGTCTGCGCTCAAGATTATCACGCCGGAACCAGAAGCAAAGAGATTTTTAAAGAAGCGGGGATAGAGTATGTTCTATTAGACGAAACTATACTAAAATACGAGGATCAATAATTATAAACTTTATGTCCAATATTTTTATTTATGATGAATTTAATCCGGAAGATGTCGCAATGATGCAAGCGCTTTATTCTAGAAGTCCAAAAAGTGTAACTGAACATGTTGAAAAAGTAAAACAAAGCGGTTCCGGAAAATTCATGGCAACATTTTACGTCGGCTATGGCCATGCTAGTATTGCTGACTGCGGTAGCACAACAATTTTTATTGAAAATATCAGTATTTTAGGAGACAAGGCTATCCAGGATTGGCAATTATATAGCGGCCAGGAAACCAGCACTCGTTATATTGATATGGGAAAGCAAGAAATTGTTGATCCTTTAAATACGATTGAATCAAAAACCGTTCTTAATAACTGGATGAATTTTTATATAAATAACCAAGAAAAAATTCAACAATATTTAATGACAAAATATCCTCGCCAAGAAAGTGAGGATGAGGGCGTTTATATAAAGGCGATTAAAGCGCGCGGATTCGACGTGATGCGCGGATTTCTTCCGGCTGGCGTTACCACTCAACTTAGTTGGCATACCAATTTGCGCCAAGCTTGGGATCATTTAGTATTACTGCGCCATCATCCTTTACTTGAAGTCCGTCAAAACGCTGAAGTGATTCTGGAAAAATTAAAAGAAAAATATTCTCATAGCTTCTCTCATGTTTTAAATGAAGACCAAGAGAATTATCGAGCTCAAACAGTTGGAAAATATACCTACTTCTCGCCATCAGATTCAAATGAATTTTTGATGACAACAACTGTAAAAGAAGATGAATTAGCTAATTATCAAGAAATAATCGATACTCGCCCACCTCGAATCGGCTTACCAAATTTCTTGGGCGATTTAGGAACTTTTACTTTTGATTTTCATTTAGATTTTGGTTCTTTCCGTGATATTCAACGTCATCGCAATGGTATTGGCCGCATGCCCCTTCTTACCATTGAACTAGGATTTGGAAACTGGTACTTAGAACAATTACCGGAAGATTTACGCACTGAGGCAATAAATTTAATTGCAGCGCAAAAAATATTGATTGCTAAATTGGAAACTACTCCGGAGATTAAACAATATTATATTGCTATTGGATTTAATGTCGCTTGTCATTTTACCTTTCCGTTACCGGCCGCTATTTATGTAATTGAACTTCGTTCCAACAAAACTGTTCATCCATCGCTCCGCGGTATTGCCCATAAGATGTACCGAGCTGTAAAAACAAAATTTCCTAATTTAAAATTATATGCCGATCTTGATCTTGATGATTGGGATGTAAGACGCGGCCTAGCTGATATTATAAAAAAGTAATTATGGCAAAAATAATCATCGGCCTTGTCGGCCCATTAGCTAGCGGTAAAGATGTTAGCAAAAAATATATCGAAGAAAAACATGGTGCTTCTAGCTATAAGTTCTCTGCTGTTTTGAGAGATATCTTAAATCGCTTATATCTCCCTATTAATCGGGAAAATATGCAAGATTTATCGCTTGATTTAAGAACTCGTTTTGGAAGCGATATTTTAGCAAAAGTAATTACTGAAGATGCTAAAAACGATAATGGAGACGTTGTGATTGTTGACGGCGTTAGGCGAATGGACGATATAACTCATTTAAGTGGTTTACCGGAATTTAAATTAATAAGCATTGACGCTGATACCAATATCCGCTATGAAAGAACAAAGACACGTAACGAAAACATTGGCGATGCTGAAAAAACTTTTCCTGAATTTCTAGCTGATTGTAATAAAGAAGCGGAACTAGAGATACCAACCGTAATGAATCATTCCTTTTATCATTTGGATAATAATGGAACGTTGGAAGATCTTTATAAACAAATAGATGTTATCCTTTTGGAAATAAAAAAATAAACTTATGGAAAATTATTCGGGAAAATTCATCGTAATTGACGGTACAGATGGAAGTGGAAAAACCACTCAGCTTAACTTACTCAAAGAAAAATTAGAATTTGAAGGTTATGCGGTTGAAGTTGCTGATTTTCCACAATACAATACTAAGTCCTCAGGATTAGTCGAAGAATATCTTTCCGGTAAATACGGCCAAGCCGATGATGTTGATCCTTACAAAGCTTCAATCTTTTATGCAGTTGATCGTTTTGATGCGAGCGCGAGAATAAAAAAATGGCTCCAAAACGGAAAAATCGTTTTAGCTAATAGATACACTAGCGCAAGTTTGGGCCATCAAGGCTGTAAAATAGATAATCCCCTAGAAAGAAAAGTCTTTTTTAATTGGCTATATGATTTAGAATATAAAATCTTTGAAATACCAAAACCGGATTTAACTATTGTTTTGCAAGTAGAACCGGAAATATCTTATGCACTCGCCCAAGAAAGGGTGCGCGAAGATTGGACGGGGAAAACTAATGATATTCATGAGAATAATTTTAATCATCTTAAGAAAGCGGAACAGACTTATTTAGATATAGCGAACACTATCCCTGGTTTTAAATTAATAAAGTGCACTCATAACGGACAAATTTTAAGCAGAGAGTCAATTCATTTCTTGGTTTGGTTGGCCGCTAGCCAGTTAATCGTCCATCAAGTTAAAACTGGACATGGCTTTGAACAGATTGGTAATTTAATGGGTTCTAACGAACAAATATTAAAAAACCGCGATTTAATTTTTAATAATAGCATTAATCCGCCTATTAATGCACCGATAATTAGTAGGGAAAATCAGCCTGAAGCAAGACCGGAAATAAGAACCGAACCAATATCTATTCCTGCTACGAACATTATTCCTACTCCGCCCACACCAATATCAATAAAGTTAAAAGTGGAAAAGGTTTCTCCCGAAGCAAAGATTCCACAAAAGGCTCATACAGGCGACGCCGGTTACGACTTGTATGCTAATGATTATTATTCAATAACCGCTTATGGCCAAGCCTTGGTGCAAACTGGAATAAAAATGGCGATACCCGACGGACATGTTGGTTTGATTTGGGATAAAAGCGGATTAGCAAATGAAGGAATAACAACCATGGGTGGCGTAATAGACGCTAATTATCGCGGAGAAATAAAAGTAATTGTTAAAAATTTAAGTGAGGATATTTTTAATATTGTTCCCGGTCAAAAAATAGCCCAAATTATTATTCAAAAAATAGCTAATTCTGAGCTAGAAGAAGAAAAAATAACAGAAATCACCACTCGTCATGATTCCGGTTTTGGTAGCTCGGGGAAATTTTAAATTAAGCTTTTTAATATATGACCTATCAAACAATTATCGGCTTAGAAATTCATGCCGAACTAAAAACCAAGAGTAAAATGTTCTGTGCTTGTAACAATGACTCTGAAAATAAGCCGGCGAACACAACTGTTTGTCCAATTTGCCTTGGCCATCCCGGAACCCTTCCCGTCCCCAACAAACAAGCAATCGAATCGGTAATTGCCGTCGGCCTCGCTCTTAACTGTAATATTAACCGCCTCTCAAAGTTCGATCGTAAAAATTATTTTTATCCCGATTTACCAAAAGGATATCAAATTTCTCAATATGATCAGCCCTTGGCTTACTCAGGCTACCTGGAAATTAATGATGAAAAAATTACTATCACTAGAATTCATCTTGAAGAAGATACTGGAAAGTCTTTGCATCCCAAAGGCTCAGATAATACTTTAATTGATTTTAATCGAGCCGGAACACCTTTGATGGAACTAGTAACCGACCCAGTAATTAAAGACGCCGCTGAAGCTAAAAAATTCTGCCAAAAATATCAGCAGATACTACGTTATCTTGAAGTTAGCGATGCCGATATGGAAAAAGGCCAAATGCGTTGTGAAGCAAACGTTAGCGTCCAAAAAGAAGGCCATTTTAAATATGAAAACGGAGAAATAAGGCCAATTAAAAAATATAGGCTCAATAACAAGGTTGAAGTAAAAAATATAAATTCTTTCAAAGCTTTGGAAAAAGCTATTAATTTTGAAAGCAAACGTCAAACCGAAGTCTTAGAAAGAGGTGAAGAAATTCAAGGAGAAACTCGCGGCTGGGACGATAAAACGAATGAAACAGTTAGCCAAAGAAAAAAAGAAACTTCAGCTGATTATCGTTATTTCCCCGAACCAGATATTCCGCCACTAGAAATTGACGGCGAATGGCTAGCTAAAATAAAAGCTAGCTTACCTGAATTGCCTAACGATAAACTAAAAAGATTCCAACAGGAATACGGATTAAACGATGAAATTTCAGAAATTTTAACTAGCGATAAAAACTTAGCTAACTGGAGTGAGAATGTTATCTCCGAACTTGATGCTTGGATAGAGGCAAATGGTGATACCTCTGACCGCCAAGATAAAAAACTAGCTAAAATGGCTGGTAACTGGATTGCGGGGGAATTAATGAAACATCTTAAAGCAAATAATGAAGATATAACCAAAACAAAAATCACCGCTGAAAACCTAGCAGAGCTTATTTGTTTAATATACCAAAACAAAATAAATTCTTCCGCCGGCCAAACAATTTTAGATTTTATGTATAACCAGGGCGGCGACCCCACCGATATTATGGCAAAAATGGGGCTAGAACAAGTAGATGATCTTGCTGTTTTAAAAACAACTATCAGTAAAATAATAACCGACAACCAAGGACAGGTAGAACAATACAAAAAAGGCAAAACGAATGTTTTGCAATTTCTCTTAGGGAAAGTAATGGCAGAAACTGGTGGTAAGGCGAACCCTAAAATTACTAAAGAATTATTAGAAAAGATGCTTAAATAAAATTAGCAATTTTTTTAACAGCCTCATCTAAACTTTTAAGCCATTCAATTTTTCTTCCCTGCTTTTCCCAACGTCTAAACCAAGTCTTTTGCTTTTTAGCAAAACGGTAAATGGCCGTCCCCAGTTTTTCTGTTAATTCCTCGCGATTTATTTTACCCTGCAAAAAATAACTAACGAATTTATACTCTAAACCAAAGGAAATTAAGCGGCGATAAGAAACGCCGCTTTTTTTTAAAGCCTCAACTTCAGCAATCATTCCTTCATTATCTAAACGAGTATTAAGACGCTTAAAAATTTTTTCCTTCATCTTATCATCACTGATATCTATTCCTAAAACCAAAAAATCAAACGGCGACTCGCCTTTCTTTTGTAGCATTTTTCCAGAGCTAGAAATTATTTCTAAATATCTAACTAAACGACGAGGATTATTTCTATCACTATTATTGAGCTTAGCGGCAAAGTCCGGCTTTAAAGCGGTTAGCTCAGTTAATAACTGAACCACCGTTTTCTTTTCCAGTTCTTCTCTTATTTTATTATCTATTTTAACGTTAGATAGCTGATAATTATCAACTATTGCTTGAAGATATAACCCGGTTCCACCAACAATAATAGGCAATTTTTTTCGCTCTAAAATATCAGTAATCGTCTTAAAAGCTAATTTCTGATAACGAGCCAAGTTAAACTTAGTATTGGGTTGAATAATATCTATTAAATGATAAGAGATTTTTTTTCGTCCAATGCTATATTCAGCTAAATCTTTTCCGGTTCCAATATCCATGCCGCGATATACTTGACGGCTATCCGCACTTATAATCTCGCCGTTAAAGCGAGTCGCTAATTTAACCCCTAAAGAAGTCTTGCCGCTTGCTGTCGGGCCTAAAATAACAACAATTTTCGGTTGAGAGATTTTTATTTTTTTTATCGGCATACCAAAAAATTACTATAAAATTTTTCCTTCGAACCCAAATTTTTCAATTTTTTCAATCTTCAAAGTAGCAAAAGTTCCAATTAAAGATTTATTTATTTTTTCAGATGGCTGGGCTAAGAACATTTTGTAAGCTCCGGTTTTGCCATAATATTTATTCCTTTTATTTACTCCTTCAATTAAAACTTTTTCTGAATTACCAATGAGCTTTAAATTATTATCATGGGCGGTTCGTTTAAGGATTACATCCAATTCTTCTTCCCTATTTTTTTTATCTTCTGCGCTCACATTATCCGTCATATCATAAGAAACTGTACCAGGCCGCGGACTATACCGGGAAATATAAGCTAAATCAAATTTCATTTTTTTAAACAGTTTAACGGTATTTTGAAATTGTTTTTTAGTTTCACCGGGAAACCCAACAATAACATCGGTGGTAATCGCTATCTCCGGTCTCGCTTTTCTTAATTTTTCTACTACATAGGTAAAATGAGCAACTGTATATTTTCTATTCATAGCTATCAACATCTTATCATCGCCTGATTGCACGGCCAAATGAAGATGCGGACAAATTTTCTTATTCTTAGCAATTACTGATATTAATTCAGCGCTAACATCTTTAGGGTGGCTAGAAGAAAAACGTATCCAAAAATCTCCAGGAAGATTACTGATTTCTTTTAATAAACCAGGAAAATTTATTTTTTTGTCATGATAACTATTAACATTTTGCGCAATTAAAATTATTTCTTTATAACCCTTAGCAATTAAATCTTTAACTTCTTTTATTATTTCCATTTTTGAGCGATAAACTTCTCGCCCTCTAGCATAAGGGACGACGCAATACGAACAAAAATTATTACAACCGTTACCAATCGGAACAAAAGCGCTAAATTTGCTCTGGTATTTAGGAATAATTGATAAATACTTTTCTCCTTGCAATAACCGAACTTCGTCTAAACTTAATCTGGTCTTTACTTCCCGTCCGGCTAACAAATCTAAAATATTTGGTATCTCGTTAATCGGCATAAAAATATCAACTCTCTCAAATAATCTTTTTTTAACATCTTGTCGGCGGCTCAAACAACCGGTAACTACTACTTTAGAATTTTTATTATATTTCTTAATCTGATTAACTAGGCCATAGAGCCTATCTTCGGCTGATTGTCTAATTCCGCAGGTATTTATTATTATTAAGCCGGCCTTATTTAAATCAGTCTCTTCTTTAAAATTTTTACTTTCTAAAAAAGCAGCCAATCGTTCACTATCAGTCTTATTCATTTGGCAACCAATTGTTATAATAAAAAAAGATTTTTTCATATTTTATCAAGTTTTTCTTCAATTTTATCAGCCGATCTTTCTAATTTATACAACCCAAAATTTCTATTAATTTTTTTAATCAGAGTTATCTTTAATTTATAAGGCGCTAATTTCCTTTCATTTAAATAATTAACATCCTGCTCATTAAGAAAAAAATTATAATAATAAACTGGGTAATACATAACTAACTTAGAGGCGGCGGTTAATATTTCTTCGTTAGGAATTGTTCCCATTATTATTCTTCTGTCGGGGAAAAAGAATTTATCGTAATACTTTGTGATAATAATTGCGCCTGGTTCAGTTAAACTAAAAACCAGTTGAGCGTTTTCTTTTTCCGCTAAATTATTATAGTACAAATAAGCAACTCCTTCTTCCGAACCGTACATCACAAAAAATAAACTTGAAATAATTACACCAAAAACGATTACCGCCTGCACCCCGCTAATAATAATTCGGCGCCAACGCTGCCTTACCTCTCTGCCCGCTAACAGCAAGGCGTTGCTCACCCTCACAATCGCAAGTGAAGCAATCGGCATCATCATTAAATAAATCGGTAGCCAATATCTAGTATAGGAGTTACCGATGGTAAACCGACTAGGATCAGGGTTATCGTTAAATTTCCAACTACCATAATAAAATATCAAAACCGAACTTAAAAAAATAAAGGCTAAGAAATAAGCTAAATATTTTTTTTGTGTATTTCTAATATTTGAAACTAATAAAATTAAAAATCCGAGTAAAAAAGCAAAAGTTAAAATAGGAAACATTTCTGGAATATAATGTTTAGCCATAGTGATTGATTGCTCAGGATTAAAACCAAAATAAAAAACATTATGATAAATTGTTTCCAAGTATTTGCTATATTCTCCTCCTCCCTTAAGGACTGATTGAATTATCGCCGAGCCAGTTTTAGATAAATCATCTATTGAACGATTCATTTCATTATAACCTCCATAAATAGGGGCTGAATATAAGATTTGGTTAAAATAAGCGTTTGGAATAAGACTAAGAAAAAATCCACAAAACACAAGAATAAACTTTATTATCCCTAATCGTTTAGCATAAAAAACCCAAACAATAAAAGCCGCCGGCGCTAACCAGATAATTTCAGAAGATCTAGTAATAAGCGCTAAACCAAAAAATAATCCGCTTAAAAAAGCGGCTAACATCTTAAACCAAACGGCTAAACCTAAACGAAATGATAAAAATTTACGGCTAACAGCGACTTTAACCGCCTCTTCAGATTTAATTAATTTATCTCCAGCCGCTAAAACTATCAGGTAAACTCCTAGCATGGCCAAAACAATAAACAATACATTATGGAACATGCTTCTCACAGAATAATAAATGTATACCGGGAAAAAGGCTAACAAAAATGAAGAAATTAAAGCAACTCGAGAAGATATTATTTTTTTAATCAGTAGATAAAAAATAATAATTCCTAAAGCCGCAAAAAATGGGGTTAGATACGGAATAACAGCCGAACCAAAAATCGAACCGATACTCCCGTACATAAGTATTATTCCCAAGAAACTAACTGGTTTAAGCCAGCCAACATCACTCCTAACACTCCTCGGCATCACCATATTATCGCCAATAATCGCCGCCGGATCGAACATGGCGATGTTCTCACCTTCACTATAACGCTTAGCAAAAAAATAATTTGCTGTTTCGTCGGGAGAAGACCATTTAATATAAGTATTTTCTTGGGTAAGATAGTTAAAACTAGAAGTCGAAATGAAAAAGACGGCTGCTAAGATAACAACAATTAATAGATTAAAATGTGGTTTTAAGTTTATTTTCATCAATTTAATGTTAGCCTTAATTGCCAATTTTAGCAAGAATTTGCTATGATTATAGTAAATATATGAAAATTCAGTTAATAGCGGAAATAATTACAAAATTGTTCAAGAATAGTACTATTTTTATTAGTCTTTTAATAATATTTAGTGCTCTTATTTATTATTTTTACGCCCTAAACCTAATTGGGGTCATTTTATCAATTATTTTATCAATTATTAGCCTAATTATTTTAAATAAATATCGGCTTTTATCGAGCGAAGAAGAAACAAACGTTTTATCATTAACGTTCCCGAAAAGGGTTTCAAGCCAAAGTTGGATAATTACTATAAGCTACATCATTCTGCTACTCATCACCGAGTCTCAGCTTATAATGGCTAGTAGCGATCAAGCCTTTATCTCTCCTTGGGAAATGGTAGATAAACTATTCTTTTTATTTTATATCCTCAGTTCCCTAGTCTTAATCGCGGCTGTCTACCAAAAAGATTTAAACAAAACAACTAAACTAATGTTAATCGGCGGCCATTATTTTGTAAGTTTATCGGTTGCAGTTATAGTTTATAAGATTAGCTACGGATTTGATCCTTTTATTCACCAAGCGGCTTTAGAGGTAATCGATAAAAATGGATTTATCTTTCCAAAAACTCCTTATTATCTAGGCGAGTATGGATTAATTATTAGCCTTCATAAATTACTAAATATCTCGATTGAATTTTTAAACAAGTTTTTAGTTCCCATTTCCGCCGCCCTGCTACTACCAGGTATAATATTTAAATTTCTAGATTTACAGCAAATAAAAAAGGATTCGAATTATTGGCTATCATTTTTAGAGACAATATTTATTTTAGTTTTTAGTTTCCCTCTATTTATTATTAGCACTCCACAAAATTTAAGTTATCTATTTATCATCCTAGCAATTATCAGTGGCCTAACAGATAAAAAACCAACTAGGGCCATAATTTTTTCAGTCGCCACGGCCTCTATCCATCCTATATCTGGTATTCCGGCAATAATTTGGAGTATTTGGCTGATTGTACAATATTATCGTAAACGTCTAAAAGTACAAATGAAAAAAATAATTTCTATTATTATTGCTGTTAGTAGCGCCTTATTTCTTCCGCTCACGCTCCTTTTTATTAGCGGTGAAAAAATAAATAGCTTTCATTTAAGTTTTAGCGCTTTGAGCAATCAAATCAAAGGAATATCTATCTTATCGTTAGCGGGAAGTGAAAATTGGTTATTGAATTTAACTTATTTAATTTTTTGGGGTAATAAATTTATATTAATCATCTTGATTATTACGGGAGTAATTTTATTTTATAAAAAATATCAAAAAAATTTAACTGAAAGTCAAACAGGTATTTGGAAAGGACTTCTTGTTATCGGGACTTCATTAATTTTTGCTTTTTTACTTAGCGGTCAAATTTCTTTTAAACAACTTATCACTTATGAACAAGCTGATTATACTAACCGTCTAATAATTATTATCGTGATATTCTTTATGCCTTTCATCGGCTTAACAATTAAGGAATTAATAAAAAAAATTATCACCACTGAGGAGGGAGTGATAAAATTTATTTGGTTAATCTTAGGGATTATTTTTTTAGCAACCTCTTTATATTTAGCCTACCCTCGTTTTGATAGATATTTTAATTCCCGAGGTTATAGTACGGGCCGCTTAGATTTGGAGGCCGTTCAAAAAATCGATAAACAAACTAAACAAAATTATGTTGTTCTCGCTAACCAACAAGTATCGGCAGCGGCCTTAAAACTTTTAGGGTTCAATCATTATTATGAAAGTAGCTATGGACTGATATATTTTTACCCAATTCCAACTGGCGGGATTTTATATCAATACTATTTAGATTCCGTATACAAAACTCCAAGCCGTGAAACGATGCTGAGGGCGATGGATTTAGCCGGAGTTGACGAGGCCTACCTAATAATAAATAAATATTGGAATAACAGCAGTAAAATAATTGAAGCTGCGAAACTTTCGGCTGATAGCTGGGAAATGCTAGGTAAAGAAGAAATTTTTATCTTTAAATATAAACGCTAAAATATAAATCGGCAGCAAAATAGGCGTCCGACTGCATCATCGATTACTTCTACCTACTTTCTTGGTAATCCCAAATTGGACCAACAGAAATTACTTTATTCCCCTTAAACTGATGGACGACCAACAAAAGTTTTAAATTACCGATATTTTCTTTGAGCAAAAGCTTAGTTTTAGTTGAAGGAATTGTAAGGATTTTAGTTTTTTCTTCTTTTTGATTAATTGAAAATTTTCTAGCAAAATCAGTAATCGCCTCGCTATCCTTTTCATTTAAAGGCTCTGAAACTAATTCTTTTTTAATTATATCTCTTAGAATTTTCAAATCACTATCGATTGATTGGATATTTTGTGAAGCTAGGTTTAATTCTTCGTTAAGTCTCAGCGCCGTAAACATTTGCGCAAGCATGTTATTTGTTGCAATCAACTCATTAACTAATGGTAAATTAGGCTCAATATAAACATTCTCATTATACCGAGAATAATTATTTAGACTTTGCCCTTTAAAAACAGGGGTTAAAGAAAATTTATCTACAGGAAGTTGAAGACTTATCCAGGCGGAAATAGCCGTTTTAAGATTCTTTTGCTTCCATTCTTCAGATTTAGCAAAAACTGGGACTTTTTCCGGGTCTGTTTTTAAAATAGTTTCCATTAAACTAAAGGTTGACCAATAGTTAGAGGTATGCCAAAGACCGTCACGATTAAGTTGTTCAATTAGTTTAGTCGAGACTTGTTTATAATTTGCGTATTGAGTATTTTTCTCAAAAAAAGTATTTCCCTCCATCGGTTCTACTAAATTAGCAATATCCAAAGAGAATCCATTACAGCGAGAAACAACTTTTTTAATTTCGCAGGCAGTAATATCATTAACTTTTGTAGATGTCCCTTGATAGCTACCAACGGCCGGCGAAGTTAAACTATCAAACAGATATTCATTCGGCCAATATGACTCCGTTAGCATTTTGAAACCGATTAATTTTTTCATGTTCTTATCGGTTTTATTAATTGCTCCTCGTATAGGAGAATATTCATATTTTTCTAAATCAGCTTTCAATTTTTCCAAATTATTCTTTGCTTCCTTGTTTTTATCATCAAAAATATTTTCGATATTATACTCTTTACCAAAAACCTTTACTAAAGAATCGCGATAATCAATGTAATCCAGTTCGTCCCTAAGACCCTTAAAAAAAGACATTAATTTATAAATTCTTGCCCAACGATTTTTTAAATCAGGGCGACTAGAAAAATCCGTAGCAATGAAGCTAGAGGCAATCATGCTTAAGCGCCAGTCTTCTTTATCCAACAAACAATCAGGACAGGCATCACTTTTATATTCAAGCGGAAAAACCGAATTAAGCCATTTAGCCGCTAAATAAAAATTATTTAACTTAGCATCTTCTTTATATTCTTTAGGGACAATAAACTCAGCATAGTTCCTTTGATAAAGTAAATTTGGAGATTTAACATTACCCTTGCCGGCTTTTATCAATGCTACTTCTCGGGCAACATCGTCTTTTAAATAAGGCGGAACGGTTAAATGAAATTTCTCGACGTCAACGTCGTTAAACTTGCTAATGTTATCAATCGCCGTTGAAGAAACTTGGTCAGGAGTAGGTTTTAAGAGCTCTAATGAAACTGCAAAGAAAGCCATCTCTAAACGTTGGCCCTCTAAAATTGAATCATTTACTTCACCAATAGCCGCTAATCTACTTTCATAACGATTTTTAGCAAGGGTATAAAGTTCTTTATTTATCAACCAAAGATTATCATAAAAAATATTAGCTTCGATATCTTTAAATACCTTTTTAGTCATGTTCTGATAATAATAAGTAATAAAATCGGAGGTAATTAAGAAAGGTATTTGTTTTTCTTCTAGCCGGGCATAGATTGAGTAAAAATCAGTAATTTCATTTTGCCAGGGGTTGTTGATAATTGTAAATCCCCGACTGTTAAGATCAGAAATTCCTGATTCTAAGTTTAATTTGCGGGAAAGATCATAATAATTCATCCCATCCAACTTAATATTTAAAGGTAAATCATAATTATCAAGACTAACTGTAAAATTATTATTGGGCGGTTGATAAAATTCGGTAAAAGATAGGTACTCAACGGCTAAATCAGAGATAGTCGTGGTTGCTGAAGTAGATGAAGCTTCTTGGGGAACTTCTAGATTAGGAAGAATGATTTGAATGTTTTCTTCAACTTTATTTTCCGCAACGACTGGACGCTGTTGCCTATTGCTGATATATTTTTTAAAGCCAAAAAACACCGCTAAAACAAAAACTACAATCGCTAAAATTAACGATATTGTTAAAATGATTTTTTTTATCGGTTTTTTCATCGGGAAATTCGGTTCAACATATTCTTGTTCTTGTTCAGACGATAAAACCGTCGGCTGCTCTGAAAACATAAATTTATTTCAAATATTTATATTTGTTTTTTAAATGCTCTTCATAAGTTCTAGCATAATAAATATTTTCACCGTCTAAGCTAGTTAAGAAATAATTATAGTCCGTCTTAATTGGATAAATTGCCGCTTCGATTGCCTTAATCCCCGGATTACAAATTGGAGTTGGGGGTAAACCGCGATATTTATAACTATTATATGGGGAATCGATTTCTAAATCGCTCCCAGAATGACTAGCGTTTTTATCATTTAACAAATACGATAAGGTCGCATCAGATTGCAAGGCCTGGTTGCTTTTAATCCTTCCCCAAAAAATATCTGATACTATCCTAGCACTACGGTTATCTTGATCGTTATAATCTATCGGTGCTTCTTTTTCAATCAAAGAAGCCATAATAATTATTTCATAAATTGTTTTCCCTTGCGAAATAATATCTTGGCGCATTTTATCGGTCAGCTTTTTATCAAAATTTTCTAACATCTTAACAACAATATCTTTGGCACTAGCATCAGTATAAATTCGATAGGTATCGGGGAATAAATAGCCTTCTAAGCTATAGTAATTTGGCTTATCTTTTAAAAAAGAAAATTGATTTGAGAAATCATATGGTAATTCTAAATTATCGTTACGACGATAATCTATTTTTGATTGACCATATGTTTTCTCTAGAGTCTCTTTGCTCCATTTTCCGGTAGAAATAAGGTACTTATTTACATCATCCAATGTCCAGCCTTCTAGAATTTTAATAGTTTCTTCTGGTCTATAACTTATAGTGCTTGGTTTTTGACGGCCCTCTCTTCGGTCGATTAATTTTTCGATAAAGGATGGAAAATATTGTTTATTGTTTTTAATGAAACCCCTATAAATTGTACGACTAAAAAATAAACCGATAACAAGAACGGCTAGAATAATAATTACTATTGGTTTTAAAAATCTAGCCATAATTTATTTTTTCTTTTTCTTTTTACCCTCAGACTCATTTTCTATTTTTAAAGCGGCCGCGCGAGCAATCATTTCTGAACTAGCTCTAATTTTTTTACCCAAGCCATCAACCATTTTAATCCCAAGCTTTTGACAAATTGGATATTCAGGAACATTAATAATGCTATGGCGATCGCCGCCATTAGCAAAAATATCCGGATGAACTTTAGCTAACGATTTTATGCACGGTATTTCCCCATTATCAAGTCTATAATCATCAATCGCCAAGAAAACTTCATCAACATCGCGTAAAGCGGCGATAATTCTCATACGATCTTTTTCCGGCATGAAAGGTACTCTGTTTTTTAGCTTAACCTGCTTATCATTATTAATAATAACAACTAGCTTATCGCCTAATTTCTTAGCTTTTTCAATCATATCCAAATGGCCAACATGAAGTGGATTAAAAAAACCAGAAACAGCAACTATAATTGGTTTTTTAGAGATTTTTTTATTTTTTTTTATAACTTTTGACATAATAATATAGTATTAATTGATTACCTATATTATAGCAAAATTACTGATAAAATAAAAACGAGAATATTGATGAATTAGCAATTTTATGTCAATATATCGTATAAATTATTTTTATAGTAAAATAATAAGGTAATAGATAAAGATTATGAATATTTTTCAAAGCTTAATTTTAGGAGTAATTGAAGGATTAACAGAATTTCTTCCGATTTCTTCAACTGCCCATTTAATTATTTCCGCTAAATGGCTTAAAATCCCCGATTCAACTTTTCTAACTAGCTTTCTAATTTCTATCCAATTAGGAGCGATTCTCTCAGTCGCAGTTTTGTATGCTAAAAAGATTATTAAAACGCCTAGTTTGATTTTTAAAATTGCCGCCGCTTTTATTCCAACGGCAATTATCGGTTTAGCCTTATATAAGATTGTAAAAAATTATTTAATGGAGAGCCTCCCTCTCATTGCCGGCGCACTTATTGTCGGCGGGATAATCTTAATCATCTTAGAAAAGTATTTTTCTAATAAAAAAACCTCTGCAAAAGGCGTTATTCAACAACCTAATTATACCGAACTAAATGCTATTTCTTATCGCCAAGCCGCTTTAATCGGCATTTTTCAATCCCTAGCTATTGTTCCCGGAGTTTCTCGTTCAGCTGCAACTATCATGGGCGGTCTTTCACTCGGTATCTCTAGAAAAAATATAATCGAATTTTCCTTCTTACTAGCCATGCCCACTATGTTAGCGGCAACCGTTTTTGATTTATATAAAACACCGCCGATTTTAAACGGTCAAGAAATTATTGTTTGGGGAGTTGGGTTTATTACTGCTTTTATTACGGCAATAATCGGAATAAAATTCTTTCTTAAATTTATTCAAAAGAATAATTTTGTTCCATTCGGCTGGTATAGAATAATCTTGGGGATAATATTACTAGCCTGGTTATATATTTAACTGAAATCAAGCATCAAGGGCAAATGATCGGAAACATCATCTTGAAAAACTTTAAAATCTACTACGTTGATATTAGTCGATACTAAAATGTAATCAGCAAATCTTGGTCCATTTTGATAGAACTTACTGCGCGTAGATTGAATATTATATTCTTTTACCAAGTTCTTCATTCCCTGCTCCAATATTTCAATACTCTTGCCATCCGGCAATAAATTAAAATCTCCACAAATAATTTGCCTCCCCTTTTTCGTAGCTAAAAAGTCTTTTATTTTTTTAGATTGGACAAGCCTCTCTGGAGTATCCAATTTTTTTGTATCTTTTTGCCAAAGTCCATGAAGATTAGCGATAGTCATCACTTCATCATTAATTTCTAAATCAATCCATTGCAGATTGCCCGTTATTTTACCTCCAGCATCAGTATTATACGGAATTTCATCATAGCAAAGGAAACCACCTCCATCTTTTACTTTAATACCCTTTCTAACAAAAATAGCTTGACCGCCCGCAAATTCTATCGGTTCATGTTCAAAATGCTTAGTTGGAGAAATATGTTTATAAGCAGTAAACTCGGGAAGCAACAAAGATATTTCATCAAACAGATTTTCCCTCGCTCGAGCTACTGGAGTAACTTGAGGATGACTACCAAAAAGCATCTCTTGAAAACAAAAAACATCAGTTTCTTCGGCATGACTAATAATAAATTCAATTAGTGGTTCATAAACGACGCCACCCCAAAGATTTAAAGTAATTAGTTTCATATTATTATTTAAAAATTTTTCCCTCAATACTTTTTAAAGCAGAAATCACAAAATCAAAATGCACATCTTTCTCGATTCCTAATTCCCTAACTCCCTGCTCAATATCATCTCGACTAACCTTGGCGGCGAATTTTTTATCCTTCAATTTTTTAATTACCGCGGCAGCGTTTAAAGACACGAAATGATCAGGTCGCATATAAGCACAGGCAACTAAAAAACCACAAAGTTCGTCGCAAGCAAATAAGCATTTAGCCATTTGCGAGTTGCGAGGAACTCCAGAATACTCAGCATGGCCTAAAATAGCTTCAATTATTTCTAGCTCATAGCCTTGCTCCTGTAAAATCCTAACCCCTTCGTAGGGATGGCCAGTTTTTAACTCGACATCATAGGTAGGATATTTCTCATAATCAAAGTCATGCAGCAGTCCGCAGATACTCCAAGCTTCTTCATTTTCGTTATACTTCTTAGCATAGGCCGCCATCGCCGCTTCAACGCATAGCATATGCTTGCGCAAGCTTTCAGACTGCACCCATGATTGCATTAAATTCAAAGCTTCTTCCCGATTTAACATAAATTTATAAAACCTAAATTAATCAAAAGTTTACTCTAAAATACCATAGAATCAGCAAAAAATCAAAATTTATATTTAAAAAGGAGCCTCAAAAGTGAGACTCCTTATACAAAAACGTTTATTTTTTTTGCTTGTTATACAATTAATACCCATTTATTAAAAATGGTAACAAAGCGATAGTTTTTCTATTGGGGCCAGCCAATATAAAAACGGGAATAATTCTTCCATCGAGCATTAGTTCTGTGGATGATAATCCTGGTTGGAACAAAGTGATAGCCTGCTTGCGTAAGTTATTTATTGCACTTGCAGCTACCATAGATAAATCAGAAATTTTCTTACTCAGATAATCTCGACGAAACTGATCATCGGACATATTAATCCAATCTATTTTTACCAAATCAGACCAATCTATCTGCATTAGTTTTTTGGTTTCTAGCACAGAAAGTTCTTCCCAAGTTCTTTCAAAAAACATGGCGAGAACAGGATTGTTGACGTATTCTTGAAAGTTACCATCAAACACTTGTTCAACTGCTTTTCTTTCATAAGATGACATCCTTTTTTCCGCTCTGTTTTTACGAACAAGATTATAACCAAACACTAAATCCGAAGGCAAGGTAGAAGATTTTGGATCTAACGCAAAAGAAGTCGCCCGATCAAATGGATCTTTACCGCTAATTGTTACGGCTATAACCGATTCGTTATGAACGTTATAAAGATAGCTCTTAGCCGAACCGTCAGCAAAAAAATTATGCAAAAATGCATTATACGCATTTGCCATTAAAAATAAAGTTGTTTGTTCTAACTCCTCAGGAGCCATCGAGCCAATAATTCTTTTAACTTCTTTTTCAAAAATTTGATACAACTTAGAACGCATTTTTTTAATATTGTTCCAAAATTGTAAAGAAGATTCTCTGTAATCAGCCAAATAATCGCAATTAAAATAATGTTGAATGAATAATTCTTTAACTGCTTTCATTGCGACTAATTTCTCTGTGGATATAATTTTATCCTCAGAAGAAAGGGCTGATAAGATTTCGTCCGTATAACCCTGAGAAATAACTCTCCCATCATATAGACATTCCTCCTTATCCAAACCAAGGTAGCAATAACCATTTATCGGATTAAAAGAAGTTTGAATAACAAAAAGTTGTTTGCGATTTCCATATTTTTGAGTAACATGCTCAATGGCCGCCCTTTTCATTTTTGTTTTTCTAATAACATCATCACGCAGCCCACTGTCAAGCACCTTCATCGCATGAAAATCATTAGCTCTTAGCCCTCCAGCTGCGCAATACAAATGAGAATCAAAGATCTGATTTACAAAGTCTTGATCTTTAAATGCTTCATCCAGCATATCAGAAAAAGCGCCAGAGATTAGAAACAGATTACCAGGACTATTTTTACTTGGCAAAAATTCGTTTCTAATATCACCAGCGGGCGTACAGAATGCATGCCCGTGGAAACAACCAATTAATTTTGGACGTACGCGTACATCCATACATAGAACAAAATACGGAACGCCATACGGGAATAAAGAATTCTTGATCCTAATAGCTTTTTGGACTTCTGGAGACTTAACGTCATCCAAACGTAACTCGCGAGAATAAATGAACTGGCCGAGTTTAAAAGCGGCCATTTCAAAGGCTTTACTTTTATTAGAGCGCCCTTCAAAATAAACATTGAAGGCTTGTTCTAAATAATTAAGAACACCTTGAGTTTCTGGAATTTCAGGAAATTTTACCATAAATACGATTTTTTTGGTTTTTGGATTAATTTATTTTTATTTTTTAATTTTTCAAAGGACTTAATTATTGATTACAAAACTTTATAACCAAGGGCTTATTATAATACGGAAAATCATTTATGTCAAGATAACAAAAAAACCTCTAAACTAGAGGTTTTTATCTTACTTTAAACAAAATTTACCAAGCTATTTCTTCAAATTCACGAGTATGAAAGTTGATAACAACTGATAAGATATGCATTTTCTTGGCTAATTCAGGATTGTAAGCTTCAATGGTTTTCTTAGCAAAATCTTTCAAAAATCTCACTCTTTCAATCGCTTTATTTCTTTCCGAGCCTAGTTCTTTAAATGTGGCCGAAGTAAGCAGAACAAAACCATCATCACTAATTCTACCCGCTTCCATATTAGACTGAATAATCCCCGCAGCTTTCTTAATCGGCTCTTCTAAGCTATCGCCATACGGACCAATAATTAAACTAATATTAGGAATATGGAGCCAATCAAAACCGTTCCCTAAACCTAAAATCCATTCCTGATGTTGAGTTTCAACAATTGGTCTATTCTCGGCAGCAATTTCTTTAATATGTTCAATGTTCCCTTTAATAAGCGGTAAGATATCATCCAACACTTGATCGGACATATTAGGATACAAATCACGAAGGGCAATTAAAAATTCCTGTTCGGTTTTATTTTTTTCTTTTACTAAATCAAGTATTTGATTATGATCTTCGCCATGAAAAATTAAAGAATCGTTATCAGTTTCTACGCCGACAATAATAGGAAAAACAATTGAATTATTTTTACCATAAATTCTTTCTACCTGTGCCCTTAAACTAATAGCATGTTGAAAGGCGGCAACTTTATCATAATTAAAACCAGCACAACCGCGATGAACATCACCGCAAGAAAAATGATAAGTTACTAAAATTAAAGATTTTCTGCCTCGGCTAATAGAATAATCTATCCAACCATTTAAATCTTCGGCTAAATAAGGCCAACCTAAATCAAAACGACCGCCTAAACTTCGATAAGGTCGGATGATTCCTAGCGGAGTACGTGTCATCAGCGGAATATGAATACGGCCATCCATACATTTAAAGGCTGAAATTTCCGTTGGATGTTGAGCACGATAAAAACGACGCACTAAACGTTCATTATTATATTTTTCCGAATGAAACTTATTGAGTTCAAACAACCATTTAATTTTTTGCTCCAAAGAAGCCTTAACCATTTCTTTAGCACGATGCATATAAAAATTTAATTATTTCTTATGAATTATTATTTCCCTGGATTTATACTTTTAAGACGGCGCCATTTATTTAGTGCCCGTTCTCTAGCTAATTCCTTTTCAATCTTAGCGGCAATATTGGTAAATTGAACTTCATCTAAATTCTTAGCCTCCACTTTCAATTTCTCCGCTTTTTCTCGAGCTTCCTTAATTCTAGTTTCATCAAGCTCTTCAGCTCTTTCCGCTGTATCAGCTAAGATAACCACCTTATCTTTCATAACCTCTAAAAAACCACCGGAAACGGCCATGATTTCTACAACATTATCAGCTCTTTTAATTTCAATTACGCCTGATTTCAAAATTGAAACCAGAGGGATATGGTCCGGTAAAACAGTTATTTCCCCGCTCGCGGTTGGAACAGTAATTTGTAAAATTTCCTGTTTTAAAACCACTCTTTCGGGAGTAACGATTTCAAATTTTATCGTTTTGTTAGACATGGGTTAAAAATTAAGCTTTTAAATCTTCGATTCCGCCTATCATATAAAAATCATCTTCACTCTTATCGTCATACTTACCGGCTAAAATCTCATTAAAACTACGAACCGTATCGGCTAGTTTAACATATTTACCAGAACGACCAGTAAACTGTTCAGCGACAAAGAACGGTTGCGATAAAAACTTCTGAATCTTACGTGCCCGAGCAACAATAATCTTATCTTCTTGTGATAATTCTTCCATCCCTAAAATAGCGATGATATCTTGTAAATCTTTATAGCGTTGTAGAATCTTTTGCACACCACGCGCCGCTTCATAATGCTCTTGACCAACAATTTTCGGATCAAGAATAATAGATGAAGAATCTAATGGATCAACCGCCGGATAAATACCAAGTTCTGATAAAGAACGAGATAAAACTACGGTAGAGTCCAAATGGCCGAAAGTGGTAGCTGGAGCGGGGTCAGTTAAATCATCAGCTGGGACATAAACAGCCTGAATAGAAGTAATGGAACCATTCTTAGTTGAGGTAATTCTCTCTTGAAGTTCGCCCATTTCAGAAGCTAAAGTCGGCTGATAACCAACGGCGGAAGGCATGCGCCCTAAAAGAGCGGATACTTCAGAACCGGCTTGAGTAAAACGAAAAATATTATCAACGAAAAATAAAACATCTTGGTTCTTTTCATCACGAAAATATTCCGCGATAGAAAGTCCTGATAAAGCGACCCGAGCGCGTGATCCTGGCGGTTCATTCATTTGTCCAAACACCATAGAAACCTTATCAATAACACCGCTCTCTTTAAATTCATTATATAAATCATTACCTTCTCTGGTACGTTCACCAACGCCAGCAAAAACCGAATAGCCGCCGTGTTCGGAGGCAATATTATGAATTAATTCTTGAATAACAACGGTTTTACCAACACCAGCACCACCGAACATTCCGACTTTTCCACCTTTAACAACCGGACAAACAAGATCGATAACTTTAATTCCAGTCTCTAAAATTTCCATGCTATTTGATTGATCAACAAATTTTGGAGCCGCTCGATGAATCGGATATTTCTTGGTCGTTTTAACTGGTTCACCGCCATCAACCACGTCTCCTAAAACATTAAAAATACGACCGAGAGTTTCTTCGCCGACCGGTACAGAAATCGCTGCTTCGGTATCAAGAACTTTATCGCCTCGTTTTAGACCATCAGTTGAACCCATGGCTACACAACGCACAATATTAGAGCCAATGTGTTGCTCAACTTCCAAAGTTAACTTTTCACCTTTTAATTCCAAGGTCAAAGCGTTATAAATTTCTGGTAATTTGTTTTCAAAATAGACATCGACGACGACGCCGATAACCTGTTTAATAATCCCTTCATTTTTCTGTTTGTCGCTCATATAATTAAAAATTATTTATTCTGCTAAAGCGTTAGCGCCGGCGGAAATTTCCGCAATTTCCGCGGTAATACCAGCCTGACGAACTTTATTATAAAATAAGGTTAATTCATTTACCATATCATTCGCCGCTTCGGTTGCTTGATGCATCGCACTCATACTCGCACTATGCTCAGAAGCATTAGCTTCTAAAAAGGCTTGATATAATTGAATCTCTAATAAACGTGGAATCATTTTATCTAAAACTTCAGGCGCAGACGGTTCAAAAGTATATTCATAAACATAATCGCCTGTTCTTAAATGTTTTTCTTGCTTAGAAGCAATAAATTCAGAAGTAACGCCAACTTTTGATTCTTCGCTGATAACCCCTAAATACTCATCAATTTTATCTATTTCTATCGGTAATAATTGTTTAACTCGCGGTACTTGCTTGGCGGCGCTGATAAAATCAGTATAGGCTACTAAAATCTTATCGTATTTTCCTGAAAGATAATCATCTAAGACCATCTTAACAAGCGGATAAATTTCGCGCGCATCGGTTAGAATATCACTTTTTTCAAACTCGGCAGCAATTTCATAATCTTGATTGCGAATAATTGTTCCTTTCTTTCCAGATAAAATAAAATCCGTCGGAATGGGATGCTGAGTAACTGATTCTTTCGCCTTGGTAATCACTGCTGAATTATAAGCGCCACACATCCCGCGGTTAGAGGCAATTAAAATAATGGCGACTTTAGAAATGTTAGTGCGCGGGGATAATAAAGGATGTAAATTTTCATTCTTACTCTTAGAAATTTCAGCTAAACGCAAAACCGTCTCCCAACTTAAATTAGCATAAGTGCGAGTCTTTAAAACGGCTTCAATTGCCTTTCTCATCTTAGCCGCCGCTACCATTTCCATCGCCTTAGTAATCTTTTTGGTGCTAGAGACGGATTTGATGCGCCTAGATATTTCCTTAGTTTTTGCCATACCTTATTTAATTAGGTAATCTACAGTCATTTTATAATCAGCAACCAATTTCTTTAAACCGGCTTCAACTTCTTCACTCAATTCTTTCTTGTCTTCAATTAATTTCAAAACAGCATCATTTAAATCAGCATATTTATATAAACCAGCTTCAAATTCTCTAACACGTTCTACGGGAACATCATCCATTAATCCGTTAATCAGAGCATAATAAGCTAAAACCTGTTTAGCGACTGAAAGCGGTTGATATTGATCTTGTTTAAATATTTCATATAATCTTTGACCTCTTGCCAATTTCTTTTTAGTTTCCGGATCCAAATCAGAACCAAATTGCGCAAAAGCCGCGAGTTCACGATATTGAGCAGCTTCAAGACGCATTTTTCCGGCTACTTTTTTCATCGCCTTAATCTGAGCGCTAGAACCAACACGAGAAACCGATAGACCGGCATTAACCGCTGGACGATTTCCTTTATAAAATAAGTCTGGTTCCAAAAAGATTTGACCGTCAGTAATAGAAATAACGTTAGTCGGAATATATGCTGATAAATCCCCCGCCTGAGTTTCAATAATAGGTAAGGCCGTAATTGAACCACCACCGTACTCTTTATTTAATTTACAAGCGCGTTCTAGTAACCTGGAGTGTAGATAAAAAACATCGCCCGGATAAGCCTCGCGTCCTGGTGGACGACGAAGTAATAACGAAATTTCACGATAGGAAACGGCGTGCTTAGATAAATCATCATAAATAATTAAAACATCTTCGCCCTTATCTAAAAAGTATTCAGCCATCGCACAACCAGCGTAAGGAGCAATATATAATAACGAGGCTGGAGTAGAGGCGCCCGCTAAAACAATTGTTGTATATTCCATGGCACCGGCTTCAGTTAATTTGGTAACGATATTAGCAACCTTGGATTCTTTTTGACCAATAGCGACATAAACGCATTTCATGTTCTGCCCTTTCTGATTAATAATAGTATCAACGGCAATTGCAGTTTTTCCTAATTGGCGGTCACCAATAATAAGTTCTCTCTGACCGCGACCAATTGGAATCATGGCATCAATCGCTTTAATTCCAGTCTGAACCGGCTCTTTAACAGAAGCACGAGTGATAACACCCGGAGCAATTTTTTCTACCGGATAAAATTTAGTAGTTTCAATCTTGCCTTTACCATCCAAGGGTTCTCCTAGTGGATTAACCACGCGGCCAATCATATTTTCACCAACCGGAACTTCCAAAATTCTTTTAGTAGCGACAACCTCATCACCTTCTTTAATTGCGGTATAATCTCCCAAAACAATAACGCCAACTTGGCTTTCTTCCAAATTTAAAGCGACGCCAGTGATTTCTCCCTTTTCGGTTTTAAAAATTAAAATTTCACTCATCATCGCTTCAGCTAAACCAGAAACCAGCGCGATACCATCAGATACTTTTAAAACTTTACCGACTGATTTTTCGCTCACTTCGGCTTTAAAGCCGGATATTTCTTCTTTTAGCTGCTCAACAATGAAATCCTTTGTAGTTGACATACATTTATGCTAAATTTATTTTTAATTACTAATTTTATTTTTAAGACTATTTAAACTATTTTTTAAACTACCATCTAGAACTTTAGAACCGTACCTAAGAATAAAACCACCAATAATTTCCGGGTTAATTTTTGTATCTAAAATCACTTTCTGGGCACCGGTTTTTTTCTTAAGATAATCAACAACAACTTCCCGAGTTGCGGCTGAAAGTTCACGCGCACTAGCAAGAGTTGCATCAACTTCGCCATAAACCTTATTCCAAATCTCATTAAAGGCGATAGCGATTGCCTCCGCTTTATTAAAATCATGATTCTTGTGCAAAACCATTACTAAACTTTTAATTACCGCCTGCGCTTCTTTTTTTGATTTATCAGCGACTAAATCAAATAAAGCAGTGGCATATTGAGAAACAGATATTTTCATAATCTTACTTAACCAATTTACTAATAAGTTCCTTATCTTTTTCACCAGTCATTTTTTCTTCTAATAATTTTTCTACTGTTAATATAACCAATTCCGCTACTTCTTTTTTAATTTCCTTAAGCATTTCCGTTTTCTCACTCACTAATTTAGCCTTTTCTCCGCTAATTACTTGAGCAACTTCTTCTTTAGCCTTAGTAACCAAGGAGGTTTTACGTTCTTCACCACGCTTATCAGCTTCTTCAATTATTAAATTAGCTTGTTTTTTAGCGGCCGTAATAATATCTATCTGTTCTTTTTCTGTTAACTCTAGACGTTTTTCAATCGCATCAGCATCCTTCAAGCTTTTTTCAATCGTTTTACTTCTTTCAGTCATCGTCTTTAAGAGCGGCTTAAAGATTAAATAATATAAAACCGAAAAAACAATCGCAAAGTTAATAAGCTGAGCGATAAAAAGCTTATAATCAATGTGAAAGGTGGAGATTAATGATTCCATAAAATAAAAATTAAAAATTGAAAATTGAAGATTAATTAAAAATTAATCCTCAATCTTTCAAGCTTCAATTATTTGATACTGAAGGCGATAACGAGCGCATAAATAGCGACCGCTTCGGCAAAAGCTGCGACTAAAAGCATAGGAACCAGGATTTTGCTGGCTGCTTCTGGGTTGCGTCCAATTGCTTCCATGGCTTTAGCGCCGATGAAACCGATACCTAACGCTGGACCGATTGAGCCTAAGCCGATAGCCAAGGCCTTTGCTAACATTACGTTTTCCATAGTTTTAAATTATTATATAAACTTAATAATTAATAAATTAATATTCTTCTTAATGCTCTTCAAATTTAGTGCTCCTCGGCAGTCGTATTAATGGTTAAATATGTTAAAATAAGCATCGCAAAAATAAGTGCTTGAATTAAACCAACTAGAACTTCCAAAAGTAAAAACGGTATTGGAATACCAAAGGCTAAAATAGCCGACATAGAAGCAAGCAATACTTCACCGGCAAAAACATTCCCAAACAAACGAAAAGAGAGGCTAGCTATTTTAGCAACTTCACCAATAATTTCAATCAAACCAACAAAAGCTTTAATCGGGTTTACTAAAAGAACCATCGGATCTTTTCTAACTTTCTTGGGAATTTCTAAGAAAGCTTTAATATTTACAAACTTATTAAAATATTTCCAAGCACCGATTGCAAAAACGCCAATGATATGACTTAAAACAACGCCGATGGTAGCAAGCGCTAAAGTAGTATTTAAATCAGCCGTCGCTCCACGCAGATATGGAATAAAAAATTTCTCGCCTCCATGCTCAACTACTTGTCCGATTGAACCGACTCCCGGTAAAATACCCATCCAATTATTAATCAGAACAAAAAAGAAAAAGGCTAAAACTAGAGGAGCAAATTGTAAAGATTTTTTTCTGCTTCCGGTTACGCCGTCAAAAATTCCCAAGAAACCCTCAATTACCATTTCCATCGCATTTTGTAACCCCGAAGGAATTTTTTTTATTTTATTTTTAACCAATAAACCAATAGTAACAATAATTACTAAAGCAAGCGCTGAAGTAAGTAAAGAATTAGTTACCGCGAAGCTTCCGATATGAGCTATCGGCTCAGCAAACAAAGTATTTTCATGAATTATTTCTTCATGTAAATTATTATCTTGTGTTTCGGGGGAAGTCATAAAGTAAATTATTTTTTATTTTTTTTGAGACTCAGTTTCAACTTTTTCAGTTTGCAATTTTTTTTCAGCCTTACTCTCATCTTCTATTTTTTTAAATTCTTTCAGGGCATTAATCACTAAACCGTACATCGAAATAACGAAACAAACGGCAACTGTAATAATAAACAGAAAGGGCTCGGTATCAAATCTCCTATCAAGCCATTTCCCTAAAAATACACCAAGAAGTACAGGAAAAGCTATCCAGCCAGAAATTCTAGCCATGATTCTTAAAGCTAAACCCCACGAGTCATTTTTCATATTTTTAGCTTATTTTGAGCCATTTCTCTTATAACGCATAAAACAATAAATGTCAACCCTCCATTTTTTCAAAATTAAGCGAAAAAAGAAGAATTATATCTTAAACAGGCTACGGGCAGTAGCCGTGGTTATCTCGGCCACTTTTTCTACCTTAATCCCCTTAATTTCCGCTATCCTAGCGGCTACGTACTGGACTAAAACTGGCTCATTTCGTTGCCCTCTATACGGTTCTGGAGTCATATATGGGGTATCTGTCTCAACCATCATCTTTTCTAAAGGAGTTTTTCTAATTAAATCATCCCATTGCTGGCTAAAAGTAATCAGTCCAGTAAACGAAATAAGCAAACCTAAGTTAAAATATTTCCAAGCTAAATCTTCGTCGCCAGAAAAGCAATGAATTACGCCCCAGGGCTTATTGGTTGGCAAAATATGGCTATATTCCTTCTTAAAGTCCTGAAGAATTGTTACTAAATCATCATGTGCTTGACGACAATGAATAATAACCGGCAAATCAAGACTCCGCGCTAAAAGCAATTGTTGAGCAAAAACTTCTTGTTGTTTTTTCTTAACGGCTGGAATATCTTGGCCTGGATCAAGATGATAATAATCTAAGCCAATTTCACCAATCGCTACTACTTTTTCAAATTTGGCTAATTTTTCATAACTTCCATAATCAAATTCCTCAGACCGAGGAGTAAAACTATATTCCCCATTTTCATCATTATTTTCAATTAAGCCTTCTTGAAGATGAATGGGATGCAATCCAATAGCGGCATAAACTCCTTTTTCATATTTATTAGCATAATTCAAGGCCCGATTAGAGGTTTTATACTCCGAACCGACTAAAATCATCCAAGTTTCATTATCTAAAGACCGACGAATAACCTCATCGGCATCGTCTTTAAAAATCGCAAAATTAACATGAGCGTGGGTATCAATAATCATAAACTATCAATCTAGTACAACGTAAAAAACGCGAAAAACGCGTTTTTTATTTTTGTTTTCAAATAATTTATTCCGTTTTAGCTTCACTATTAGAATCAACTGTATTTTCAGGCATTTTAGGAGCAGTTTCTGATTCAGGCATAGTATTTTCAGCAATTTTTTCCTCACTTGAGCAGCATTTTTCTCCTTCTTTGCAACAATCTGCCCCTTTATGACAGCAACATGAACCCCCAAAAATCTTTTTAAGCCAATTACTCATAAATTTTTATAGTTAAATAATAATCACTAGTATTTTATCATTTCAAGCACCAAAAGTCAATAAAAACGAGATTTTAAATATCTAATTCAGCGATAATATTTTTCTGCTTTTTATTTAAATTGGCGGGTATTTTTACAATAACTTTAATATACTGATCACCTACCCCACGATTATGTAATTTTATAACTCCTTTTTCCTTAAGTTTAAAAATCGTACCAGACTGGGTTCCCTCTGGAATTTTAAGCTTAATAGAACCATTAACAGTATTAGCTTCAATCTTATCCCCTAAAATTGCCTGCTTAACACTAATTGTTTCTTCTGTTCTAATATCATAGCCATCGCGAACAAATTTGTGATGAGCATGAACTTTAATGCGTAAATACAAATCGCCAGCCGCCGCTCCTTTCTGGCCAGCTTCACCTTGCCCAGTTAATTTAATCGACTCGCCATTATTTATTCCGGCCGGAACGCGAACTTTAATTTTCACGTTATCATGATAAATGCCAGCCCCGCTACATTTAGAGCATTTCTGAGAATATATTTTCCCTTCCCCGTCACATCGAGGACAAGGAGATTGTGTTTGAATATTACCTAATATTGTTCTTTGTATTCTAGCAATATGTCCGGAGCCATTACAGTTGGAACAAGTCTCTATTTTAGCGCCCGGCTCCGCTCCTTTCCCGCCACAATGATTACAAACAATATTCTTAGCAAATGAAATCTCTTTCTCCAAACCGAACACCGCTTCCATAAAATCTAAAGGTAAATTAAATTCTAAATCTCGACCACGGGTTTGTCTTCTTGATTTTTCTCGAGAACCGCCGCCAAAACCAAAAATATCGCCAAAACCACCAAACATCTCACTTAAATCTTCCATATCAACATTGAAACCGCCACCATTTTGATAACCAGAAAAACCGCCATAACCACCGCCTCCCGCTTGGCCATTTTGAAAAGCCGAACCAAACTGGTCGTATTGTTTTCTTTTTTCCGTATTACCTAAAACTTGATAAGCTTCGTTATACTCTTTAAATTTTTCAGCATCGCCGCCCTTATCTGGATGATGTTCATGGGCTTTTTTTCTGAAAGCCGTTTTGATTTCATCAGGACTCGCGCTCCTTGAAACGCCTAATATATTATAATAATCTTTGGACATAATTTATTTATTTATTTAACAAGTTACCCCTCTTTATGCAAAAGGGATAACCTATAAACAAACAAAATTATTTATTTTCTTCTACTTCGCCCTCAACAACATTATCTTTATTTTCAGAAGCCGCTTTTGGTTCTTCAGTAGACGCTCCCTCAGTCGCACCCCCTTCCGCCCCCGGAGTTCCAGCACCTGGTTGTTGATACATCGCCGCTCCAATTTTTTGAGCAACTGTATTTAACTCTTCTAAATTCTTCTTTATTTCTTCCAGGTTTCCGCCTTCTTTAGCTTTTTTTAAAGATTCAACCTTTTCAGTTAATTCTTTTTTATCTTCCTCCTTCATCTTATCGCCAGATTCTTTAAGCATTTTTTCAGTTGTAAAAATTACTGCTTCCGCTTGGTTTTTCATTTCAACTTCTTCTTTTTTCTTTTTATCTTCTTCAGAATGTAATTCCGCCTCTTTTTTCATTTTTTCTATTTCTTCTTTGGATAAACCGGAAGAAGACGTAATCGTGATTTTTTGCTGTTTGTTAGTCGCTTTATCCGTTGCGGAAACATTTAAAATACCATTAGCATCCAAATCGAATTTTACTTCAACTTGAGGAATCCCTCTTGGCGCCGATGGAATACCATCAAGAATAAAACGACCTAAAGTTTTATTATCAGCGGCCATCGGTCTTTCTCCCTGAACAATGTGAATTTCAACACTAGTTTGCCCGTCGGCTGCCGTTGAAAAGATTTGAGACTTAGAAGTTGGAATTGTGGTATTTCTTTCAATCAGAGGAGTGGCAACGCTACCTAAGGTCTCAATACCTAAAGTAAGCGGAGTAACATCTAAAAGTAAAACGTCCTTAACATCGCCCTGCAAAACACCAGCCTGAACGGCCGCTCCCATTGCAACTACTTCATCAGGATTAACACTTAAATTCGGCTCTTTACCAAAAAATTCTTTAACTTTCTGAAGAACTAAGGGCATGCGCGTCATACCGCCAACCATCAAAATCTCGTTAATTTCACCAATCTGAAAACCAGAATCGTGAATTGCTTTCTTACAAGGTTCAATAGTTTTATCAATTAAATCCATTACCAATGATTCTAATTTAGCACGAGAAATTTTCATGACTAAATGTTTAGGGCCATTAGCGTCGGTTGTAATAAACGGCTGATTAATTTCCGTATCTTGAGCGGTTGATAATTCTATTTTCGCTTTTTCCGCCGCTTCCTTAATTCTCTGCAAGGCTAAAGTATCTTTTGATAAATCAATTCCTTGATCACGTTTAAATTCTTCAATAATCCAATTAATAATTCTTTGATCAAAATCTTCACCACCCAAATGAGTATCGCCGTTAGTTGCTTTAACTTCAACCGTATCGGAAGAAATATCAAGTACCGAAACATCAAAAG
>JBAYIC010000002.1:0-132094 GCA_041665845.1 Patescibacteria group bacterium
ATTGTACCGCCTCCGTAAGTACTACCAATACTAGATATGTTAGCGATTCAACTAATTGTTCAACTGCTTGTTCTAATAGCGTTGCGGCTTCTTGTCTTATCGGTGGTTGGAGTGCTGGTTATGATAGCTGTGCTCAAACAACTTGTTCTGGCGCTACCCCGACTTGTGTCTCTGGGGTTTGTAAAGCTTGTACTCCTGGAGCGACTCGAACAGCATATGAAACTGGAACTAATGCTAGTACTCCTTCTTGCGGAACATATTGTCGCAGCAAAACTCAGACTTGTGATGTTAATGGCGCCTGGCCAGCTGATGGCTATACTGGAACTGACTGCACTGCTTCAATATCTAAGACAAATAGGTATACAACCGCTTCAGTTACTTGCGGAAATACTTGTGCAACTCAGTCTCAATCTTGTACTTATGACGGTTGGGATGGCGGTTACGCGAGCTGTGCTCCGGTAACTTGCTCTGGTACTACCCCGGCTTGTGTAGCTGGAACTTGTAAGGCCTGTACTCCAAATGCGACTCGAACGATGTATGACCTCGGGACTAGCCCAGCTGGTTGCGGAACGTATTGCCGCAGTGAATCTCAAACTTGCGATGCTAATGGTAATTGGCCTACAGGCGGTTATACCGGAACATCTGATTGTACTGCTTCAATAAGTAAACTCTATAGACCAACAACTGCTTCAGTTACTTGCGGAAATACTTGCGCAACTAGTCTCCAGTCTTGTACTTATGACGGTTGGACAGGTGGTTATGCAAGTTGTTCTGCAGTTTCTTGTTCCGGTTCTACTCCGGCTTGTGTAGCCGGAGCTTGTAAAGCCTGTACTCCTGGAGCGACTCGAACGGCATATGAAACTGGAGGTAGTCCAGCTCAGTGCGGAATATATTGTCGTAGTAAAACTCAGACTTGTGACGCGACTGGTAATTGGCCGGCCGATGGCTATACTGGGACTAATTGTTCTGCCTTGGCTGCTACCAGAGTGGGATTTACAACAAGTTCTGTTACTTGTGGAAATACTTGTTCAACTCAGGCACAGACTTGTCTTTATGATGGTTGGAGCGGAACCGGGATTGGTGTTTGCACAGTAAATTGTTGTACGGCCAGCGCAGTAAGTGGTTACTCATATAACAATATAAATTATGGTTCATCGCAAACTGGAGTAACAAAAAACGTTGCCCCGACTACTCCGGCGCCATCAAGTTATTGCACGGCCAATATTAGTTGTTCAGCGACCGGTGCGGTTACGGTTAACGGAGAAGCCGCTACTTGTAAGACGGGATTCTTTAATCAAAATAATGATTGTTCTGACGGTTGTGAATCACGATGCGGTAATGGTGTTTGTGATACAACTCTTGTAGAAACTTATGCTAATTGCGCGGGAGATTGTAATATTTGTACTCCGGGTGCGACTCGATGGATGTATGATTCTGGTTCAGTTGCTTGCGGAATATATTGCCGTAGTGAACAACAAACTTGCCAAGCTGATCATAGTTGGAATGGTACTTATACCGGAACAGCTGATTGCTCAACTTCATTAACCACTAGAACGCGTTATCAAATAAATACTCCTTGTGCTGCTGCTTGCGCTTCTGATACTGAAACTTGCTTATCAACGGGAGCTTGGTACAGTGCGGCCGGTAAAGCATATACTTATGATACCTGCGTCCCGCTTACTTGCGATGGTACGGAAGATAGTATCTGCGAGGTTAATACGTGTTCGAATAAGTGTTCTACAGCGGGGAGCCAAGATGGAGATGTATATAATGATGCTCAAGATGATGATTGTCCCGGCGGTGGCTGTGGTCAGTGTACTAGCGGTGATTGTTGCATCGTTGCCTCTGGTTGTTTTCAGCCGGTAACTCACTCTTGTGTAACCGGCTCCTGCGCTTCTCCTAGTAACGGCAATGGTTGTTCTTTTACTTATCAAAATAAATATTGTACCGGTAGCGAAGCCGCCTGTACTAATGGCGTTACCGCCGACGCTTCACCTTGGCCATGTTATTGTCCAAATGGACAAGTTTGGAATGGAACAACTTGTGCTAATGGAAGTGATAGCGTTTGGTGTGCTCAGGGGACAACGTTTAGCTGTTTAGGCGATACTTTAGTCGCTAATACGCTATCTTGTAATGGGACTACTCATGCTTGTGATGTTGAAACCGGTGCGGTTACAAGAGCAACTCATGATTGTCCTGAAACCCCTTTAACCCCGGTTTGTGCGGGTGGCGTTTGTGTTGCTTGTAATGCAGATTCACAATGCGCGGAAGGCTATTATTGCCATACATCAGCTAGCTCATTCTATTGGTGTAACACTGCGACGGCCAATACTTGTCAAAAGAAATGTTGGTATTTAACTCAAACGGTAAACACGGCTTCGATTCTTGAGGGTAATATTACTGTTAGCGAGAGACAAGTCGGAGTTATTTCGGCGTATGATTGCGGTACTAGTGGTGGAACATATGCGACTACGTATGTTGACGATCCTCATTGCGATGGCGCCCCTGCCTGTCCGTATTATTGTAGAGATGGCGGTAGTTCCGGGTATTATACTGGCTATACATCTGGAGATCAGTGCTATAAATATAGGAGTGGACCTCCCTGGGGTACGTATTGGGTAAATCGAAATAATTATAAATGTTACAGTAACGCATTGTTAAAGAAATATTATGGAGATACTTGTGCTCCTACCCTTGGCTCTACATCTGTAAATGGTGCTGTATCTTCAAGTGGTTCTTGTTATGTTCCAACGTATTGTGGTAACGGCTACTGTGATAGTGATGAAGATTGTTACATTTGTGCATATGATTGTGGCGCCTGCGAAGGAAATCCGCAGGTAGAGTAATAGCAATAGAGCGGCCTTTGCTTTATTATACAGCCCCATAACTATTGACATTTATTGAAAAATAGTGTATAATTAGATCAAATAAGTTAAGGTTATTAGGAAACCAAGCTTATTGTACGTTAAAAATATAAACAAATATATACGAAGAATCATGAAAAATCTTGTTTTTTTTCTAGTATTATTGTTGTCTAATTTTGTTAATGGACAAAATTTGCTTGTTGTAAATGAGCAAATTTTACCTGATTCAATCGACAACATAGAATTCTTCCCACCGGCCGTGAAACAGCAAAATGTTCCCGACTGCACTCACATGGCTTTAATACGTAATTTAAAGTCATCTATTTATAACCGCGAGTATCATCGTAATCCTCAACTGGCTGAAAACCAGTTCAGCCATACTTTTGTATGGAATCAAAACATTATTCCTGAATATGAAATGTCAACAGTTGATCAAGGGTTTTATTTTATGAAGTATCAGGGCTGTGCTACTATCAAAGACTTTGCCGCTAATGAACAAAGTACCGAGCTTAAACCTTCGATTGAAATAAGGGAAAAAGCTTTAAAGTATAGAAGCAAACGATTGTTTGATGGCAATTTTTCCGTAGAAACTTCTTTCAAAGATAAAAATGGAGTAACAAAAAGATTAAACTCTTTAAAAGATTCCTTAAGTAAAGGAAAATGTTTTACTTTAGCTGTTTTTTTGTATAACTCCTTTTTCTTTGAGATGAATGAAAATAATAGGATGTATTCCTATTATTCTAACGCTGATTCAGAGACGCATCGTATTCCTCATGTTGTAACCGTAGTTGGTTATAATGATAGGATTGGCCACGGCGGAGCATTCAAAGTATTAGATGCTAGTACCGATAGGATTACTGATGGAATTTTCTATCTTGATTTCAATTGGTTTTACGCCTTTAATCAGGATTTCCAATATTATTTTTTGGAAGAAGATTTCTCAGCCCCCGCTACAACAACAGTCCTGCATCTTAGCATTTCTTCCGGCTTAATTCCCGACGATATATTCAATGGGAGATATATTTTTGCTGATACCTTGCTTAGTTTTTGGCGAGTATTTGAAACTCGAGTAATTGATTTCCAGCATTTCTTTGATTATGCCTATAACAGAAATCAGTTCCAGGTAACAAGTATTAATGGAAATAGAATTAAGTTAAGAAGTAATCAGTTGTTTGCACCGGCTAACAATTCTGAAGGGAACTATGAAATTGTCAAAGACTTGACTGAGATTGATAATTTAAAATCACTTTCGGTTACAGTATTTGATCCAATTTCAGCTGAGTATATTGGTGAAGCTGGTCAAACTATTTATTCTTATAGTGACAGAGCAGCAAATTGCCAAGTTAATTCTGCTACGATTCATTTTTTAGAAACCAATAAAAATGTTCAAGCTCAAGTTACAGAGTTATCTGATACTACAATCGTAGTAAATAATTTTTATTCAGAACTGAGTTTACTTTATTGGAATGCTGCTTGGTCTAACCCTGGATTTGTAAAAACCTGTACCTCTGTCTTAAAACGTACATTGATTACGTTTACGATTGAGGAACCTGCAACACTGGTTATTACCAACCCTCCCAGTACGCTGAATGCTCTTACTAATAAGACTTTATCTTATTCGTTCGAGGTCCAAAACAACGATGGGCCGGTTACATTCTCTTTCCTTAACAAACCCGCCGAAGCTAGTATTACTAGCGACGGTAAGTTGACCTTTAAGTCAGCTAAAATAGGTACCTACAGATTTACTGTAATTGCCTCTAACAGCAAAGCGACGGACTCTTGCCCTGTTGCCGTTAAGGTTGAATTGGGAACTGCTACCGAGGATATCGAAATCCCCGAAGGTAGCTTTGATGTTTTTCCAAACCCGTTAAGTTATGTCGCCAATATTAAGTTCGCCTTACCTAAAAGGGGAACAGTGAACATCGGAATTTATAATTCCGTTGGACAATCTATTGGTAACATTGTTAACCAAACATATGAAGCTGGAGAACAGACTTTGGAATACGACGCTTCTAGTCTAAGAAGCGGAGTTTACATCTTTTGTCTTAAATCTGGCGCTTTCTCTAAGAGCATTAAAATAGTTAAACAATAAATCGTTTGATTATGAAGATAGCCCTTACAGAAAATTCTTAAGACTCGTTACTTTTACAGTGCGAGTCTTTTTTTATGCATTTGGATCTAAGTTTGACATTATTTCCGCTAAGATATAATATTATTTTGTAGTATTTGTCAAGTGATGTTTATTTTTTTTATTATAACAATTAAAATTTCAAATTTATGTCGATTTATAAAATTGACAATAAAAAGATTGTTTTAGCTGATTTCAATGATATTGTTAATAATTTAAATTGTAAAGTTGAAATAGATTATAAAGTAAAAAACAGTATTATTAAATCTCGTCGTTTATTAGATAAATTTGTAAAAGATGGCAGGATTATTTATGGAGTGAATACTAGTATGGGTGGTTTTGTAAATTATCTCGTTCCGATAAAATATGCGACTGAAATGCAAAATAATTTATTGTCATCAGTAGCCTCGAATGTTGGTGAATATTTCGAAGATTCTGTGGCTAGAGCTGCAATGCTAGCAAGGATTATCTCTCTTTCTAAAGGCGTCTCTGCAATAAGCCTAGACAATTTCATGATTTTAGTTGAAATGTTTAATAAAAAAATATTTCCATGCATTCCACAAAAAGGATCGTTAGGCGCAAGTGGTGATTTGGGTCCGTTAGCATTTATTGCTTTAGTGGCAACTGGTAAATGGAAGGCAAAATATAATGGGAGAATAATGTCCGGTGCGAAGGCTATGAAAAAGGCAAAAATTTCTCTGATGACACTAAATTATAAAGAAGGCTTAGCTTTAGTTAATGGAACATCAGCTATGGCTGGTTTAGGTGCTATTACTTGGGATAGAGCCAACTCTTTATTAAATATGTATGAGTTTGTTTCTGCTCTATCTTTTGAGGGGTTAGCAACAAAAACGAAGCCGTTCGATCCAAAAGTACATGAAAGGAAATTACATAAAGGTCAAAATTTATTTGCCCAAAGACTTTGGAAAATTTTATCTGATAGTAAATTAGCCATTAATGAAAAATCTGCTGAAAAACGTATACAACAAAAAAATAAAAATGAATTACAAAATTTAGATAGTCAAATTGAAGACGCCTATTCTTTAAGGTGTAGTCCTCAAATCCTAGGGCCAATTTATGATAATCTAAAATTTATTGGCGAAACATTGGAGAATGAAATTAATTCAAGTAGTGACAATCCTTTGATAATAGCAGATGAAGGAGACGTTTTTCATAATGGACATTTTCATGGTCAATATATTTCTATGGCTATGGATAATCTTTCTATATGCTTAACTACATTGTCCAATCTTTCTGACAGAAGAATTGATAGATTTATGGATAAACATAATAGTAACGGTTTGCCAGCTTTTTTGTGCAAAGAAAAGCCAGGCATTCGACTAGGATTAATGGGTGGGCAGTTTATGAGCACATCCATAACGGCGGAAAATAGATCTTTATGCGTTCCGCTATCAATTCAATCTTTAACTTCGACTGGTGATTTTCAAGACATTGTTTCATTTGGCCTGATTGCAGCTAGGAGATGTGCAGAAATTTTAGATAATACTCTTTATATTGTAAGTTTTGAATTACTTTGTGCCTGTCAGGCCGTTGATATAAGAGGGGCAAAAGGTTTATCGTCGTTTACGAGGCCTTTGTATAGAGAGGTGAGAAAAATAGTCCCTTATTTTTCTTTTGATGATTCAATTACTCCGTATATTGAAGATTTAAAAGAATTGCTTGAAAATAGAAATTTAGTTAAAAAACTCGTAGCATTAATTGGTTAAATATATGCATAAAAAAAGAATTTTGTTTTGTGGCAACGGATTAAGTTGTGAAATTATAAAAACTCTTAAAGATAGCTATGAAATTTTTATGATTTCTGATTTTTCTAATGATATCGGTATAGAATATGTTGATAAGTTAATTATTGCAGAATCAAAAAACCCCGAAGCCGCCTTAAAAGCAGCCATCGAATTAAGTGAACAGGGCTATACTTTTGATGCAGTTTTAAGTTTGTGTTGGGACTCGGGGATGTCTGTTTCTAAAATTGCTGAACATTTTGGTTTGCCTAGTGTTCCCTTTGATGTGTCTTATAGATCAACCATTAAATCGTTACGTTCTAAAATATTTGAAGACAATAATATACCGGCACCGAAATATAAATTAAGCACAAGTAAAAATGATTTTCTCTCCAAAATTAAAGAAATCGGTTTGCCCGTCGTTCTCAAACCAGTTAACTTGTCATCATCAAAAGGGGTTATATTATTAGAAAAAATGTCAGAACTTGAAAATGCTTATAACTATTGCACGGGTTTCGCCAAAAGTCAGGATGTTATCATTAATGAGTATATAGAGGGGGTGGAATATAGCACCGAAGGATTAATGGTCAAAGGAAAATATTATATGACGGGAATTTCAGAAAGAGTGTTTCATTATCAAAAATGTAAACCACTTTTTGTAGAAATAGGCGATATTATGCCGACCTTATTGAGTGAAGATGAAATATCCAAATTTTCTGAAGTTACCGAAAAAGCAGCTTTAGCATTAGGAATTACGGATGGAGTAGCAAAAGGCGATTTGATTTATACCAACAAGAAAGAAATTAAAGTTTTTGAGATTACTCCTCGTTTGGGCGGGCCAAGATTTGGCACAGAAATGATTCCATTAAGTAACGGTACCGATATTTTAAGAGCGGCCATACAACAAGCTCTGGGGGAGGAAATAAATATGGATTATTTAAAAATAAAATTTAATAGAGGAATGGTTAATTGGTCCATCTTTCCAAATCCTGGTAAGATAAAAAGTGTAAGAGGTTTGGATGAGATAAAAAATATGCCTGGTTATTATGATTTTAAGTGGTGGGGGGTAAGAACTTTAAGGATAGGAGATATAATTCCGAAACCCGAAAATATGTGCGGTGGCGTTGGTTATATTATTGCTACTGGTCAAAATAGAGAAGAAGCAATTTTAAATGCCAACAACATAGAGAAAAAAATTATTATAGAAACGGAGTAAATTGAAGCGAGAATAGCAATATTAGTAAATATTTTATGATTAAATTAGATATTTCAAATCAAATTAAACTAAACGAGGATGTAATCAAAAAATTGCTAAGTGTTTATGATGTTAAATATCAGAGTTATAAATTAATAAAATTTGGAATAGAAAATATTAGCGCCTTTATTTCAACTAAAGAAGGGAAGTTTGTCCTACGAGTTTATAGAAATAATAATAAAAAATTAAGTGATATAAAACTTGAACTCGAGTTCATGGCATTCTTAAGAAAGAATGGTGTTAAAACTCCGAAAATAATTGGAAATCATCACAAGCAATCCCTCAGTAGGAAGAAAATTGACAATAAGTTTTGGAATTATATTTTAATGGAATTTGTAGACGGAGCACATTTAAAATACAATCAAATTAATTTAATTTCTTCCTTAGCTAAAGCGCAGGCGATTATCCATAAACATACCTCTAAATTTAAAATAATTTCAAAAGATTATCATAATTTCAGAAATAGATTGAATTCATTTGTTTCAGAATATAAAACTAATAAGCCCTTTATCTATAACAAGTATGGTGAGGAATTAACTATTGAAACTATAGAAGAGGTTGTACATGATTTAAAGAAAAATTTAGATGCTCTGCAAAAACTTCCATCAGGCTTAGTGCATCTTGATTATCACGGTTCAAACATTTTAGTAAAGGACAACAAAATTAATGGAATTATTGATTTTGATGATTTATCTTTCAGTCCGTTTGTTGCCGATTTAGCTAATTCTTTATTATGGTGGACATATTTAAATCAAACTAAAAACATTCAAAAAATAAAAGAGAAATATTTACTGGAATATCAAAAATATAGAAAATTGTCTAGAAATGAACTAGCTTTAGTCGCATTGCTCATGAGATGGAGAAATGTGTCAGTCGGATTAAATCTGGAAAATTTCAAAAGAATGACAAAAAAAGATTGGCAAAGAATAACAAATTTTGATTTATTATTAAAAAATGATATTGATTTTAAAGATTAAAAAATGCCTATTATGAAAATAAGAAGTGTGCCAAGAATATATACAAAATACCGTAAGATATTCGGGATTGTCCCTAATGTGGGTACTTTAAAAAAAATTAAAGAACTTCAAAAATTAGAGCCAGTTTGTATGAGCGGACAATCAGAAACTATTTGGGATCATGCCGAGGAAGTGAATGTATATGATGTATATGGTAATAAATGGTTAGATTTTTCATCTGGAGTATTAATCACTAATGCTGGCCATGGTAATAATGCAATAGTTCAGGCAATTATTAATCAAGTTTCCAAACCGCTTCTTACCAGTTATTGTTTTCCTAATCAGCCCAGAATAGATTTAATAAAAAAAATTGCCTCCTTGTCTCCGCGTGGTTACAAGACTTTATTATTGAGTACGGGGTCTGAAAGTACTGAGGTATTACTAAAATTAATGCGCACCTATGGTAGCAAAATAAAGAAAAACCGAAATATTATTATTAGCTTTCAGGGAGCATTTCATGGCCGGACATTAGGAGCACAACAAATGGGTGGATCGCCGGCTCTTAAAAGTTGGATTAAAAATATTGATTCAGAAATTGTGCAGGTTCCTTTCCCGGATGGCTTCCGTTGCAAAAACACAAGTTTTCAATTATTTAAACAATCATTAAATAAATTAGGCATTAATCCTCGAAATATTGCTGGAGTTATTAGCGAAACTTATCAGGGCGGTGGTCCATATTTTTTCCCAAAAGCTTATGTGAAGGAATTACGATTTTGGTGTAATAAATATGATATTTTGCTTTGTCTTGATGAGGTGCAGTCTGGCTTTGGTAGGTGCGGAAAACAGTGGGGATTTCAGCATTATGATATAGTCCCTGACTTGTTTGCTGTTGGCAAAGGAATTAGTAGCTCTCTTCCCATCAGCGCCGTTATAGGTCGTCCGGATGTAATGGACTTATATGGTCCGAATGAAATGACCAGTACTCATTCCGGCAATCCGGTTTGTTGCGCAGCGGCTTTAGCAAATATAAATTATATAAAAAATAATAAATTAATACAAAATGCATCCAAGCTTGGGGCTATACTTAATAGCAGATTGCTAGAAATGCAAAATTGCTTCCCTGAATTTATAGGTTTTGTATCTTCAGTCGGTTTAGTAGGAGGAATTCATATAGTACAGCAGGGGACAATAAAACCAGACGGCGAGTTAGCAAAAAAAATTGTTAATTTGTGTTATAAAAATGGTTTAATGATGTTTGCTCCTGTTGGTACTGGCGGCGCATGTATTAAAATTGCGCCGCCTCTTTGTATAACAGAAGAAGCTCTTAAAGAAGGTTGTGATGTAATTTTTGAATCTTTAGCAGAATTACTCCATTAAAGAAAATATTATATTTGTTTCTATAATAAAAAATCCCCTGACGCCCCAGGGGATTATTTGTAAAATTGATTTAGAGTTTATTTGTTTCGGATAATATCATACTTAACTGGCATGAAGTTTTTTATAACCTCCGGTATGATAATGCTTCCATCTTTTTGTTGGTGATTTTCCAGAAGAGCAATAAAAATTCTTGGACTCGGCAGAGCGGTGTTGTTGAGCATAAATACATGCTTTTTTTTACCGTCTGATGCCTGATATCTAACATTAAGTCTCCTAGATTGCCAATCGAGAAAATTACTAGCTGAGCCGGTTTCGCCCCAATAATTTAATCCCGGCATCCAAGCTTCAATATCAAACATTCTGTATTTTCCCAAGCCCATATCACCAGTACAAATTTGAATTTGACGATATGGAATCTCTAACTCTTTGTGCATTTCTGCAGACAATTTAATCATTTCGTTTTGCAGATAATTCGCTTCCTCGACATTAGCTTTTAGAATGATTACTTGTTCAACCTTCATGAATTCGTGCACCCGATAAATTCCTTGGTTGAATTTTCCGTAACTGCCTATTTCACGACGATAACATTGGCTGAAGCCACACATTTTTAGGGGCAGCAGACTTTCATCTAAAGTCTCTCCGGCGTAATAAGACAATAATGACGGTTCTGCTGTTCCAACTAAGAACTGCATTTTTTCATTTGCATTTTTATCTTTTTCTTTGTTTAATCCAGTCACCTCATAAATATCATCAACATCTGAATTATATTCAGAACCCTTGAAATAGCCACTGCCAAAAAGAGTTGAACCATTTACAAGCGTAGGAACTATCATTGGAGAAAAACCGTTGATAATCATTTTATTCATAGCATACATCATGAATCCTAACATTAATGAAACCCCTTCATTCATGACATAATACCCGCGGTAGCCCGCTACTTTAGATCCTCTTTCCAAATCTAATATGTTGAGTGTTTTGCCCAGTTGAATATGGTTTTTAGGGACAAAAGAAAACTTGGGAATTTCTTTTGATCTAAATATTTCAACATTGTCTTTATCATCTTTTCCTGTTGGCGTATCAGGTGAGGTGATGTTTGGAACTAAAACCATAAGATTAATAAATTCCTTTTCCATTTGAGCATATTGCGGCTCTAATTCGGCAAGCTTGTTTTTAAGCAATTTGCCTTGTTGAATTTTGCCGGGCTTTTCTTCTTTGGCGATGGAATTATTGTCAAATAGGTTTTTTTTCTCAGATCTGAGTTGCTCAATTATTTTTAGCAACTCTTTTTTTTCTGCATTGAGAGCAAACAAACGATTCAAGTCTAAATCTACTTTTTTTTCAAAAATAGCTCGACGAACCTCTGCTTCATTTTCTTTAATAAAATTAATACTTAGCATAATGACATCTCCTATTATTAATGAACGATATTTTCAAAAAATATTATCATATCTTAGTATATTTGTCAATTTGTCTTGTACTATGTCTTGCCTAGGTTCTAAAAATGTTGTATAATTAAGATATCAAGTTGGTATATATAATTAAAATTTATATTTATTTTAATTCTAATTTTAGGAATTATTTCTATAATTAGACAATTAAATCTATGAACAAAAAAATTTATTTATTATTAGGCGGGGTTGTTGTAGTTATTGCCCTTATAATTGTAATAGTTTCGTTGCAAGGCGATGCTACAGTTAAACCGGAAGTTCAAAAAACGGGTTCACTCGAACTTAATGAAAATAAAGTTGAGACTCCTGAGCCTAAAGTTATAGTAGAAACATCAATTGCAACTACAACTGGTCCAAAATCTGTTCAAGTTTACACTAAACCTATTGAGCTTGAATTTATGACCGATGCTGATAAAGCAACCTTCGGTATTCCAGCTGATATTAGAGTCCAAGTTTTAGGAAGAGATAAGGAAGGGAAAATGATGGGTTATAAAATTATCCACAGCGATGCTGATATCATGACTAAGTACGGTAATTAAAGTCTTAAATATTTATTAGAGAAGAATTAAAAACGCTTATATACAATAGGCGTTTTTTGATATTGATAATAGCTTAATTAGACCTCTTGGTTGTGAAAAAACAAAAAAAATACTATAATTATAATATAAAAAATTAAAAAATATGAGTTACAACGATTTAATAAATGAGAAACCTTTAAGCAGAATAACCAAGAAAATGAAACTTAGTATGGTGTTGGTTTTGTTAGTTCTTGTCTTGGTTGTTGTTTTTTTCTTAATTTCTAATAAAAAATCTCAACTCAGCCAAAACCTTGAGCCGACTCAAAATGGTGTAGACGCTGGAGCAACAAACAGCGCGGCGACTGATGCGGCTGATAATAACTTGCCAAATGCTAATACCGTTATCGCTAAAGATACTAGGGCAGTTGTTCCAGGTGGAAATGCGGTTGATAATAGTGGTCGCGTTGTAACCGAGGATGGCGTAGTAACAACAAATTCAGTTGCTCCTATGTCTGATAATGCTCCAAAACAAACAGGATTTTTAAAAAAAGAAGAGTTGTCGGCTACAGTTTTTAAAATCGATGTTGGTAATAAAAAATTTGTTCCGAATGAATTTACAACCAAAACTGGCCGTCCAACAACCTTTGCTTTAACAAGTATTGATAAAGAAGTCCATAATTTATCTTTTACCGACCCGCGCCTATCAGCGGTTGCGGTTGTGGTCGGCCCCAATCAAACAGGAGCAATTACTTTTAATGCTCCAGAGCCGGGAGTCTATACTTTCCATTGTACTTTTCCGGGGCATACCGGAGACGGTGAAACCGGAAAGATGATAGTTCAATAATTATCCTAAATTTAAATTATGAATAATAAGAAAAAAATACTTTTCGCCCTGGGGATAATTGTTGTTATTTTATTAATAATTGTAATTATTTTAGAACTTAAAAAAGATGCGGCTCCGCAAGTTTCTCAAGCACCAATTGTAAATAATTATATTCCTGACGGAAAAACCGCTTCATCTGCTCCGCGTGATTGGGAAGAAACTGTTGCTAGAAAAGAAGTCCCGGTAGGCGTTAAAGTCCCGGAACCAAGCGATATCATCCCCGATAATTTGAAGAATGAAATCGCCGTTCCGAGTGCTGCTGTTTCCGCCGGTTCTAGCGAAACTAAAACTGCTCAAATTAGAATATTTAAAATTGAAGGTAAGGACGGAAAATTTATCCCGTCTAAAATAATTGCTAATTATAATGATATAGTAAATATTCAATTTGCGGCTATTGATCGTGATTATGATATAGTTTTTGCTGGTTATAATATTAAGCAAAGTGCTAAGCAGGGACAAACAAGTTTTATTGAATTTCAAGCCCTTTTAGACGGACGTTTTCCATACTACTGCGTTTCTTGCGGAGGGTCAGAAACAAATTATCAAGGAGAAATAATAATTGTAAAATAAATTCAGATAAATTTATTCTTGCTAGATTTTTTTTAAATTGCTATAATGAAATTAAGATAATAATTTATGTTTGAAAGAGTAAGCTTAGCTTTTACTTTCAACATTTCTCAACTATGCAAAAAAATATGCTTGGAACTCTGGCGACGGTTATCTTCGTTGTAATTCTCGCTGGAATGTTTACTTATTTCTATGTGACCTTAAATCGCATGGATAAAAAAATGACGGAATTACAAACCGTTATTGCGACTGATTCCGCTAAAATCAGTGAAATCGTTAATTTTTTTAACGCGAATGTAAATGCCCAGGACACTAATAAATAATAAAAATATAAAAAGCTTATCGGAAAAGGTTTATACCAGCCGTGAGCTAAACAATAATTCTATGAAAAGAGAAATTGTGTTTCCCTTGGTAGTGGGAATAATCTTTGGTGCTTTAATTATGATTTTTTGGCAATTCACCGCTAGCATGAATAATTTAAATGCTCGCCTTGGCCAATTAGAACAAGTTACTAGCCAAAATTCTAAGACTGTTAATGATATTGTTACCTTCATTAATCAAGCAACTGCTCCTAAGGGCGGTGCCGCTCCAGCTGCAACTCCTGCTCAATAATTTTAAATTTGAAGCTGATAAAAGCTCTGCCAAAAGCAGAGCTTTTATGTTATAATCAATGAGTATGAATATTATTGAGGCTAAAAACCGTCTTGAAAAACTTAAACTAGAGATAGATTATCATCGTTATAATTATCATGTTTTAGACCGAGAAACAATTTCTGCGGCGGCTTTAGATAGTCTAAAAAATGAACTTTTTGCGCTTGAAAACGAATATTCGGAGCTTATTACCCCCGATTCACCAACGCAAAGAGTCGCCGGCCGTCCTCTAGATAAGTTTGAAAAAACTAAGCACTCGCGTCCGATGATTTCTCTATTTGATGCTTTTTCAGAAAATGATATGCTTGGTTGGCGTGAGAGAAATGATAATTATTTAGGTCGGGCAATGCGCGAAGAATATTATTGTGAGCTAAAACTTGATGGGCTCGCTCTTAGTTTGCGCTATGAAGCTGGGAGATTAGTCTTAGCGGCTACTCGCGGCGATGGGCAAGTGGGCGAGAATGTAACGATGAATGTTAAAACAATTCAAAGTATTCCTTTATCTTTAAGAAAACCTAAAGAAACCGAACTGGCTGCGGTTGGATTTTCAAAAACAGAAATAAAAATTATTTATGATTTGTTAGATAAAGGAATAATCGAAATCCGCGGAGAAGCAATTATGGCTAAAAAGGTTTTTTCGGAACTAAATAAGAAATATATTAACTCTGGGCGTCCACCTTTAGCTAATACTAGAAACGGCGTCGCTGGTTCAATCAGGCAATTAGACTCTAAAATTACCGCCGAGAGAAAATTAGATTTTTATGCTTATGATTTATTACTTGCTGATTATGAGCGCGGGGAAGTAATACTTACAAAAGAGCAATCAGATTGTTTAGTAAGGCTATTGGGTCTAAAAGTTTTAACTGATAATTCCGTTTGTGAAAATTTAGAAGCAGTTTTTTCTTTCTTTAAAAAAGTAGGTGAGCGTCGAGCAAAATTACCGTTTGAAATTGATGGTGTGGTGGTAAAAGTTAATAATTTAAAAATGTGGCCAGTTTTGGGTATAGTCGGGAAAGCGCCAAGATACATGATGGCTTATAAATTTCCGGCAGAACAAGCAACTACAAGAATAAACGATATTGTTTGGCAAGTTGGTCGTACTGGTGCGCTAACGCCAACGGCTATTTTAGAGCCGGTTGCTGTTGGCGGCGCAACAATTAGTCGTTCAACCTTGCATAATTTCGATGAAATAGAACGTCTTGATTTACGTTTAGGCGATACAATTATTATTGAGCGGTCGGGCGATGTGATCCCGAAAGTAATTTCTGTTTTAAAAAATTTACGTATTGGAAAAGAAAAAAAAATTATACCACCAAGCATTTGCCCGATGTGCGGCGGAAAAATTGAACAGGTTAAAACCGAAGTCGCCTATCGTTGTTTAAATAAAAAATGTTTTGCTATTAGTTTGCGTCAAATCGCTCATTTTGTTTCTAAAGGAGCGGCTAATTTTGACGGGCTAGGGCCGAAATTAATTGAACAATTTTTGAGTTCAGGATTAATTAAAGATGCCGCTGATATTTATAATATTAAGAAAGAGGATTTATTAAGTCTTGATAGATTTGCGGAGAAGAAAGCAGATAATGTTATTGCCATGATAAATTCTCGGCGGGAACTTGATTTAGCACGGTTTATCTATGGGCTGGGAATTAGACATGTCGGCGAAGAAACAGCTATGACTTTAGCAGAAATGATAAAACATGATAATCAATTGTCCGAAAAATCATTGAAGAGCAAAAATCAGTTATCCGATAATCAGTTATCCGATTTTCTAAAAATAGCCGATTTAATTATTTTCTTCCAAAATAAAACCGAAGAAAATTTGGCGGAAATGGAAGATATTGGCCCGATTGTCGCTGAAAGTATTTATGTTTTTTGGCGCGATCAAAAAAACTTGGAAGTTTTGAAAAAGTTTGAAGATAATGGCGTTATATTAACTGTTGAAACCCCTAGAAATAATAAAGTAAAAAATAGCGGATTAAATGAGAAAATCTTTGTTTTAACCGGCTCTCTAAGTAGTTTGACACGTATGCAGGCAAAAGATAAAATAAGAGCATTAGGAGCTAAGACGAAAGAAAGCGTTACTAAAGATACGGATTATGTTGTTGCCGGCGAAAGCTCTGGTTCTAAATATGATAAAGCAAGAGAATTAGGTATTAAAATTTTAAATGAAGAAGAGTTTTTGCAAATAATAAAACTATGAATATTACCAAGGAGGAAATAGAACATATCGCTGAATTATCTCGTTTAAAGTTAAGCGAAAAAGAAATAGAAATGTACCGAACTCAGTTGGGATCGATTTTAGATTATATTAAAGTGTTAGATGAAGTTAAAACTGATAAAGTCGAACTCACGGCTCAGGTTAGCGGCTTGATGGATGTTTTTCGCGAAGACGAGGTCAAGGAATGGAGCCCAAAAGAAGTAGAAGCCGCTCTCAGTTTAGGCGAAAGAGAAAATGGTAGTCTTAAAGTAAAACGAGTTTTGCAATAATTTGAAAATAATTTGGAAATAATTTGAGAATAATCAGGAGCGATTATGAATTTAAATGAACTAACAATAAAAGCCGCCCGCAGTTTATTAGATGAAGGGGAGATAACTTCGTTGGAAATAACTGAGGCTTGTTTGAAACAGATTGAAATTTTAGATAAAGAAATTCATGCTTGTTTAACTGTTTGTGCTGATGAGGCAAGAAGAGAGGCTAAGATGGCGGATAAAAGATTGCAGGAAGGCGAGAGAGGGGATCTTTTAGGTATTCCATATCTTTGCAAAGATATTTTGATGACTAAGGGAATAAAAACAACGGCCGCTTCGAAAATCTTAGAAAATTATATTGCCCCTTACGATGCAACTGTCGTGAGAAAATTAAAAGAAGCGGGAGCCATACTCCTTGGTAAAACAAATTTAGATGAGTTTGCTCATGGAGCTTCAACAGAAAATTCGGCCTATGGCCCAACGAAAAACCCATTTGATATTACCAGGGTCGCCGGTGGGTCTTCTGGTGGTAGCGCAGCCGGGGTAGCCTCTAATATGTGTTTATTTGCGCTTGCTTCTGATACTGGTGGTTCTATTCGCCAACCGGCGAGTTTTTGTGGTGTATTTGGGCTTAAACCAAGCTATGGTAAGGTTTCTCGCTTTGGCTTATTATCGATGACTTCATCGACTGATGTCGTCGGTGTAATCGCTAAAACCGCTTATGATACAGCTATAGTTTTAAAAACTATCGCTGGTAAAGATGAATTAGATGCAACCACTGCTCCGGAGAAAATGACTAATGTAGAAAATAAATTTTCTGAAAAAATAAAAATCAAATCGTTAGCTGGATTAAAAATAGGTTTACCTAAAGAATATTTTCTTGAAAGTCTAAACCCAGAAGTAAAAGAGAAAGTAATGGTCATCGCGGAAAAATTAAAAGCGGCCGGTGCGGAAATTAAATCAGTTAGTTTACCTTATACTAAATACGGAATCCCGGTTTATTATATAATTACCCCTTCGGAACTAAGTTCCAATTTAGCGCGGTTTGATGGAATCGGTTGGGGATTAAAAAAAGAAGAAGCGATTAATTTGCAGGAGTTCTATAAACGGAGCCGTGGAGCTGGTTTCGGTCCGGAAGCAAAAAGAAGAATTATGCTTGGAACTTATGCGCTTTCCGCCGGTTATTATGATGCCTATTATAAAAAAGCACAAACGGTAAGAACTCTAATCATCGAAGATTTCAATAAAGCCTTTAAGCAGGTAGATTTACTTTTAACTCCGACTGCTCCGCATGGCGCTTTCAAAATTGGTGAAAAATCAAATGATCCGCTCGCGATGTATTTGGAAGATATTTTTGTAACTGGTGCGAGTCTATCTGGCTTACCAGCGATTTCTATTCCAGCCGGAAAAGTAAAAGTTGAAGGCGGCGGCGAGATGCCTTTAGGAGCGCAAATTATTGCTCCCCGCTTTCAAGAAGATTTGATGTTACAAATAGCCGATTTTTTGAATTAAATAAAATAAAATAATATGGCAAAAACAAGCAAATTTTTTTATCTGATAGCGGCCGTCTTGGTAATTACAGCGACCATTTTTGTTTTGATAGTTAATCGTTCTGAAAATAATCAACCAGCCGTGAGTTATCAACCGATTGCAGGGGCGAAAGCTAATAGTTATGAATTAGTAACAGATGCCTTAGCTATTCAAGCTAACGATAATATTATCGGCGCTGCAGAAGCACCGTTAAAGATTTTTGTTTATGAAGATTATTCTAGCCAATATAGCGCTGAGCTAGCTGAAACTTTAAGTAAAATAGCTTCAGAATCAAATGATAAAGTAGCCATTATTTCTAGGCCATATATTGTCCCTGGTTCTAATCTTTCTCGGCAAACCGCTTTAGCAACTGTTTGCGCTAAAGACTCTGGTAAATGGCCGGAGATGCGCTCTTTGCTCTTTTCACTTACTAAGACCGGCTTACTGCAAGAAGAAGGATTTAGTACTTATGCCGCTGAACTGCAATTAAATGGCGAAGAATTTATCACTTGCTTGACTAATGAAGAAAAATCCATAAAACTAGATGAAGCGATGAAGAATGCTAAAGATGCTTTAGTTTTAGGAGCGCCAACCATGTTTGTGGGGGATGAAATGATTTTGGGCGCTAGACCGTATGCTGATTTCATTGATTCTAACGGCGACGCTATTTCCGGATTAAAAACAGTTGTTGAGAGAAAACTTAAAGAAGTATTGGCGGTAGAATAGATTTATTAAAAAGATTTAGAGCGGCTTCCGCTCTTAAAGGAGAGGTCGCATAGTGGTCGATTGCGCTCGCTTGGAAAGCGGGTAAGGTGTTAAAGCCTTCGAGGGTTCAAATCCCTCTCTCTCCGCCGATGTTTCAAAAATCGCCATTTTGGTGATTTTTTGTTATAATTTTAATATAAAACTAAAGGTAGATTTGGGTCAATATATACTAAATAGTGTTACTATAAAAATATGAACATTGGTACAGAGTTAAAAAATTTAATTCCTAATCCACTTTCCAAAAGAGAGAGCTTAGCCGGTTTGACTAAAAAAATAGAACTTATTGCCGAAGGTTTAACTTTTATTTCCATCGCTAAACAAATATTCGCTTTAGTTATCGGAGCGTTTATTTTATATTTTGTTTTTAATATTTCTATATCATTTGTAGCGATTTTATTTTCAGCCGGCTTATTAATGATGTTAGCTAATCTTTTTTTCTCTTCTTCGAAACTAAAGTCCATTAAACTAATTAATGCGCAAGAAGATCCCCTAAGCTCTTGGAAAATTTTAGTCATCAGCGAACGTTATAATACTCTAGCTGCGGGAGTAGCTACCATCGAGAGCATCTTGGGAGTATATCTTTTTATTTTTATATTAAATGGCGGATTTATTAAGTTAGATATCTCGCCTAACGTTATCCCATATATTAAGTATTTCCTATTTTTTGTTATCTTTGCAAAATTATGGGGATTTGCGATGAGTTTAATAAAGTATAATATAGTTCTGAAAATTCCCAAGAGTAGTGATATTGCCGAACTGGATAAAAATTATAGCCTCGTTAACGTAAAATTTAGCATATTAAGAATCTCCTTGGTGATCGCTGTTATGGCTTTATGTATACCATGTTTGTTATTTTTTAAGGTTGTTTCTATTGAAATAATTTTTGCTTTTCGCTTCCTGTTGGTATTTTTTATTCCAATTTTTATTTGTCTATTTGCTTTTTTAATCTTGGATATCTTGAGCCATAAAAAATTAAAAAATCTCAATTTAAATAGCCGGACGGATAGTCAGACAAGCGGCCAAGCAAAAAGTCTCGAGGATAAACAACCTCATCAAGAAAATTTAGTTAAAATCTCAGAATACCAAGACGAAAAAATTTTAGGCTCGGTTTTTGGTATTACAAAAGGCGTGGCTAGTTTTAAAGATATGTTTTCGCGCACAACGGGAAGCTCTGAATTTCTCGGAGTTGGACAAAATTTTGCTCCGGAAAATACCTTATTAATTACGAATTATCGTCTCTTATTTATCCAAGTTCCGATGACCGGGGGTGATAAAGTAATTACCGGTACTGATTATACTATGAATAACATAATGTTTAATAGATCTGAAATTGCAAAGAATGGGGAAGAATTATTAAAAAATAATTCTATTTCTCAGATATCACCCTTGATTAGAAATGAAGTTTTATATAAAGATGTTATGGATTTAATTTTGAATAAGTTCATAATTAAAATAAAAAAGATAAACGGCGAAAAGTTTCGCTATGCTTTTTTTGATAAGGAATATGCCGATTTGATAAATAAAATTTTACCAGCATACTTAAAAGATAAATTTACAAGTAAATAATATGGCTCAAAAAGTAATTATTGAACCGGAATGGCTAGAAGCGCTTGGTGATATTATAACTCGCGAGAATTTTACAAAATTAGCTAATTTTGTGCGCGCTGAATATCAACTTAAAAAAGTTTTTCCGCTTCCGGCTGATATTTTTAAAGCTTTTTGGCTAACGCCATTTTCTCAGGTGAAAGTAGTAATCCTTGGCCAAGATCCTTATCATGGAGATGGCCAAGCACATGGCCTTTGTTTCTCCGTCCCCGATGGCGTATCTTTACCGCCATCTCTGCAAAATATTTATAAAGAAATAGAAAGTGATTTAAATATCAAAAAAAATTTTTCCCTTGGTAATCTCGAATCTTGGGCCCGGCAGGGCGTTTTTTTATTGAATGCTATTTTGACCGTAGTAGCTCATACTCCAACTTCTCATCGTGATAAGGGTTGGGAAGATTTTACTGATGCAGCCATTAAAAAAATTTCTGATGGTCGTGAGAATATTGTATTTATACTTTGGGGTAGCTATGCTCGTAGTAAAAAGAATCTAATTGATGGAACAAGGCATCTAGTTCTTGAAGCTCCACATCCTTCACCGTTTTCCGCTCATTCCGGATTTTTCGGTTGCAAGCATTTCTCGCTTTGTAATAAATATTTAACTTCCCATAATAAAACAGAGATAGTCTGGTAATTTTATATGGTATTTATAATTAAATAATATGAAAAAAATAATTTTAGCTTCCACCTCGCCGCGACGCAAAGAACTATTTGAAAGATTGAGATTACCATTTGTGATTGAGGCGCCTGATTATGAGGAAGATATGACTTTAAAAATGCCACCGCAAAAATTAGCTCAGTTTTTATCATATGGTAAGGCAATGTCGGTTGCAAAGAAACATAAATCCGGAGTAGTAATTGGGGCCGATACTTTTGTTGTTTTAAATAATAAATTGCTCGGTAAACCAAAAAATAAAGCAGAAGCGAAAAAAATGCTAGAAAACTTAAGCGGAAAAAGAGTCGATATTTTAACTGGCCTAACCATTATTGATATTGCTAGTTCTAAAAAAGTAAGTTTTACCGATATCACTAAAGTTTATATTAAGAAATTAACCGAGAAAGAAATTGATAATTATATTAAATCCGGCGAACCGCTGGATAAGGCGGGCGCTTTCGCTATTCAAGGCTTGGGCGCGGTAATTATTAAAAGAATAGAAGGCGATTTTTTAGGCTCGATGGGGCTTCCGTTATTTGTTTTAGCGAAAGAATTGAAAAAAATAGGAATAAATGTTTTATAATAAGGTTAGTCTTGAAATAATTTAAAAGTCTTGCTATAATATTATTCCTAGAATCGAAAAAGGTGATGCCAATTATTTATGTTTTAATTAGTTAAATATGGCAAGACACACAAAGGTAACTTTGAAGAAGCGTCAGAAGTATGGTTTGGCGCCAGAAAGCGATAGTATTAGAAGAAAAAATATCCGTAAACCAAAACAATCAGCTTATGCTGAGCGATTAGAACAGAAGCAAAAGTTAAAGTTGATTTATGGTATTATGGAAAAACAGATGACTCGCTACGTCCGTGAAGCTTTTAATAGCCAACGAGATGTCCAAGTTGAGTTAATGCAGAAGTTAGAAAATAGATTAGATAATATTGTATATCGTTTAGGACTTGGTAAAACGAGAGAGCAGTCTAGGCAATTAGTTAATCATGGGCATGTTTTAGTAAATGATAAGAAAGTTGATATTGCTTCTTATAATGTTAAGCAAGGAGAAATTATCACTTTACGCAAGAAAACCATCGGTAAGAGATTCTTCCTTGAGTTGGTTGAAAATAACCGTAAAGCCATAGCTCAAGTTAGTTATTTGGGATATGAGGCAAATGGTGGTCGAGTATTGGGATTACCAGCGCAAACCGATGTTGAGCAAAATGTTGATATTTCTAAGGTATTAGAATTCTACCGTCAAAAGATTTAATTAATATTCTATTAATTGTATATATAAAAGAGCCCAATTTAGAGCCCAAAGCAAATTGGGCTCTTTTTGGTTTAAATTTATCCGGTTTGAGTTTATGGGAATTTTAGGTTGCTTTTGCTATACTATAAATAGATATCTAGCTAATATTTTAGTGACTATCAAACTAATTTATTCAGTTGTCCGATTTAGCAATATGACCAAAAGCGAGACTGTTAGTAGCCGAACCTCCAAAAAGTTAGTAATTCGTAGAGCTTGGCTAGAAAAAGAGAATAAATGGGTTTTTAGTGTGATTGATGTTTTGGGAATTATGGCTCAAAGCAAAAGACCCCGTAAATACTGGGCTGATTTTAAGGTGAGGTTAATGAGAGATCAAAAAGAGCTATTTTCAAAAATCGGACAACTGAAAATGAAAGCTGATGACGGCAAGATGTATAATACTGATGTGGCTGATATTAACACAGTTTTTCATTTAATCCGAAGCATTCCCGCCCTAACAATTCAACAGTCTGACCATTGGCTTTATTTAAAAATAATGTTTGCCTTAAGAAAAGCCACAAAATCACCGCTCGGACATCTCAACCTAGACGATTAGTCTCAATAATTGATTATTATAAATATATGATTTTAGCAAAAGTTTTAGTCATGGAAAGGATTAATAAAATAACTCTGGTTAATCTTGCTCAATTTACAGCACTGTTAGCGGTAGCTGTTTTTGCTCCTTTATCTCATAATCAAATAATTACCGGTTCGCTAGTTAATGCAACTTTATTTATTGCGGCCGCAACAATAGGGCTTGAAGGGGCAATTTTAATTGGTATATTACCAAGCACTTTTGCTCTATTATTCGGAACTCTACCGATAGCATTAGCGCCGCTTATTCCGTTTATAATATTAAGCAACATCCTTTTGATTTTAGTCGTTTCTTCTTTTAAAAAATATAATAGTAGTTTAGTATTTTTTAGCGCTGCAGTTCTAAAATTTTTGTTCTTGTTTGCCGTTTCTTCCTGGGCCATTAATTTATTATTTCATGGAAATTTAGTTAAAACCGCCTCTATAATGCTAAGTTGGCCACAACTTATAACTGCCTTAATCGGCGGCTTAATTGCCCTTGTTATTATAAAAAAATCTGTTAATATGAGCCTATATGCCAACAGAAAATAAAGAAAACTTAAAAAAACTTGCGCAAACTCTTTTACCGGAGGCGACTCTTAGTATTGAAGAAATAACGCAAAAATATCCACCGCGAAATTTACCGGACGGTGCTATGGTTACCAGGATTGCTCCGAGTCCAACTGGCTTTATGCATATTGGTAACCTCTATGCGGCTTTAATACCGGAACGCCTAGGACATCAGTCTGGGGGTATTTTTTATTTAAGAGTTGAAGATACTGATAGAAAACGAGAGGTCGAAGGTGCGATAGAATTAGTCGTTAATTCTTTAAAAACCTTTAATATAAATATTGATGAGGGCCAAGTTAGTTCTACCGAGGAAATCGGAAATTATGGCCCTTATAAACAAAGCGAACGCAAAAATATTTATCAAGCTTTTGTAAAAAAACTTTTAGAGAGTGGCGATGCCTATCCAGCCTTTGAAACGATTGAAGAATTAGCGAGTGTAACTGAGAATCAAACAAATCAAAAATTAGCGCCTGGCTATTATGGCGAGTGGGCGACTTGGCGATATAAATCCGTTGATGATGCTTTGGCCGCTTTAAATAAAGGATTAACTCCAGTTATCAGATTAAAATCAACCGGAGATTTAACTAGAATTATTGCGATTGAAGATTTATTTAAAGGAAAATTACGTTTACCGGAAAATAATCAAGATATTGTAATTCTAAAATCAGACGGCTTACCAACCTATCATTTCGCTCATGTAATTGATGATCATTTTATGGGGACGACTCATGTTTTACGCGGTGATGAATGGCTAGCGTCTTTGGCTCTGCATATTCAGTTATTTACTAAAATGGGCTGGGAACATCCGGTTTATGGCCATATTGCCCCCATTCAAAAATTAGATGGTTCGTCACGTCGTAAATTAAGCAAGCGTCATGACCCCGAGGCTAATGTTGCTTTCTATGAAGAAGCTGGCTATCCGACCGATGTTGTAATAATGTATTTATTAAATTTAGCTAATTCTGGATTTGAAAAATGGCTCAATGAACACCCAGATGAAGATTTAGCGAATTATAAATTATCGGTCGCAGAATTAAAAAAAGGCGCTGGTGCACTTTTAGATTTACAAAAAATGGATAGTTTTGGTAAAGAGTATATCGGTCGGATGTCGGCTAAAAATATGACGGAGTTGGGACTAGCTTGGGCTAAAAAATATGACGCCGATTTAGCGTCTCTTATTGAAGCGGATATTAATTATACTATTAAAATTTTAAATATTGAAAGAGAAAATATAAAAGCGCGTAAAGATATTAGTAAATGGTCAGACTTAAGAGCACAAATCGGTTTTTTCTTTGATAGTATTTTTAAAGCTCAGGGGATTAATATGGACGAATTAGCGGGAGCGGATTTAAAAAGCATTAAGGAAGTTGCGACAAGTGTTGCTGATAAATATAATCCGGATGATGATAAAGAAACTTGGCTACAAAAAATGCGTACTCTGAGTGTTGAGTTAGGTTATGCACCTGATGCTAAAACTTTTAAAGAATCCCCAGAAAAATATAAAGGAAATTTTGGCGATATGGCAAAAATAATTCGTGTCCTGTTGGTGGGGAAAAATCAATCGCCTGATTTATATGAGATGATGCAAGCGATGGGAGTAAAGAGAGTTAATAGACGGCTCACTTCTAATATATGGTCAGCAAAAAAATAAAGACAACTATTTTAATTGCAACCGCGAATCACGGTAAGGCGGAAGAAATAAAAACAATATTTAAAGATTCCGGTTTTGAGCTTAAATTCTTATTTGATTTTCCTGAAGAACTAAAAAATTTAAAATTAGTTGAGAATGCTAAGAGCTTCGAAGGGAATGCTTTAATTAAAGCAATTATATCTGGCGATGTTTTTAATATGATAACCCTGGCTGATGATAGCGGACTGTGTGTCGACGCGCTTGATGGTCGCCCTGGAGTTTATTCGGCGCGTTATTCTGAGACGGGAACAGATCGAGATAATTATTTGAAAGTTTTAGCAGAGATGAAAAATGTCCCTTTTGGGCAGAGAGATTGCCATTATCATTGTGCGGTTGCTATTTATAATCCAAAAACCAAATTTGTTGATACAGTTTTAGGAATTTGGGATGGTAAAATTGCTATCGAACCGAGAGGAGATAAAAGTTTTGGTTATGCGCCGATATTTTTAGCTAAGGACTTCAATTACGAGAAAACTAATGCTGAGTTCGATCCGGAGAATTTAATCGCTATAAACCATCGCGGAAAAGCTTTTAAGCAAGCACTCAAGATTCTAAAAACTATTTAGATTTTTTTTGCCTTAATAAATATAACTCCTTAGATTTTCTGGTGATAACTAGGATAGTTAAAACAGCAATATAAGCAGAAACGACAGCGTTGGGCAAGTGATAGGCTACCCCTAGCGAGAAATCAAGGAGAAATAAAGCGGCGATTAAAATCGACCAGATAATAACAAAAATTTCTCCCGGATGCTCTTCTTGATGCTTATCGTACCAGCGTTCAAATTCTTTGTTGCTAACATAAATTGCTAGAATGCTGATATAAATAGTTGCCGCCGCGCTGAGAATTTCTTCATAAGCATTAGCGCTAATAAAATCAATTACAATCATCACAAAAAATAAAAATGACCAGGCGTTGATTAATTTCCGCCAAAATCGAAATTCATTTTTAAGAAAACTTTTTTTCATACTTTGTTTTATATTTTTTAAATTAATTTTCTAAGGCAACTATTTCGTCGATTTTTACTTCCCGGGTTATGGTTGCTCTAATTTTCTCATCAGCGCTGATGAGTTTTTTTGTTTTCCATTTTCCCTTTAAAAAAACACCGAGATATATAATCGACATGATAACGCTAGTCGCTGGCAAAGAAATCCAAATTCCATTTAGACCAAGCTGGAAATATTTTGATAGCAAATAGGCTAGAGGAAGTTGAATTATCCATTGGGAAATAATTGTTAAAATCATTGATTGTTTAGTTGAGCCAGCGGCCTGTAAGGTGCTGCCAATAATTACTTGGATACCGGTTAAGCCTGATGTAAGAGCAATAAAACGTAAAAAATGAGCACCTTGAATTATAACATTAATATCGTTAGGAACAAAAAAAGCAATAAAGTACGGAGCAAAGATAAAAATTATTATTCCCAATGCGCTTAAAGTTGTAAAAATAAGTTTTAAACTCAATCTCGCTATTTGATCAGCTTTTTTAGGATTATTAGCGCCGAGATTTTGTCCGACCAAGGCTGAATTAGCGCCAGCAAAACCAAAACATAACATGAGAATGAGTTGAAAAATATTAGAACCAACGCCGTAAGCGGCGATAGCCAGGGTTCCGAAGCTTGTTATTAATCCGGTCATGACCGTTAAAACTAAACTGCGAGCAGATTGTTCTAAAGAAGATGGAAGCCCGAGCCAAAGAGCGCGCCGCAAAAATTTAAAATCCGGATTAAAATCAGGCCAATATAATTTTATCCCTTGTCTCCCGGAAAAAAGAATAAATAGGCCAATAACAGCAGCAATACTTTGAGTAAATAAAGTTGCCCAGGCGGTACCGGCTACTCCGAGTTTAGGAATGAACCAGGTACCAAACATAAACAAAGGGTCAAGAATAAAATTTAAAATTACTGTTCCGATTATAATAAAAACAGGAAGTTTTGGTTTCCCGATACTGCGCATAATTGATTGGAACATGAAAAAAGAAAAATTAAAAATCATGCCCAAAAATGAAATACGTAAATAGGCGAGAGTGGTTTCAAATATTTCCGGGCTAACACCTAAGAATTTTAAAATGTTCGCTGAGAAAAAATAACCCAGAGTGCTAGCAATAGCAGAAACTACAAAAACTAATAATAACGTTTGAGCTGAACTATGGCTAACCATTTTTTTGTCCTTAGCTCCGAAATATTGAGCCGTTAAAGCTGCTCCAGCAACAGCAAACCCAATTCCGAGTGAAGTCATGAAAAAAATTACTGGCATACTAACCGCCACTGCCGCTACCGCTTTTTCTCCTAATCGTCCAACCCAAAAAGCATCAGTTAGCTGATAAGCGGCTTGAAAAAAATTAGCTAGAATTATTGGCCCAGCTAAAGTAAGTAATGGTTTAATGAGACTTTTACCTTGATCCATTCAGTTTAGCTTATAAGTGTTTTATTATCTCGGCATGAGTTTCGTCTATAGCCATCATCCCGTCTATTTCTACTAACTTACCTCTAGAGCGATAATATTCCAGGAGCGGCTGAGATTCGCGCTCAAAAGTTGCAAAGCGATTTTTAATAGCTTCGGGGCTCACATCGTCTTTGCGACCGCTCGCTTTTGCCCGGGCTACTATTCTTTTTAATGCTTGTTCTGGTTTAAGACGTAGATAAAACAACTGGCCGATTTCTAAATTCATTTCATCGGCTAATTTTTCCAACATTTTGGCTTGAGCTAGAATGCGCGGGAAGCCATCGAAAATAAGACCCGATTTAGTTGCTTTATCGCCGATGTTCTTGATTATTTGGAACATTAAGTCATCAGGAATCAAAATTCCATTATCAACGTAGGGCTTAATTTCTTGGCCTAAAGCTGATCCAGACTCAATCTCTCCTCTTAATCTTTCCCCCATTCCAAATTGAAAAAAGCCATATTTTTTCGCCAACATTTGTACTTGAGTTGATTTTCCGCAACCCGGTTGCCCGTAGAGAGTGATTATTTTTTTCATAGTTTTGATTGATTTTATCGTTTACTATCTATATGATATAATACTATCTGGTCTTAGACAAGATTTTTATTAAAATTAGAGGAAAGTTCCTCTATTAGCAGGTATTAAGTTATGAAGAATAATTTGTTAATCGGTTTTATCGGCCAGGGTTTTATCGGCAAAAATTATGCAGATGATTTTGAAAACCGCGGCTTTCAAGTTGTGCGTTATGCGAAAGAAGCACCTTATGAAACAAATAAAGAAAAAATCGCCGAGTGTGATTTAGTTTTTATTGCCGTCCCTACTCCGACAACTCCCAATGGTTTCAATTTTGATATTTTAAAAGAGGTTATTGGGTTAGTGGGCATAGGAAAATCAGCGATTGTGAAATCAACGATTTTACCGGGAACTTGCGAAGCTCTACAAAATTTATATCCCGACCGTTTTGTTTTTCATTCCCCGGAATTTTTAACGGAAAAGACGGCCGCTTACGACGCCGCTCACCCGACCAGGAATATTATTGGTTATCCCGTTGATAATGAAGAATATCGCGCTAAGGCGCAAGAAATTTTAGATGTTCTACCTGATTCTCCTTTAAACATGATTTGCAAAGCGAAGGAGGCGGAACTTGTTAAATACGCAAGCAATAGTTTTTTATTTTTGAAAATTATTTATGCTAATATCTTGTATGATTTAGCAGCTAAAGAAGGAAGTGATTGGAATAAGATTAGCGCGGGGATGGCCGCTGATCCCAGAATCGGGGCTTCTCATTTACAACCCGCTCATGCTTCGGGAATAGATGGAAAAGTCGGGCGCGGGGCGGGTGGACATTGTTTTGTAAAAGATTTTGCTGCTTTGTTGGAGTATATTAGTTGCGTGGGCGATGATAAATTAGGCGAACAATTTTTGCGCTTGGCAGAAGAAAAGAACCTAGAATTGTTAAAAGAGAGTGGTAAGGATGCGGATATAATTAGAGAAGTTTATGGCGTGTAGCGTTAAATCCGCAGACATCGTTGACTTTTTAAATAGTTTTAAGTATACTTAAAATATATTATAAAATAGCAATAACTTTTAAGTATGAACAAAACATATCAAAATCGTCCTTATTATTTAAACAAGATTAGGCCTTTTATTGGGTTGGATTTGATTAAGGTTTTAATCGGGCAACGTCGGGTGGGTAAAAGCTATATTTTATTTCAGTTAATGGATGAAATTAAAACTAAGAATAAAAAAGCAAACATCGTTTATATTAATAAAGAAGAAAATGAGTATGATGCTATTGTTGATTATCGTGATTTAATTACTTATGCCGAACAACGCATCAAGCGAGGTGTAAAGAATTATTTATTTATTGATGAAATTCAGGATATCGAAAATTTTGAAAAGGCTTTGCGTCATTTAGCCGCTAAGAAAATTTTTGATTTATATTGTACAGGTAGTAACGCTCGTTTGTTGTCTTCGGAAATTGCTACTGGCCTATCGGGGCGTTATATCGAAATCCCTATTCATGCCTTGTCTTATCAAGAGTTCTTGCAATTTCATAACCTTAAATCTAGCGAAGAAACATTAAATAAATATATACGCTATGGCGGGTTGCCGTTTTTGGCTAACTTAGATTTAAAAGATGAAATCGTTTATGGTTATTTACAAAGCATTTATAGTACCATTGTTTTAAAAGATGTTGTTGCTCGGTTTAATATAAGAAATATTAATTTTCTTAATCGGTTATTAGAGTATGTCGCTGATAATATTGGTTCTTTGGTATCAGCCAAAAGGATAAGTGATTTTTTAAAGTCACAAAAAACTCAAACAACGCCAAATAAAGTTTTAGATTATTTATCCTATTTATGCTCTAGTTTTATTATTAGCGAGGTTAATCGGGCGGATATTAAGGGTAAAAAGATTTTTGAAATTAATGAAAAATATTATTGGGAAGATTTAGGTTTACGAAATTCTTTAGTTGGCTATAAATCAGTTGAAATTGGCCAGATGTTAGAAAATTTAGTTTTTTTACACTTATCAAGATTAGGATTTAAAGTTAATGTTGGTCAGCTGGAAAATAAAGAAATTGATTTTGTGGCTGAAAAAGAGGGAAAGAAAATTTATGTTCAAGTCGCTTATTTAATTAGCAATAAATCAGTTAAGGAGAGGGAGTTTGGCAATTTATTAGAGATACCAGATAATTATCAAAAAATTGTTGTTTCTATGGATAAATTAATAGGCGAAGGCTATAAAGGTGTTAAGCATTATCATATTATGGATTTTTTGCAGGATGATACAATATTATTTGTTTAATTTGACTTTAAATGTTAGATAAAATATTTTCTAAAATTGAAAAGTTCATGCCAGAGAAATGGTTCCACGTTTTGAACCATGAAGGATTCAAGCGCTATTTTGCCAATACCGGCTGGATGTTTTTTGGACAAATGTTTTCGCTACTGGTTTCTTTCTTTATTGGCGCTTGGATCGCTAGGTATTTGGGACCGGAAAAGTATGGCTTGGTTAGTTATGTAGTTGCGTTTGTCGGCTTGTTTGGGTTTGTTAGTACTTTGGGGACCGATGGAATTTTAAATAGGGAATTAGTTAGTCATCCGGAGAAAAGAGATGAGTTGATGGGAACCGGCTTTCGTATAAGAATGATAGGAGGGGTTTTAGCTTTTTTAATTTCGACGATAGCCGCCTTTATCTTAGGCGAAAATAGTTATACTCGTGCGCTCATTATAATGTTTGGTGTCTCATTTTTATTACAAGCCCCTTATATTATAAATATTTTCTTTTATTCTCAGGTTAAAGCTAAAGAAAACATAAAGGCTCAGGTTATTTCAGCGGTTATATCTTCAATATTGAAGATCATCCTTATATTATCAGGCGGAGGGGTTATCTGGCTCTTAGTCGTATTTGTCGCTGATTCTATCTGGCAGGGAATATTACTTTTCTTTTTTTATCAGGCACAGGGTTTTAGCTTTTTAAGATGGAAGTTTAAAAAAGATTTAGCAAAAGAAATTTGGCGTGATTCTTGGCCTTTAATGCTATCTTCCGCCGCCGCTTTCATTTACTTAAAAATTGATCAAGTAATGGTGGGAAAAATAATGGGTGATTCGGCAGTTGGTATATATGCGGCCGGAGTTAAAATCACTGAAATATTTTATTTTTTGCCAGGAATAATCTGCGGTTCGCTCTTTCCGGCCATTGTTAATGCTCGTAATACTAATAAAGATTTGTATTACAGGCGTTTAAAGAATTTTTATTTTTTATTGGGCTCTCTTGGCTTTCTGGTTGCCGCTCCAATTGCCTTTTTTGCTAAACCGATAATCAGTATTATTTTCGGCTCTGAATATTTAGCCGCTATTCCAGTTTTACAAATTTATATTTGGTCTAGCATAGGATTATTTCTTGCTGCAGCCGCTGGTCAGCAATTGATGGCGGAAAATAGAAGTAAAGATATTTTTTTAGTTAATTTTATTTCCATGATTATAAACGTGGGTTTAAATTTTATTTTAATACCTAAATTAGGAATTATTGGAGCCGCAGTAGCAACGCTCATTACTTATTTTGTTACTCCGACTTGGATGCTATTTTTAAAGAGAAAAAACATATAGTTATATGAAAACCCTTCTTGTTATAACTAAAGCAGAAATAGGCGGAGCTCAGTCTTTTATTTTAACTTTGGCTAAGGGTTTAAAAAAGTGTGAGAATCAAGTCGCTGTTGCCGCCGGAGAGGGGAATTTTTTACCGGAAGAATTAAAAAAAGAAAACATTAATTTTTTTCGCCTTAATAATTTAAAAAGAAGTAGAAATCCGTTAGCCATAATTGGTTTTATTTTAGAACTAAAGAAATTGATAGATAAAAATAGTTTTGATGTTTTACATTTAAATAGTACAAATACCTTGCCGGGAGTTCTGGCCGCCAAATTATCTAAATTAAAACCAAAAATTATTTTTACGATGCACGGGCTTTCTGTCTTGGATCCTAACTATAATGCGTCAAAATTTATAAAATTTATTTTTAAGATTTATTTTAAGTTTTTTTTACGTTTTGTTGATAAAGTTGTTTTTGTAAGTAAATGTAATTTAATAGAGGCAACAAAACAGAAAATAATAAAAGACGGAACGGTTATATATAACGGGCTTGATATAAATCAGAATTATTTTTTAACTAAGAATCAGGCTAGGGAAGAACTCGGTAAATTAATTAATGTTAGTTTGTCCGAAGATTATTTAATTGGTTCAATTGGGAGATTAGCTCCTCAAAAAAACTATAATTTTATTATTAACGCTTGGCCAGAAATAAAAAAAATAAAAGCTAATGCAAAATTAATAATTATTGGTGAGGGGCCAGAGAGAGAAAAATATCAAAGATTAATTAAGTCCATCGGAGCTTTAAATGATATATTTTTAGTCGGAGAAATAATAGATGCTAGTAGATTTCTTAAGGGTCTAGATATTTTTGTTTTGCCATCTGTTTACGAAGGGCTATCCATTTCTTTGATTGAGGCCGGCTTTTCCGATATTTCAATTTTAGCAAGTGATGTTGGAGGCAATAGTGAAATAGTTAACGCTGAAAATTGCTTTATTTTTGATGACCAAAAAGACTTCTTAGATAAATTAAGTAAAAATATGGTTGCTCGTATAGATCAAGCTCCTTTTTCCGCCAAGGTTATGATTAAGAGATATCAAGAAATTTATGAGTAATGAAATAATACAACAAAAGAAAATAATGTTTTTAATCACGGGTTCTGATATTGGTGGAGCAGAAATTGTTGTAAAAAATTTAATTTTTAATCTTGATCAGAATAGATTTTCGCCAATTTTTGTTTCTATTAGACCATTAGGAAAAATAGGTAAGGAGGTGAGTAAGATATCAAGGACCTTTAGTCTGGGGGCGAGCAAAAAATTTAACCCGCTGCTTCTTTGGCGCTTATGGTCATTATTAAGAAAAGAAAGACCAGCTATTTTGCATTGCCATCTCTTTCATGCCAATTTCTTAGGAAGAATCATTGGTACAATGGCCCGTATTCCATTTATTATTTCGACTGTTCATTCGGATAATTTTGGAAGCAAATTAAGATATTTTTTGCTTAGAATAACGGATAGACTAAATGATATGACAGTGGCCGTTTCTGAAAAAATCAAAAATGACCTTATAAAAAATAAAATTACAAATGAAAATAAAGTCAAAGTAATTTATAATGGCATAATTGAGTATAGAAATAATGTACCGACTGAAGAAGTTGATAGCATAAAAGAAAAATTAAATCTAGCCAATTCTAATCCTATAATTTTATCAGTCGGGCGTCTTGATATAGTTAAAGGACATATTTATCTGGTGAGAGCGGTTAAATTGTTAAAAGAAAAATATAAAAATTTAAAATTAATTTTAATTGGTGATGGTCCGGAAAGAAGATTTTTAGAAAAAGAGGTATGGAATTTAAATTTAACTGACGACGTTTTGTTTTTAGGTGAAATTACCGACTTAGATGTTTATTACCAATTGGCTAATATCTTTGTTTTACCTTCTATAAATGAAGGCTTCGGGTTGGCCGCTCTTGAGGCGATGAGTAATAGATTGCTCGTTGTTGCTAGTCAAGTTGGTGGCATTCCAGAAATAATACAAGATAAAATAAGCGGTTTTATGTTTCAGTCTTGCAATCCGGAAGAGCTATCAATAAAAATAGATCAAGCGCTGTCTGTATCAACGGAAGAAAAAGAAAAAATTATAAATAATGCTTATAATAACTTTAAAGAAAATTTTTCTTTGGATAAAATGTTGGATAATTATTATAAACTTTACTAAACCGTATAATACAAAAGAGGCCATTTTAAAGCCTCTCTTTGTTAGTTGTCATTATAATCGCTATCTTCCAGTTTGTATAATTTCCAGTATTTGCTAGTTAGGGACATATTTTTCGTTAACGGAGTTCCTTGGTAATCTGCCAAAGTCATTGGCTCAACTTTACTGCCGCCAGCGATTGCGTAATCATACATCGATATTTTTTTATCACCGCAGATATGAATTATAGGTTGTTTTGGTTCTTCGCTTACAATATCTTTCAGCCCTTTGGCAACCCCTTGGGCAAATAAATATGTTCCATATCTATCAGTAAAGGCTTTTGGGTATTTCCAGGGCATGCTGGTAAAATTAGTTCTCACTATAGTTACTTTCATTTTTTGGCTATTGTATGTTTTTGCAATTTCTTCCGCTACATATTTTGTTAATCCGTAATAATGTTTCGGATAGGGGAGACTATCCTCGTCCTCCATCGTCTCGTTATCAGTACCCGGGAATATACAGGCAGTATTTAGATATATAAAATGCTTAACTCCATTTTTCTTGGATATATTTATGATGTTTTTTGTTCCCTTAACGTTTGTTTCATATGCTTCCCGTTGGTTGGTTTCGCATAACGGAATATCGGCCATAGCCGCTAAATGAATAACAATATTAATTTGTTTATTTAAAAAGTACGTTATTATACTTTTTTTATCTAGTATATTTAACTCAGTGCTATTCGGATATTGTGCATTTGGAAATATTTTTTTACAAGCTTTACCAAGCCTACCAGAACCACCCGTAAATAATATTTTTTCTTCTTTTATCATACTATTTAATAAATCCTCCATCTTGTAATATAGTTTTAATTTCAGACATATTCATAAGCACATCATTTGATGAGTATTCTGCAAAAGATGCTTTACTAAAATTTTTATATTTTTCTTCCAAGCCCTCAATTTTAACTTGAGGTAAAATTACATAATAATTTTCATCATACTGATAGCTCGAAGGTGATTCGTGTTTACTGATTAAGCATTCATGAATTTTTTCTCCCGGCCTAAGCCCGATTTCTTTTGTAGATGTTTGTTTATTGCCAAATTCATTTATTAACACTTCTACTAAATCAACCATTTTACAGGCCGGCATTTTCATTACAAATGTTTCTCCGCCCAAGCTATCTTCGGCCGCTTTAAATAAAAGACTAATAGCCTGTTCTTGAGTCATATAATATCTGGTCATGTTTTTGTCCGTAATAGATATGGTATTGAATCTTTTTATTTGATCTATAAAGAACGGTACGACGCTACCATTAGTTCCTAGTACGTTGCCTCCACGAATACAAACAAATTTTGTTTTACTGGAGCTTGTGTTGGCGTTTATTATTAATCGCTCTCCAACTGCCTTGGTCATCCCATAAAAATTAAAAGGATTAACGGCTTTATCAGTAGAAACATCAATAACTTTTTTTATGCCGTTCTCTTTAGCGGCTTCTATTACATTTTGTGTTCCAAGGATATTTGTTTTAATCGCCTCATCCGGTTGTTCTTCGCAGATAGGTACATGTTTTAAAGCGGCTAAATGAAATACGTAATCTACTCCCTTGAAGGCTTTTTTAACTTGGTTATAATCTCGAATATCACCTATGATAAATTTTATTTTAGGGTCGTTAAATTTCCTTTGCATGTTAACTTGTTGAAGTTCACTTCTGGAATATACAATAATTTGCTTTGGCTCTTTTTCAAGCATTTGTTTGGTTAATTCGTTACCCCAGGAGCCGGTTCCGCCAGTTATCAAAATAACTTGATTTTTAAACATCGACATATTATTTTTTTAATAATAACTTAACTATTTTATTAGATACATTTTTATCAGAGTAGCCTTTTGGTTGTTTCCAATTAGTTTTCTTTTTTAACATTATTTTAACACATGCAAGAATTTTTCTACTATTTAATCCCGAAATAATATTACTTCCGCACGCTATGGTTTCCGGTCTTTCGGTTGTCATTCTAATTGTTACAGCCGGGACTCTTAATATACAGCATTCTTCTTGCACGGTCCCGCTATCACTAATAGCGCAGATTGCATTTTTTTCTAATTTTACAAAATCAAAAAAGCCAAACGGTTCAAACAATTGTATTAACTTATTGCTAGGCTTGATATTATATTTTTCCATCTTTTCCTTAGTTCGCGGATGCAAGCTACCTATAATAGGCATTTTATATTGTTCAGCAATTAAATCAAGCCCTTTGAATATCTCGGTTAATCTTTTAGGATTATCTACATTTTCCGCTCGGTGAGATGTAAAAATAAAATATTGTTTTTTTTGTATATTTAATAAATTAAGTATTTTGCTGTTATCTATTTCCTTCTGGAAATTAATTAACACTTCGTTTATCGGGTTGCCAGTGATAATGGTTTTTTGCTTATCATGCCCCTCTTTCATTAAGTTTTTATAGCTGCCTGGGGTATAGGGTAAATTATATGATGAGGCGGCGTCTATAATATGTCTATTTTTTTCTTCAGGAACAGCTAAATCATGACATCTATTTCCCGCCTCCATGTGGTATACCGGGATCATCATTTTTTCGGCTATTATAGCGGCTAAGCCACTGTTTGTGTCTCCCAATATTAGCACTTTATCCGGTTTTACTTTTTCTAATATCCTGTGTGTTTCTTTCATTATTGTACTGAGTTGCGGACCGATAGAGGAATTAATTGCATTTAAATAAAAATCCGGTTGTCGCAGTTTTAATTGTTTAAAAAAGATATCTTTTAAATTTGAGGAATAATTTTGTCCAGTATGAACTAATATGTGCTCTGAACATTTATCCAATTTTTTAATAATTGTACTTAGACGTATTATCTCTGGTCTTGTTCCTAAAATTGTTACTATTTTCATATATTATTAATAATTTGAGTAAATTTTTTTGCGTTTGTGCGGGCATCGTGATTGCGATAAAACACACTGGCCGCGTTTAATACTAATTGTTTAGAATAAATATGGTTATTAGATAGCTTATCTATAGCAATTTTTAATTTATCAATATTTTCTTCATCAACTACTTCAGCAAAATTATTTTCTTTTCCATATTTAGCGATAAAAGAATATTTAGGCGCATGTATTAAAATTGGTCTTCCTGAGATTAGATAATCCGTTAATTTGCCCGGGCTCGCAGTTCTTATTATATCGGGAGCTTCAGTATTCCAAGAGAGAGGAAGAAATAGAATATCCGCCTCGCTTTGAATTCTTGGCATATCTGATTGCGCCGCCGCCGTAAATTTTATTTTTTTGTTATCTTGGTATTTATTTATTAGATTAGTGGGCGGGGAAGGACAGTAAATAGATATTTCTATGTTTTCCGTTTGGTTATTATTTATTAGTTTTAATAGGTTGTCTAGAGATGTTTCTTGCGGCCAATAAATATTTCCAGTAAAGACTATACTTATTTTATCATCGGTTTTTTTAATTGTAGTCGGAATGATATTTTCATAATTTTCAGGGAATACGCAGTTATGGATTATGGTATATTTTTCTTCCATCCCATATTTATTTAGATAATAATCCTTGGTTGCGCCGTTAGTTACTATTATGTTTTTAGCAGTTTTAAATATAATTGGTTCAGCAAATTTTGCTATGGCGTTATACGGAAAACTTAATTGGTTCCCATAATATAAATCAAATAAATAAATAGCAAAGGGTTTCTTTAGTATCTTTGATAATATTAAAGTTGATACTAAATTAATTTCTACATCCGATAGTCCAATAATTAAATCTATTTTTTTATTTTTTGTTATTTCTTTACCCTGCTTTATTATTTTATTTATTAGCGATAAGCTTACTAATAAGAACTTAAGCAATGATGCTAAATTTTTTATTGCTTTGAATATAAAAGAGAATTTTTTTATAAAATAGTAATACCTCTTTTTTGGAAGTTCTGGATCTATAATAAAATTTTTAGTCTCTTCGTCGTAAAAGAAGTAGTCGCATTCCAACTTCGTTCCGAATTTTCCCTCTTTGCCTTTTAAATTTTGTTTGCTTGTTAAAATGCAATAATCGTCTGGGTTTATATTTGCAAAAATATTATAAAGATTCTGCGCACCTCCTATTTTTGGTGGTGCCCAAGAAGATAATAATAGTATTTTTTTATTTAGATTTAATTGCTCTATCATATACTTCTTTAATTTTTTCACCAATAATTTCGCTATAAAAATTACTCGCTGTTTTAAATGCATTATCCCCCATAGATTTCCTTAATGAATCGTCATTTAGTAACTCTAGGACTCTTTGTTGCAGTTGTTTGTCGTTCTCTGGTTCTACAATAAATCCTTCCTTGCCGTTTTTGATATATTCAGCCATTCCAATATTTTTGGTGCATATTATCGGTTTACGATTACCCATTGCCTCCAAACAAACCATTGAAAAACTATCTACTATACTGGGATGAATTAAAAAATCGCAAATATTATATAGCGCATTCATTTTTTCAGGATTTATTGCCCCAACCAGATATACAATATTTTCCAGACCTAGAGACTTAATCATTTTGTTGTGATTATTATATTCCCCCCCTTGGCCAACTATTAAAATAATAAAATCTTCGCGCTCTTTTATTCGGTGGGCTAATCTTATTATTTGTTCAATTTTTTTTTCTTTTACTAGCCAACCGACGCTCAGTATAACTTTTTTATTTTTTACAATTTCTTTTAAATCTTTTCTTAAATCAGGTATATGTTCTGTTTTGCTGAGTAGATTGGGGATTATGGATACTTTTTTATTCTGTAAGCCGCCATTAAAATAAGATTCAATTGCAATTTTTGATACTGAAACTATATTTTTGGCTTGTTCGATGTTTGAGATAACATTGTTTATGCTACGAGATCCAAGCCTGTCTAGATGATAATTATATATACCATGAAGATGAAAAATTGAAGGTATATTTAGATTAGCGCCTACATAACAAGCCTCATCGCCAATCCCTGATTCATGGCCAATTATGAGATTAAAATGTTCTTTTATATTTATTTTTTTAGCTAATGATAATATTCTAACTCTTGTAATATATTTGCTTAATAAAAGTATTTTTTTCTCCTCTATATTAAAAATTTTTCTGATAATTGATAGCGGAAGTATTGGTTGGCGCATTCTGTGGATAGTAAAATCATTTTTAATTGTTTTCTTTTTGTAAAATATTTTAAAACCGAAAAATTGAGGGCAAATTATTGTAAAATTATAATATTTTTTGAGATAGTTTAGTTGATTGTAAACGAAAGAGCCGAGATATGGGAAATCATCATTTGGAAATAATTCGGTTATTACTAAAATATTATATTTTTTTCCTTCCATAGACTTTTTTGTAAAGTTTCATCGGCCATGATTTATACTTATCATAGGCAGTAATAGGTCGAGATATAACGATGTTGTGTAATAAAAAATACTTTTTTATTATTTTATTTTTTAACGTTTGTTTTTCTTTTTTTGTCTTTATGGCATAAAATGCGCCGTAAGGTTTTTCATATTTGATGCCCGCACTATCAAAAAAATGATATTCCTTTAATGCGTGTATATCCCATGAATCATCAAAATCTTCTGGCAACCATCCAGATTTATGTTCCTGCCAATCCCCACCGTCCATTCCCCAGGCGTCTTTTTTGTTTTCACTTTTTTGTGGCAAGAATCCTAGAGGGGTAAATATGATTATTTGTTTTTTTGCAATTTTTTCTGTTTCTTTGAGCAACCTTTCCCCTTCATTTTTATCAAGATGTTCGATGACGTCTAGTATAAAAATTGTGTCTACTGACTCTTCTGGGAGAATTTTTATCACATCCTGCCAACCCGATTGCATTATTACATAGTTTCTATTAGTCGTCTCGCTTGCTATTTTTTGAAGGGTTTTTACATATTGCTCAAATGGTTCGGCACAAATATGGACAATGGGCGTTATGAAGTTTTGCGGCCTTATTCCGCATCCGATATCTAATATAACATTAGTTTTTTTAATTTTTCTATTTATTATTTTATCTAATTTTTTTCTACTATAGAAATTTATATTCATAAATGCCGTTTATATTTTTATTTCTTTAAAACCTTAAATATTAACCTAGTTATTTTAATCAAATATTTTGTTATTACTCCATACCACTTGTCGAAATAATAATCCTGAGCTTCGTAATAGTAGTTTTTTCTTTCGCTGTTTAAGCTCAAACTCTTTCCGCCTAAATGAGTTATCTCTGTTTCCAAGTTAACGGCTATTTTATATCCGGCCTCTTTAACTCGCTTACAAATATCAACGTCTTCAAAGTAGAGAAAGAAATGATCGTCCCAGCCGCCTATTTTTTCAAACAATTCGCGCCTTATCATAAGGGCGCAACCACTTACCCAATCAACTTCAAGTATCTTTGTCTTCTCAGGAATTATTATTTCTCTTTTTCCGGTCTGAGTAATCAATCCCCCGAGGGTGGGGAAAAGTCCGAAGGCGTGCTTTTGAGCCTCACCGTTCTCCAATTTCAAGCGCGGCGATACTACCCCCATATTTTCATCTTGTTTGAATAAATTCAAGCATTTGGATAAGAAATCGTCTTTAGCTATTGTATCGCTATTTAAAAATAAAAGAAAATCACCGGTTGATAAAGCCGCTCCTTGATTATTAGCAGCGGCAAAGCCTAGATTTCTTTTATTGGAAACAATTTGAATTTTATCCGCAAATTCATTTTTTAATATTTCAACGCTTCCGTCTTCTGAGGCGTTATCGATGACGATTATTTCTCGATCTTCTAGCCCAGATAAGGTAAATAAACTCTTTAAGCAGTTAATCGTTAGTTGCGGGGTTTTATGATTTATGACTATAATAGAGTAAAACATATGTCTAAACTAAATTTAGGTTGTGGTAATAAAAAATTGGCTAACTATGTAAATGTTGACAATCGTGCCGAATGTACGCCCGATATTGTTCATGATCTTAACATTTTCCCCTATCCTTTCCCTGATAATCATTTTTCCGAAATTATTCTTGACCATGTGATTGAGCATCTTCAAGATCCGCTCTTAGTTTTGCAGGAAATATATCGTATTAGTGCGCCTGATGCCGAGATTTTTATTAATTGTCCACATTTTTCTGGCAATTGGGTGCATCCTGGGCATAAATCAGCTATTAGTATTCATTTATTTGATTTTTTAAAAGAAGACGGGGAAGAAGTTTATGGAAAAACAAATTTTCAAGTTAAAAAAATTACATTATGCTGGTTTCGTTATAGTAAAGGTAAACGCGCTTATCTTATCTTGAGATTCTTTAATTATTTAATTAATTTGCTGGCCAACATTAGTCCGAGAATTACAGAAAGATTTTGGTGTTATTATGTCGGTGGGTTTGAGGAGATAAGATTTATTGTAAAAGTTATTAAATAGTTTTATCTTTTTTTATCGCTTCTCGATATTTGAAAATAACCGCTAACCAATACGAAGCTTCAAATAGGGAATAAAAGAGGCCGTTAAAAAATCCGGCCTTATAAAATCCTTTTTTAAAAAAACAAATAAAGAAATAACGGATAGGAAGTATAATTGCTAATAAAAATAAAGTTATATTTCCATAGTTTCTTTGTTGCTCTAGCCATTTTTTAGCGATTAGTCCGGAATATTTATCGAGCTTTTCTATATTTTTTTCAATGCTTATCCAATTTTCATGGCTAAGATTGCCGTCTAATTTTTTAAGGCGGTTTTTATTTATTAGAATAGTCTCGTGTACTGGATGAGAAAATTTAAGATCATTTTTAAATAAAATCGGTCTATCAATAAAATTTTCCTTTAAATAGACGGAAAAAAATCTATTCATTCTTATTGACCAATAGGCGTCTATATTTTTCGATTCAAGCTCATTTTTTATTGCTTGGGCTAATTCTGCTGAAATAATTTCGTCCGAATCTATCATGAGAACCCAGGGAGTATTGGTTAAAGATATCCCATAATTTCTTTGTTCATCAAAACGATTAAGCTTTCTTTGTTGTATTTTTGCGTTTGGGTATTCCGCTTTGATGATGTCCAAAGTCGCATCATTGGAAAAATCATCAATAATTATCAATTTATCAATTAAAAAAGATAGGGAACGGACGCAATCAGCAATAGTTCTTTCGTTATTTTTTGTTAATATAACTCCGCTGATTTTATTCATATTCTTGTTTTTCTTTTTCAGTTGTCCGATTTTCCAATAATGACAAAAGAATTACCTATCTCCCCTCGCGACTCAAAATAGTCGCAATAGTTTTAAGAATAATGGTCGTGTCTAAAAATAGAGAGCGATTTTTAATATAAAACAAATCGTTCTGCAGTTTTTTTAGGGTATCCTCTTTGGTCGGAGAATGGTATTCGCCGGAAACTTGGTCCCAGCCTGTTACCCCCGGTTTGACTATTAATCTAGTATTATAAAAAGGAACTGATAATTCTAATTCTTTCGCAAATTCCGGACGTTCTGGACGGGGGCCGATAAAACTCATTTCACCTTTTAAAATATTTATCATTTGTGGAATTTCGTCAATTCTAGTTTTTCGTAAAAAATTTCCAAATTTGGTAATACGGTTATCATTTTCCAGAGTAATCCCGCGATCGTTTCCTTCTTCTTTCATTGTTCTAAATTTAATGAGGGTAAAATTTTGTCCACGACGGCCAAGACGTATCTGTTTAATAAATGCCGGGCCCTTGCTTTCTAATTTAATAATTAAGGCAATGAGCGGCCAGAAAATTAGGGAAACAATAAATGCTAAAACAGCTAAGGTAATATCGATTATTCTCTTAAAAAAATTAAAATAATTTTTTTGGTTTTCTCGCAGGTTCTCTAGAAACCAGGTAGCACTAATTGTTTCAACGGGAATCTTACCGCTTAAAAGTTCATAAAAATCTGGATAGCTAAAAACGCTGATTCGATTTTGCAATAAACTCAAAAGAGTATCAGTAGTCGCCGAAGAAGAAAAGTCATCACAAACAACGATTATTTTAATTTTACCATTTTCAACTTGATTTTTTAATTCCGAAAATTCAACCTCGCTTTTAATTATCAGCTCAGTTTGATAACCGGTGCTCGGGTTTTTCTTCAATTCTTCTTCAATGGCCAAGCTTTTTTGGTTAGAACCGATGATTGCTAGGCCGGTTTTAGGGACAGCATGGCTGATTGTTTGGTGAAGATAGCGCCAAGCGTAAAATATTACTAAGAAAAAGACAATAAACAGAGCCAAATTCGTTTTTGGAGTAACGTTTGAGGCAATATTAAGATAAAAGTAGATGACAGAAATTAAACTTGCTATAGCGGCGGCGCTTAAAACGGAACGGAAGAAGCGGCGGCCTTTAACCCGCAAATTAAGGTCGTAGAGACCGCTAACATAGATAATTATTAGCCAAATGGCAAATATCAAAGAAAATGGGCCTAAATGGTCGTTTAGTTGACTATTAAAATCTATCTTTGGATATCTAACAGATAAAACCATAGACAAGGCTAAAAATAGGGCAATGAAATCTCCTGTAAAAAGGATGATTTTTTTCAAGCGACTGTTCATATAGGGCTAATATAACAGTTTCAGCTTGAAAAATCAATCGTTTTTGTGCTATCCTGGTATAAACATGTTATACTATTAATAAATAGAAACTATATGGAAATTGATCAAAAAAATAAGGAAAAAATCAAGGAATTGTTGACCAGGGGAGTTGACGAAGTTATTGACTTTAAAGATTTAGAAAATAAGCTTTTAAGCGGTAAAAAGCTTAGAATTAAACTAGGAATTGACCCAACTAGTCCTAATATTCATCTCGGCCGCTCTATCCCGTTATTAAAATTACGCGATTTTGAAGAGCTTGGGCATCAAATTGTCTTTATTATTGGTGATTTTACTGGGACTATTGGCGATACCTCTGATAAGAATGCTGAACGTCCGATGTTAGAGGAGGCGGTGATTAAAGAAAATATCAAACGTTATATCGAACAAGCAGGAAAGATAATTAATATTAAAAAATGTGAAGTTTATTATAACAGTGAATGGTTGGCTAAATTAGAGTATAGAGAAATTTGTCGCCAAGCTGATATTTTTTCTATTAATGAGTTTATTTCGCGTGATAATATAAAGCGTCGTTTGGAAGCTGGTTCTCGAGTATCTTTAAGAGAGATTTTATATCCAATGATGCAGGGTTATGACTCGGTAGCGATTAAGGCCGATGTTGAAATTGGCGGTACCGACCAACGCTTTAATCTGCTTTCCGGCCGTGAAATGCAAAGAGCTTACAAGCAGGAACCGCAAAATATTATTACCAACCCCTTAATCGAGGGCCTTGATGGAAGAAAAATGAGCTCTAGTTGGGGTAACACCGTTAATCTATTAGATGCGCCCTCTGAAATGTTCGGTAAGATTATGTCTTTGCAAGATGAGTTTATTATTAAATATTTTGTTTTGTTAACTAGAATCTCTGAAGTTAAAATTAAAGAATATCAGAAAGCTCTTGAAACGGGCGCTAATCCAAAAGATTATAAAATTCTATTAGCGAAAGAAATTGTTAAAATTTATCATTCTGAACAAGACGCAAAAGAGCAAGAAGAAAATTTTATTAAAGTGTTTTCTAAGAAGGAAATTCCGGATGAAATCGAAGAATTAAAACCGGCTGCTTATAACATTGTTGCAATTTTAATTGAAGCGAAGTTTGCAACTTCGAAAACTGACGCTAAACGGGTAATCGAACAAGGCGGAGTTAAGGTTGATAAAAAAGTTATTAAAGATCCTGAATTCTGTGTTGCCTCCGGTTCAATTATCCAAAAAGGAAAAATAAAATTCTTGAAAGTAATTTAGGTATGGTAAAATCTGAACTTAATTGGCCAAAGATAGGTAACGAAAAAGCGGTTGAATTTTTGAGCCGGGCTATTATTGGCGACCGAATTGCACAGACTTATATTTTTATCGGCTCTGATGATTTAGGAAAATCGACGGTCGCTTTAGCCTTTGCCCGTAATTTAATGGGCGAAGCGCTGGAGTCGTATCAAGGTTTTAATAGCGATCTTCATATTTTAAAGTCGGAAGATAATAAAAAATCAATTTCCATTGAACAAGTTAGAGTTTTTATTAAAGATTTAAGTTTGAGCTCTTTTTTGGATTCCTATAAGATTGGTATTATAAAAGAGGCTGATAGCTTAACTAATGAGGCGCAAAACGCTATCTTAAAAACTTTAGAAGAGCCAAGAGATAAAGTAATTGTTATTTTACTTGCCAGAAGCGAAGATAATCTTTTGCCGACTATTTTATCGCGGGGACAAAAATTGTATTTTAATCCGGTTAAAGCAGAAATAATTTACGATTATCTCCTAGAAGAACATAAAATTCAGCGCTCGCTCGCTAAAGATTTAGCGAACATTGCTTTGGGTAGGCCTTTGAAAGCGGTAAGATTTTTAGAAAACCCAGAGTTATATGCCGCTTATTTAGAAAAGGCTTCGGTATTTTTAAAATTCTTTGATTTAAATGTTAATGATCGCCTAAGTGATTTAGATAAATTATTTACCGATAAGACATATAGTGTTTCAGCAGTCGCTGGCGCTGAAGAAATATTAATGATGGCTGAGGGCCTAATGCGCGATTTGTTTCTGCTTCATTTTAATCAACCGGAAAAAATTCAACATTCTGCTTTAGCTAGCGAACTTAATACTGCTTTGCAAACGATAGAGAGAATTAGTATTTCCGGGCCAAGTAATGATAATTTTTCGGCTTTTTTGTTGGAGCGTTTTAAATTAGCCGCTTTAGCGCACGAATATTTATCAGCGAATATTAATCCGCGTTTAGTTTTAGAGCAACTCGTTATTAATTTATAATATATATGAGGTACAAAAAATTAATTTTTATTTTTGGTTTAGCACTAGTAAGCATTTCTCTGTCTGCTTGTTCAGTTTCAACCAGCTCGGTAAAAAAAGATGTCGGTACTGATAGTAGCGTCTTTTTATCTACTAATGGTGGCGATTCTTGGCGCGAAGCGGTTTCTCTTTCCGGTCTAGGTCAAACGCAGAATATTCGCAGTCTTAATGTTAATCTTATGACTCTTGATCCGGAAGATAGCCTAGCGGTTTATTTAGCCAGTTTTGATCAAGGTCTGTATTATACTTATAATATCGTCAATGATGGTTGGACAAAAGTTAAGGGCTTACCGGAAGCAACAATTAATGATGTAAAAGTTGATCCCAAAAATAAATGCATTATTTATGCGGCTATTTCTAATAGGTTATATCGTTCTAACGACTGCTCGAGAAGTTTTACTCAAGTTTATTTTGATAATAATGCCGGGGTAATTGTGAGCGCGGTTGTAGTTGACCATTATAATTCTCAAAATATTTATATTGGAACCTCAAGAGGCGAAATAATTAAGAGTATTGATGGCGGAAACTCTTGGCGAACAATAAAGCGTTTAGGAGAAGGAATTTCTCGATTAATAATTTCTCCGCTAGAAAGCCGTTTAGTTTTTGTCGCAACTGCGAAAAATAATATTTACAGCTTTATGGCTAATAGTACAATTAATTCAACCGACCCCGCCGTAATCGAAAAGAATTTTGCGGTTGATAGTTGGAGTGATTTAAATACCGTCTTAAAAGATTTTAATTTAGGAACTAGTTTCAGAGATTTTGTTGTTTGTGCAAAAGACGGTAAGATGTTTATAGCGACTAATCAAACTATTTTGCGTTCACCCGATAATGGAATCACTTGGGAACAAATAAAGCTGATTCAACCCGATAAAGAAACGGTTGTTAATGCCTTGGCCGTTAATCCACTCGATTCAAATCAATTATATTATGTAACTAATACAACCTTCTTCAGTTCGGTTGACGGTGGCGTAACCTGGACAACTAAAAAACTTCCGACGTCTCGTGCCGGAAGAGAACTAATTATCGATTTTGTTAATCCAAATAATATTTATTTAGGAACCGTAAAATTAAAATAATAAAAAATATATGAATCAATACGTTGAAAGTAAACAAAGTGATTTTATACATGCGCTTGATTTCTTTAAAAAAGAAATCGCGACTTTAAGAACCGGACAAGCGAACCCGGCCGTTCTTGATAATGTTCAAGTTGAAGCTTATGGAGTGATGAATCCCTTAAATACAGTGGCTAATATTGCTGTTTCTGATTCCCGTAATATCTTGATTGTTGCTTGGGATAAAGGAGTGATGAAGAGTATTGAGAAAGCAATTGTTGAGGCTGATTTGGGTTTAGGCGTAGTAAATGAAGGAGATAAAATTCGTCTCACTGTTCCGTCGCTCACTGAAGAAAATCGTAAGGATTTAGTGAAAAAACTAAATGAAAAAATGGAAAAGACTAGAATAATTCTGCGTCAAGCAAGAGAAGGAGCGAAGAATATAATTGAGACTGCGTATGATGCTAAAGAGATTAGTGAAGATGATAAATTTAGATTTATTAAAGAATTAGATGAGTTCTCGGCTAAAAAGAATGAAGAGCTAAAGGATATAAGAGATAGAAAAGAAGCTAACATCATGGAGATATAGCTTTTAGTAGAGCTTAAGGGTTTATTAGTAAAATTTTTTTAATTTTAATTTCATGTTTGTTACAATCATTATATTTATTCTCGTTTTGTCGGTTTTGGTTTTTTCTCATGAACTTGGCCATTTTATTACCGCGAGACGTTTAGGAGTAAGAGCTGATGAATTTGGTTTTGGCTTTCCGCCTCGAGCGATTGGTTTTTATAAGAATAAAAACAATCGTTGGCGTAAAGTTATCGGGAGCCAAACTTACGAGAGTTTAGAAGAAAGCAAGAATGAAAAAAATATTCCCGGGAAGGGAGTAACTATTTATTCAATTAACTGGTTGCCAATCGGTGGCTTTGTAAAAATAAAAGGAGAAAACGGTGACGGTCAAAATGATCAGGATAGTTTTGCAACCAAGAAAATTTGGCAAAGGATGTTTATCCTATCGGCGGGAGTAATCATGAATATTGTTTTAGCCTGGGGTTTATTTGCAGTTGGTTATATGCTCGGGATGCCGCAATCAACGACTGAACTCGGTAAAAATGCACGTATTAGTGAATCGAGAGTAGCGATTGTTGAAGTACTTCCAGGTTCTCCGGCAGAAAAAGCCGGCTTGAAAGTAGGAGATTCTATTTTAACAATTGACGGCCAAAAAGTTGCTTTAGAGAGTGATGTTCAAGCTATTGTGGGCACCAAAGGCGGACAAGAGTTAACGGTTGTTCTAAGGGGTGAGAGTGGAGAAAGAACGATTAAACTTTCCCCGATTGATAATCCGACCGTTGCGGCCGGAAGAGCAACTATCGGTGTTAGTATTATGGCAGCTGGGACAGTTAGCTATCCTTTCTTTGATGCTTTAATTGAAGGCGCAAAAACAACCGGTTGGATGCTTAAAGAAATCGTTGTTGCTTTTGGAATGATGATTGGTAATTTATTTCAAGGTCAATCAGTTGGCGGTGATTTTGCCGGTCCGGTAGGGATAGCTAATATTACTGGCCAAGCGGCCCGTTTAGGTTTTGCTTATTTATTACAGTTTACAGCATTATTATCTTTAAATTTAGCCATTATCAATATTTTACCTTTTCCGGCGCTTGATGGTGGTCGAATATTATTTTTGTTAGTTGAAAAAATAAAAGGTAAGCCGGTTCGTCGTGACGTGGAAGCAATTATCCATAATATTGGTTTTATTCTGCTTATTACGTTAATAGTCTTTATTACTTATAAAGATATCGTTAAATTATTTTAAATATATGAATATCAACATTAGATCATCGCGGTTAGAAATAACTGAGGCTATTAAAAAGTATATTGAAGTCAAGATGGGAATGGTCGAAAAATATTTAGGTAAAAGTGTTAAAGTGATTAATTTTGATTTTGAAATTGAAAAATCAGTCGGCGGACAACATAAAGGTGATATTTTTCGCGCTGAAGCAAATTTACAAGTTCCACAAGAAGTACTTAGAGTAGAAAAAACGGAAGCTGACATGTATAAAGCGATTGATAAAGTTAAAGATCATTTAGAGCTAGTGATTAAAAAATATAAAGAAAGATTGATTGATAAAAAACGGGGGAAATAGATTATTTCATAGGAACAAAAAGGCTCGAATTACAATCTCGGGCCTTTTATAAAAAAGAAGAAAATTTAGTTTTTTGCGTATTATTAGGTATGAACAGTTTTGTTCAAAATTTAAATAATCAAAAATTATGAAAAAAACCTTAATTTTCTCGGCTTTTTTGCTATTTTCTCTAGTTTTATTAACTGGTTGTGGTAATGGTGAAGCTAAGAATAATCAAACAACTGGAGATAAAACTGGGACTCCAACCGCTATCGAGGCAAATAATATTGGGCGCCCCGGTCGTAACAATCAACCCGATTTTGGCCAACCGGAAAGAGCGGCTGATGTTCGAGGGATTGTAAAATCTATAGTTGGTAATGAGGCCAATATTTTAAAAATTGAAAGAGGAAATGGACGGGCTAGTTCGACTGAAGCAATGGCTGGTGGCTCAGAAAATAAGGCAGCCGTTTCTTTAACTCGTACACCCGGAGTACCAGCTGGAGGTCCCGGTGGCGGAATGGGAGGTGGAATGGGCGGTCCCGGTGGCGGAATGGGAGGCACTCAAGATGCTACTAGTCGCGCGGCTATGCTCGCTGCGCTGAAAGAAATGAGTACCGGAGAAGAGAAAGTTATTATTCCGGTTGGGATAAAAATGTTGAAATCAAGTACTGATGGGACTAAACGAGAAATGGTAGAAGCTAATTTGAGTGATATTACTAATGATAAAATGATAACTATTTGGTTAAATCAATCAGTGACCGATAAAAAAGTTGCAGAATTTGTGCTTATTAATTAATTAAATCTATGGCGCAGTCAATTTTAGAAGAAAGCAAAAAGGCAAAAGCTGGTTTCTGGGGTTTTTTCCGAACAAAGAAATTTTTAATTATTGTTGTTATAATATTGGCCGCCGCCGGAGTGAGTTATTATTTTTATAATAAGAGTACTGCTACTAAAATAATTATCGCCCAGCCTAAAAACTATACCGTTGTTAGGGAAGATTTAAAGATTGCCGTTTCCGCAACCGGTAAAGTAGTTGCTAAAGATGGAGTCGAATTATCATTTCCAGTTAGCGGTAATTTAGAAGTTAATAATGTTTATGTTAAAGAAGGCGATAAAATAAAAAAAGGCGATAAGATTGCCTCTGTTAAAACTGAAACTTTAGAATTTGAAATGCGTAATGCTTATTCTAGTTATCAATCCGCTTTAGCTAATTTTAATACTAAGAAACTCCCGGCAACAGGTAGCGAAATTGCTAAAGCAAAATCAACTATTGATCAAGCGCAAGTTTCTCTTGATCAAGCAAAAATAAGTCTTGAACAAACAAAAATAAATTCCGCCCAAAATATTTCTAACGCTGAAAGCGCCCTGCAAACAGCTAATGATAATTTACAATTAAATAAAGATACTAGCGATAGTGAGCTAGTACGCAGCGCTTATTCTGATTTAGTGGGAACAATAAAATCGGTGAATATTTCTTTGCAAAAAATATTGCGTGATTCTGATAGTATCCTTGGTATAGATGAGCAATCGATTAACGATGAATTTGAATTAGGGCTTGGGGCTAAAAATAGTTCTTCGCTAACGGAAGCTAGGAGCAGTTATATAAGTGCTAGAGCAGCTAGAGAAAAATTAGATAATAAAATAGTTACCCTAGATAGCAATAATACTTTTATTGTTGATTCAGTTGCGGCTGATGCTAAGACCACTTTATCTTCTTTTCAGAATCATCTTTATAATATGCAAGTGATGTTAGATGCTAGCGTTATTTTCGTTGGCCTTTCTCAATCTAAACTTGATAGTTTTAAATCTAGTATCAGTACTAATCGCTCTGCAGTGAATTCCTCTATTTCCAGTCTTGATAATTCTATCCAAGCGATAACGGATGCTAAAAATAATCTGAAAAAATATCAGACGGCTTATGATAAAGCGGTTAATGATTTAGCAATCATTAAGAGTCAATCCCAACAAAATATTAACAATTCAGAAATTTCTGTAAAATCAAGGGAAATATCCCTAACTCAAACAAAAAATGATTATAATGATTTAATCGCACCGGTTAAAGAATCTGATTTAGCTTCAGCCCGCGCCCAGCTTACTTCGGCGGCAATTAGCGTTGATAAAGCTAAGTATAATTATAACCAAGCAACTTTAATCTCTCCGATTGATGGCGTTGTGGCTCTCTTGAATTATAAAAAAGGCGATATTATTTTGAGTGATAGTGCAAAAACTATGGCCTCAATAATTAATAATGAAACTTTGTATATTGAAGCAAATATTGAAGAGGCGGATATTAGTAAAATTAAAGTAGGCGATAAGGCGAGCGTAACTTTTGACGCGGTAGATGGCGTTAATTTAACTGGAGAAGTTAGTTTTATTTCTCTGACTTCAGAAACAAGCTCAAATGGAATAGTAACTTATTTAGTTAGAGTTTTATTAGCTAATACCGGGCCTAATCAAATTAGAGAAGGAATGACGGCGAGTATTGATTTTATTACCGCCGAAGCAAAAGACGTTTTAGCTGTTCCGGTTGCGGCTGTGAGAAATATCGCTGGTAATCCTTCAGTAGAAATGGCTGATGGTAATTTGGCTACGGTTGTAACTGGATTCACTGATGGTAAAAAAGCAGAAATTATTAGTGGGTTAAAAGAGGGCGATAAGATTCTTTATTAATATGCATAATATTAATATAAATAATTTAGCGATAAAAATGGAGAACGCTTATAAGTCGTATTATCTTTCTAATAGCGAAGAAATCCCAGTTTTGAAAGGAATAAATCTCGAAATTAAAAAGGGAGAATTTGTAGCGATTATGGGCGAGTCCGGCGGCGGTAAAACTACTCTTTTAAATATTATCGGTTGTTTGCACCCCCTAAGTTCTGGAAAATATTTTTTAGATGGTGAAAACATTGGCGAAGTCAGAGATGATTTTACGTTGGCATATATTAGAAACAAGAAAATGGGTTTTGTTTTCCAACAATTTAATCTATTTTCCCGTTTCTCTGCTTTGAAGAATGTAATTTTGCCGGCGATTTATGCCGGTACTGCGGCTCCAGAAAGGGAAGAAAGGGCCAAAGAACTTCTTAAATCGGTCGGGATGGAAACTCGATTAAACCATAAACCGACCGAGCTCTCAGGTGGTCAGCAGCAGCGTGTTGCTATTTGTCGCTCTTTGATTAATAATCCAGAAATCATTTTAGCTGATGAACCGACCGGAGCACTTGATTCCAAGTCTGGTATTGAGGTAATGGAAATTTTTACCAAATTTAAGAACCAAGGTAAAACCGTTATTATGGTTACTCATACCGCCGAAGTTGCTAAATATGCCGATAGAATTATTTATTTGCGCGATGGGCAGGTTATAGATAATAATTATAAACTCAAAGGAAATTATTAAAATTAATATTATGAATCTGGAAATAGTAAAGATGGCCTTTGAATCATTACTAGCCAAGAAGACTAGAACTTTTTTGTCGATGCTCGGAATTATTATTGGTGTAGCAACAGTGATTGCTGTTTTTGCGGTTGGTAAAGGTGCTCAAGATTCGGTTAATTCTCAATTTCGTAATTTAAGTGCTAATTCCATTATTGTTATGCCTAATCGCGGTCGCGGTTTTACTTCTAGCTCTAAATTAAAAACTGCTGATGCCGCCTTACTTCTTAAGGCCGATCATATTGCTTCGGCGGCCGGAGCCGTACAAGGCAACGCTAGCGTTTCCCATGGCTCAGTTGATAAAAGCTATAGCGTAGTCGGTGCAGATCAAAATTTTCTAGCGATATCTAGTCTCGTAGTTCAGTCAGGTAGAGGAATTGAAGAGGCCGATGTTTCTAGTAAGGGGATGGTAGCAGTAATCGGTAGTACGGTCGCAAATGATTTATTTGTAAATGATGAAAACCCAATTGGAAATTCAATTAATGTTGGAAATCGCAAGGTTGAAGTAGTTGGTGTTTTAAAAAAACTTGGTTCAAGAGTCGGAATGATTTCAGTCGATGAAGCAGTTATTATTCCTAGCAGTACGGCTGAAAAAAGTATTCTGGGCGAAAGAGGACAAGTTATTATTACTACTACAGTAGATAATGTTGATAATACTTCACTAGCTACAACCAGCATCTCGGCTATTTTAAGAACGGAACATAAATTAAAAGTTAGCCAAGAGGATGATTTTAGAATTATGGATGCCGGTAGTATGGTTTCAGCCGCTCAAGAATCAGCTAAAACTTTAACTACTTTATTAACCGCGATCGCCGCTATTACTTTGCTTGTTTCAGGAATCGGAATCATGAATGTAATGTTTGTAACGGTCGCCGAAAGAACAAAAGAAATTGGTATCGCGAAAGCGATTGGGGGGAAGCGCTCCGATATTCTAGGACAGTTTTTATTAGAATCTGTTATTTTATCAATGGTAGGAGGCATAATCGGCATGATTATCGGCCAAGGAGCCATACCGATTATTACCTATTTTAATCTCATTTCGATGACTAGTTCAGCAACCGGACCAATTCTTGGATTTACTTTTTCAGTTTTAGTCGGTGTATTTTTCGGTTTTTACCCGGCCTATAAGGCGAGTCGTTTAGATCCGGTTGATGCTTTAAGGAGTGAATAATTTGGTTATTAGACTAATACCCCAGTTAATATTGAAATAATATCGTTTTTGTATTAAGATGACTGCATTAGCTTAATAACTAATTAAGAAATATATGGGTTATACTGATATGAAATTATTACACCGAGAAACTGCTAAATATCTAGGTCAAGAGATTAAAATTGGCTCCTGGGTTAGAACAGTTCGCAGTTCTAAGGATTTTGGTTTTATTGAAGTAAATGATGGGACTTTTTTTAAAGGCTTACAAGTTGTTTTTGATAATAATTTAGAGAATTTTAGTGAAATAGAAAAATTAACGATTGGTTCTGCTTTGGAAATAAGTGGTGTTTTGGCGGAATCCCCCGCTGCTGGTCAAGCCTTTGAACTTAAAGCAAAAAAAATAGAAATCATTAATTTGGCTGAGGCTGATTATCCTTTACAAAAAAAGAGCCATAGCTTTGAATTTTTAAGAACTATTGCTCATCTGCGTGGACGTAGTAATACTTTTTCCGCAGTTTTTCGTCTGCGTTCCGCTTTAAGTTTCGCAATCCATAAATTTTTTCAAGAGGAGGGCTTTTCTTATATCCATACGCCAATAATTTCCGGAAGTGATGCTGAAGGCGCGGGAGAAATGTTTAATATCACAACGCTTGATTTAAAGAAAGGCGCCCCTAAATTACCATCTGGCGAAGTCGATTATGCTCAAGATTTTTTTGGTAAGAAAGTTGGTTTAACCGTTAGTGGTCAACTTGAAGCGGAGGCATTAGTCATGGGACTAAATCGAGTTTATACTTTTGGGCCAACCTTTAGAGCCGAAAACTCTAATACTACTCGTCATGCTTGTGAATTTTGGATGATGGAGCCGGAAATGGCTTTTGCTGATTTAAATGATGATATGAATTTGGCTGAAAAAATGATTAAATATTTAATTGCTTATATTTTGAAGGAACTCCCGGAAGAAATGGAGTTTTTTAATAAGTTTATCGATACGGGATTAATGGAAAAATTAAATAATATTTTAAATTCTGATTTTGTGCGCCTTCCTTATACCGAAGCAATCGATTTATTAATTAAGAGTGGCGAGAAGTTTGCTTATCCAGTTTCTTGGGGTATAGATTTGCAAACTGAGCATGAAAGATATATTACCGAAAAGATTTTTGGCAAACCGGTTTTCTTAACTGATTATCCTAAAGATATTAAGGCTTTTTACATGCGTCAAAATGATGACGGGAAAACCGTTGCGGCAATGGATTTGCTTGTTCCGGGAATTGGAGAAATTATCGGTGGTAGCCAAAGGGAAGAACGTCTTGACTTTCTGGAGAATCGCATTAAGGAGCTAAACATGAAAATAGAAGATTATTCTTGGTATCTAGATACCAGAAAATACGGATCGATGAAACATGCCGGGTTTGGGCTTGGTTTTGAAAGAGCGATTATGTATTTTTCTGGCATGGCCAATATTAGAGATGTTATTCCTTTTCCAAGAACACCAAAAAACGCTGAGTTCTAGAAGAGGGAGAGTATAACATTAAAAAGAGCTAAATTTGAAAATCGGACAACTGAAAACCTGATTAGGCTTATATTAAATAAATTATAAATTTATATTGTTGAACTTTTAAAATGATTAGTCATGAGTGAAAAAACGTATTGGTTTGTAGAGCCAGAAGATGCCCATACAAACGGGATTATAGCCAGAAGTTTATTGGAACTTTCGCAGCTGGATGAAAATGTATCTTTAACCGATGTTGATGGTCATAGCCATTCGGTTTTCCGGGTAGAAAATTACGCTTTTGTTAATCGCTTGTACAAAGATCAGACAAAATTTCTCTTGAAGTTTAAAGTCTTTTCTCAACAAGGGAAAAACGCTAAGCTTCGGCTTTGGACTCTGGGCATTAGAAAGCCAACACTTAAGTTGAAGGCTAAGTCTAAATCGAAAGTAAAGATTTAATAATTATGGTAACAAGGAGGCTAATCAGTCTCCTTTTGTTTTTGCATTTTGTTTTTACCCGCTTTTTCTGCTAGAATTTAAATATGATGTTAAATAATCTTAAAAAGAAACGTCTAGCGTTTCTAGTGGTATATATTCCTCTCGCTTGTTTGTTGGTTTATTTTTGGCGACCAATCTATTTAATTTCAATCATTGTTGTTTTGGTTCCACCAGCTATTTTAAATTTTCTTTGGCTTAAAAAATCACATTTTAAAATATTATTTTTTGCGCTTGTTACAACTATATTATTTGCGCCGCCGGTTGAGCTTGCTGCTCGCCTAGCTAATGCTTGGGACGTCCAATCAATTTTACCGCGATTATTCGGAATTGCGCCGCTTGAAAATATTTTATTTGCTTTTTTAAATTTCTTCTGGGTTCTTTGTTTTTATGAATATTTTATTGATAAAGATTTAAGTTATAAAATTTCTAAACGTTTACGTTTGATAATTTTAGGTTATTGTCTTTTAGCACTTATCATCTTTTCTTTATATTTTATTAATCCGGGATTAGTAACAATTAATTATTCACTCCTAGCTTTGATTATTTTAATTGTTCCAGGAATAATAATTTTTTATCTTAACCCTAAAATACTCAAAAAAACTTGGCTTCCAACTTTATTTTTTGCCTATGTTTTTTTCTTGTATGAAGTCATTTCTTTAATTATCGGTTCTTGGTGGTGGCCGGGCGAGTATCTCTGGCCGATAAATTTAGCCGGGAAAGTTTTTCCGCTCGATGATGTGATTATTTGGTATTTGCTTTCAACACCGGTATTAATTGGCGGTTATGAATTTTTTGTTGATGATAATAAATAAAAATATAAAAATATGGAAGCTAGAGTTATAAAAATTATTACGCCAAAAAATATCGCTTTGCACGGTTTTATTTTTAGCTCTAAGCGCGTAAAGACGATTTATATTTTTCTTCACGGCTTGAGTGGAAATCTTTTTTCGCGTATTGCTTTAGCAGAGAAAATGGTAGCTGATGGGGCAACGGTCATGGTTTTTAATAATCGCGGATTTGGCTTGATTAATCAATTTAGAAAAATTAACCCGCGCCAACCAGATGAATATGAATCACTCGTAATTGGCCAAGCACATGAAGTTTTTGAAGATTGCGTTGATGATATAGATGGCGCGATAAATACCGCATTGAATCTTGGCTATAAGAAAGTTATTTTAGTCGGGCATTCAACTGGCTGTAATAAAGCGGCTTATTATCTTTCCCAGAAAAATCCTACTTGTATTACCGGTGCTATTCTTTTAGCACCGATGAGCGATTATGCTGATGGTATAAAATTTACTGATCCTAAAATATTTAACCGAGCCCTGAAAGAAGCAAAAAGATTAATTGCGGCTGGAAAACCGGGAGCACTTTTACCAGCCGACTATTGGAGCCGACCAATCGATGCTCAAAGATTTATCAGTTTATTTACACCGGAAAGTAAAGAAGAAATGTTTAGTTATGCGGTTCCTGATAAAAAACCGATAATTTTACAAAAAATTAAAAAACCATTTTTAGTGGTTCTTGCGGGAGAGGATCAATTCACTGATAGGCCAATGAAAGATGTTTTCGCTTGGTTTAAGAAAGCTTTGATAGGAAAACAGGCCGGACCTTTAATGATTAAAAAATCGCTTCACAGCTTTACGGGCTACGAAGCAAAAGTAAAAAATATTATTTTTGATTTTGTAAAAAAATTGAAATAGAGAAGCATCTCAATTCAGTTGTCCGATTTTAGAAAACCATCAAAAATGTGATAGTTTATTCCCGACCGTCAATACCGTCGATATTTGCTATTTATTCTATTTTCAAAATTTTATAATAAACCTCCTTATCAGCGAGGTTTATTTTTATTGTCTCTCCTTTTTGGTGAGAAAGCAGAGCGGATCCCAGGGGGGAAGAATGGGAAATGGTTCCACTTTCCGGATTAGTTTCAGTTGAACCAAGAATTTGATAAGTTTTGATTTTTCCGTCGCGTTCGATAGTTACTTTACTTCCGAGCTGAACGGTATTGCTATTTTTTATTGGTTTGATGATTTCTGCCTTACCCAACAAATCTTCCAATTCTATAATACGTTGATTTAGGCCGCGAAGACGTCCTTTAGCAATTTGATAACCAGTATTCTCGGAAAAATCACCCATTAAAGCTAAGCGCTTTACTTCTTCTGCTTCGCGTGGACGCTTAACGCGTTTCATAAAATCAAGCTTTTTTTGAAGCTCATAGTATTTATCTTCCGTCATCGCTGGATCTACTTTTGTAAATAGACGAGAATCGCCCCGTCTTATTGGAACTTGCATATGATTATGCTCTTTTCATAGATTATGTCCTTATCATAGGTAAAAAAGAGTTTTTTAGCAAGAAAAAACCCAGCTTTTTGGCCGGGTTCATTTCGTATTTCAATTTTTCAAGTTTTATTCTTGGAAGCTTGTTACTTCCTTTCTTAATAACGGAATAAGCTCATTGACGTTAGCTCCTTCCATTTGTTTGGCATATTTTTCCATTATTTCTAATGGTAATTTCTTGGAGTTTGCCAGCAGGTTTATATTGTTTTCGATGCTGTATACAATGATAAACAGCCAAGGAAATTTTTGACTTCCATACTCCAGGAGTTCCAGCATGTCCATGCTTTTGTTGATGTCTTTGAGTTCGATATACCCAATTGGTCTATCAGTTTTTCCTGCAGTAGGAAGAGGTTGGCTTTTTTCGTTGATTGCTTCTTTGACTCTCCGGATATCTTCTTGAGCCGAAATAAAATCCTGAATTAAATAATCCAAGTTTTCTACCTGATGTCCACAGCAAATTTCATTTATGCAGTCTTTAAAAACATAGCAGTAGTTTTCTACCTTAGAGTTCAGATTAACATCCATAATGCGGGCGGCGTTTAGAGCCGTAAGGTAGCGAGTCGAGAAATAATTTCTCTTAGTAGAAGATATAATATCTCTTTCAATATCTAGCCAATCGTCAGGAACGTTAAAGCCATTATCTTTTAATATTTGCAAACAGCTTTTGTTTTTTTTGGTTACCAATTTACCGGAAATTTCGGTTTGCAAATAGTGCAGCAATCCTTTTTCCCAACACTGGGAAGTATCAGCCCAAATCATAATCGTTTCCTTGTGTTTTTCAACAAAGTCAATCAAATATCCTTCCTCGGTTTTGTTAACCGGATGAATATTAAATAGGAAGACTTGCTCTTCCGGCATATTCTCATATATCTCATCTGCAGTAATGAAATTACTTATCACGGCATCTTGCGATATATTGTCAACAATTTGCACTGTTTGATCCATTAGCTCTTTATTAGCTTCTAAATCTTTAGTACTCATCTCAAAAGGGTCGGCTGCTATTAAAGCGACTAAACCGAATTTCTCAAAAGAGCTGATAATAGTCGCGACCGCGAAAATCAACTCGGGGTTCCTTGGGTTAATGTAAATTTTAATCATTTCAATATGTGTTTAGAGGTTAAATTTTAAAAGTACTGTTTTGGCTTTCCTTGGCTCACCCTTTATGGGTAGCGACCAGGCTTCAAGTTAATTTACAATTTTATAGCTAAAAAGTCAAATTTTCTGCTATACTATAAATAAGACATTCATTTTTAGCTAAAATGAAGAAAAAACCGCTCTTTGCGTATTAAATTTTAGAGTCCCGCCGTTTTTTATGATAAATGATTTAAATTTAGAAGAGAAAACTGATGAAGAGTTAGTAAATATAATTTTGGAAAACCAAAACACTTTTTCTTGCGTAGTCAATCGCTACAAAGATAAACTTCTGCGTTATATTCGTCGTATTTCAAGCAGCAACTTGGAAGATGCCGAAGATATTTTGCAAAATATTTTTATTAAAGTTTATTTGAATTTAAATGAGTTTGATGGTAGTTTGAAATTTTCTTCTTGGATATATAGAATAGCTCATAATGAAGTAATTGATAATTATCGTAAAAAGAAAGCAAGGCCTCAACTTATTGATATTGATATAAAAGATAGCCAAATTAAAGAACTTGCTGGTGATACAAATATTATCGAAGAAATCTCGCGTTTAGAATTAAAACAAAATATCTCCGCCGCTATTGATGAGTTAGATTTAAAGTATCAAGAAATAATAATTTTAAAATATATTGAAGAGAAGGATTATCAGGAAATTTCTGATATTATTAAGAAACCTTTGGGAACAGTTGCCTCGAGAATGAATAAAGCTAAGGCGGAATTAAAGAAAATTTTAGTCAATAAAAGTTCGCATTAAATATATGGAAAATAATAATCTTGGCGACAAGATACTAGAGACAATTAAAGAGCATCGCATTAAACCTAAAGGGCGATGGTATTTTTTATTGAAAAACTATTTAATTTGGTTAGCTGGAGCCTTGGCTCTTTTAGCGGCTGGAGCCTCTTTATCAGTAATGATTTATTTTTTTCAATACAATGATTTTGGGATGAGAAGGGAAATTAATAAAAGCTTGGCGGAAATGCTTATTCTCACCATGCCTTATCTCTGGCTGATTTTTCTAGGAATTTTTGTTTTTATTATTTATTATAATTTAAAACACACTAAGACTGGGTATCGTTATCAGATTTGGTTTATTATGATGTCGGCTGTTTTAGCTAGCATATTTTTAGGCGGTTTGTTTTCTTTGGCCGGTTGGGGAGAAAAATTAGATGAAGTTTTAGAAGAAAAAACTCCTTTTTATGGCCAAGTAATGAACCCGCATCTTGATTTTTGGTCCAATCCAGAGGAAGGTCGCTTAGTCGGCGTAGTTGATTCATTCTCAGAAGATGGGAATTTAAATTTAGTTGATAAAGATAGAACAAAATGGACTATTAACATTTCCGAAGAAGATATGAAGATGCCGATTATTATGGGCCAACCGATACGTATTTTAGGGGAAAAAGAATCTAAATCTACATTTAAGGCTAAAAAGATTCTACCAATGATGCCGGGCCGTGGTTTTTTCAAACATGTTGGACCTCGTGCGGGAATGAAATCAGGAAGAGAAATAAATAATAATATGGTTCCGCCGCCAAGAATGAATGATTCAAGAATGAAGAAAGATTTTTAGATTGCGTATTAATTAGCAGATGGACAAGTTAAGATCTTAACCTTCAAACGCTAATTAATTAATTTAAAAAATATGAAAAAAGACAATTTAATAAAAGGGGCAGCCGTATTGGGAGTGTTAACTTTGATGGCCGGTGGAGTGGTGGTCGCCGATGCGGCGGTTAATAATTCAGCTATTAAAAATTTAAATAAAACGACCGGAGAGCAAGACTGGAAACATGGTCAAGGTCAAGGTCAAGGCAATGGTCAGATGGCCGGTTTAACTACGGAACAAAAAACTGCTAAATTAGCAGAAATGGAAGCGACTAGAACTACTCATCAAGCGGAAATGACGGTCAAACGTACAGCGGTTGATGCGGCTATTAAAGCCGGTGATTACAAAGCCTGGGTTTTAGCGGTTGGCGCTGATAGCCCACAAGCACAAAAAATAACTCAAGCTAATTTCGCAAAATTTTCTGAAGCGCATAATCTAATGGAGCAAGCAAGAGCTATCTTTACCGATTTAGGTTTAGAAAATGGTGAAGGAAGGGGTTTGGGTATGGGAATGGGCGGAGGTTTTGGGCGCATGATGGATAAATAATAATCGGTCGGTATTAATATAATAAAAATGGCTCCTTTACTTTAAGGGGTCATTTTTGTTTTTAAAAAGCTAGTTTTATGCTAAAATTTTAGTGAAATTAAAATTAAATTTATAATTCATGGATAATACTATCGGCCTAAGCTCTTTAGAGGCAAGTAAGCGCTTAGCGGAAAATGGTTTTAATAAATTACCCAAAGAAAAAGCTTTAGTTGGTTTGCGTTTATTTCTTGGTCAATTTAAAAATCCGTTAGTTTTTATTTTGATTGTTGCTTTGGTAATCAGTTTTTTCGCTGGGCATAAAAGTGATTCCTTGATTATTTTAATTGTTGTTTTAATTACTAATACAGTCGGTTTTTTACAGGAATGGAAAGCTAATAACGCTCTAAAAAAATTAAATGGTGCTGTTAGTTATAAAGTAAGAACTTGGCGCGATGGTGAATTATCGATTATAAATCGTGAAAATCTTGTAGTCGGAGATGTAATAGAACTAGCTGCTGGTGATATTGTTCCCGCTGATGCAAAAATATTTATTGTTAAAAATTTAAAAATAAATGAAGCGTCTTTAACGGGGGAGTCTTTAGCGGTTGAAAAAAATACTAAAGAAGTTAAGGAGGGAGTCCCTTTAGCAGAAAGGTTTAATATTGCTCATCAAGGGACAATAGTATCAGATGGTTCCGGTCGAGCGGTGATTATTGCTGTTGGTCAAGATACAGAAATCGGAAAAGTCGCGAAATTAATTAAAGAAACTAGCGATGAACTTACACCGCTTCAAAAACAAATTAATAAGTTTGGTCTTAAGTTGGGACTTTTTTTAATTATTGCTAACGTTATCATTTTCTTTATTGGTATTTTGCTGGGTCGTGATATTTTTGAGATGTTTATGGTTTCGGTGGTGATAGTTGTTTCGGCTGTTCCTGAAGGCTTAATTCCGGCGATGACCATTATCTTAGCGGTTGGGATGCAACGTTTAGCTAATAAACAAGGTTTGGTAAGGCGCGCGGTAGCCGCCGAAACACTGGGTTCGGTTTCTGTTATTTGTGCCGATAAAACAGGGACCTTAACCCAAGGAGAGATGATGATTGATAAATTGATAACTTATCAGAAGATTGAAAAAGCGGGTAGTCGTTCTTTAGCTTTAAAAATAAGTGTGATTTGTAATAATGGTTTAATCGAGAACCCAACTGATAAGATCACTGATTTTAAAATATCCGGTAATCCAACCGATAGGGCACTTCTTCTATCAGGCATAGCCGCCGGTTTGTATCGGAAAGAATTAGAAATTCTTGAGCCGCGTTTAGATGAAATTGCTTTTTCTTCTGATTTAAAAATGATGGCAACCTTAAATGAAGCAGAAACAGGCGGCGAAATAATTTATATTAAGGGTGCGCCAGAAAAAATTCTTGAACTTGCTTCAACTGTTGTCGTAAATGGTAAAGAAAAAAAGTTGCTTAACAAAGATAGAGAAGAGTTTATTAAACAGATAGAAGGCTTTACTAAGGCCGGTGAACGCGTTATCGCTTTAGCTTATAAGAAGCGAGCGGGGATAAAAAAGAGAAATCTAGCCGTTGGTGATTTAGCAGAAATAACTCTGGTTGGTTTTTTATCTTTACGTGATCAAATTAGAGGAGACGTTAAAGAATCAATTGCGTCTTGTCGCAAAGCGGGAATTCGAGTAGTGATTATTACTGGCGATAACGCGCAAACGGCGATTTCGATTGTTGGGGAATTAGGGCTGAAAATAAATGGTCATAATGTTATTTCTGGAGAAGAGCTTGATAAAATGAGCGATGAAGAATTAAAACGGCGCATAAAAGATATTAGACTCTACGCCCGTGTTTCTCCTCATCATAAATTAAGAATAGTTAATGCTTTTCAAGAAATAGGGAAGGTTGTTGCTATGACGGGCGATGGTATTAATGACTCACCGGCTTTAAAAAAAGCTGATATCGGAGTTGCAATCGGAAACGGAACGGATGTGGCTAAGGAAACAGCTGATTTGGTCTTACTCAATAATAGTTTTTTAACTATTGTTGAGGCGGTTAAACAAGGGCGAATTACTTTTAATAATATTCAGAAAGTAATTCTCTATTTATTTACTGATTGTTTTCAAGAGATGGTGATTATTGGAACAACAGTTTTGGTTGGTTGGCCATTACCGATTTTACCGGTGCAAATTTTATGGATTAAATTAATAGAAGATCCCTTACCAGCGGCTAGTCTCGCTTTTGATGTCTCAGGTTATGACGTTATGAAAGATAAACCGAGAAGTAAGAGTCAACCACTACTTACTAAAGATCTCCAAAAAATAATCGCTTTTTACGCGATTATTATGGATATTATTGCTTTATCTTTATTTTATTATTACTTTAAATTTATCGGTGATCTTGTTTTAGCAAGAACGGTAATGTTTGCTGCCCTAGGTTTCAGCACGATGTTTTATATTTATGCAGTTAGAAGTTTAAAGCAATCCATCTTTAAATCCAAGCCGTTCGCTAATAAGTTTTTAGTTTACTCTACTTTTTTGGGAGCGACCTTAATCTTTGCTTCCGTTTATATCCCGACTTTAAATCGTTTATTAAGCACGGTTCCTTTAACTTTAATTGATTGGATTTTTGTGATAGCTTATGGCTGCTTGAGTATTATCGTTTTTGAAATTGGAAAAAATCTTATTAAATATTTACATCGTGAAAACAAAACTGATTAGTGGATGCTAATTAACGCAGATCGGCTTCGTTTTCAACTACTAAAAATTTACCAGTATACATTCCCATCGAACAAGAAAAGCTTATCGTTCCTTTCTCAGATGGAGTAAATTCGATAATATTTTCTCCCGCTTTTAGATTTGTTTGGATATCCAAAGAAGGGACAACTATCGCGCTCGCACAAGAATAAGGCGCCTTGGCATCTATTACCCATTTGACCGGCTGTCCTTTTAGAATAACAAAAGAATTAGGAATATAACCGCGATTAGTTTCTTGCATCCGAATTACTCTTACGCCGTTTTCCATCTCTAGATTAAGATTATTATTTTTTGCTGGATTAGATTTATTTTCGCGGTTATTTGAAATAGTATTAAACATTGAGGGAGCAGAAATTCTAAATAAACGATAACCGTTTACTAAATTAAATAAACCAAAAGCAACAATAAATACGCCGGCGATAATAAAAAAATTTTTTGACTTTTTTTTGGAAGCTAAGGCGCTAATCCCACCGATGCCTAGTAACCCAGGGACTGTTCCTAAGGCAAAGAGAGCCATTATTAATCCGCCCTCAACAAAGCTTCCCGTTCCTAGAGCGTAAACCTGCATCGCTTGTGTAAAGCCACAAGGAAGAAAAAAAGTTAGAGCCCCCAGTAGCAAGGGGCTTTCAATTTTAACTATTTTACCGAATCTTTTTGGTAGAGAAAAATCAAATCTATTTAAGCTTGGAGAAATATCTAAAAGTTTTAAGCCGAGAACAAGAATAACGAGACCGATGATTAAAGCAATTATAGAATTTAAGATCGGTGACATTTTAAAAGTAGATCCGAGTAAGCCCAAAATCCCACCGAGCAAGAAGAAGCCGACTATTCTTCCGAGATTGAAAATAACATGAGGAATAAATTTTTGCTTACTGCTAGCCTCGGGATGATTTTTAGCATAATTAGTAGCAAGACTAAAAACTAAACCACCAACTAACGCTAAACAAGTCGAAACTCCGGCGACCAGCCCGACTAAAATAGCTAGCGGCCAAGAAAAATCACCTTTGAGTAGTCCGCCAAAATCTAAAACATTAGATTTATTTAATAACCAATAGATAATTATTACTCCCGCAAAAATTGAGATGAAATAACTAAAATCTTTTTTTTGCGCTGATTTTGAAAGTGTATCTCCTAGATCGTATCCGGCTGCTTTTAAATTAGCGGCAAGATCTTCTAATTTTGGCGCCTCACCTTCATATGTTATTTCTGCCAAGCCGGTTCGATGATTTACTTTAGCTTTTTCAACATTTTTTATTTCTTTTAGACTATCTTCAGTTAGTATTTCGCAGGCTTTACAATGCAAACCCGCAATCGGAATAATAAGTTTATTCTTCATATATTTTATCGCTATTTTTTTTATTTTATTTAGAAGATAATTTATTTACTTTGAGTATTTCGTCCAGCATCTTGGTTTTTAATTTTTCATTTTTTGAAGCCATCGCATTTTTAAAACAGGTGTTGAGATGCCTTCCTAAAAGCATTTGATGAGCTGATCTTAAAAGTCCGATAGCCGCTAAGTTTTGTTGCATGATATCAACACAGTATTCTCCTTCTTCGGTCATCGTTAAAAGCTTGTCCATTAAGCTTTTAGCTTTTTTAAAATTAATTAAAATTTCTTTTTTGTCTGGATTCATATTAATATTTTTATATTTAAATTCATTTTATACCAACACCTGGGGTGTAGGTACTTAAATTATACGCCTTTGCTTTTATATCGTCAAATGTTATATTTAAATTATGACTTATCATATCCCTTTGGCCGCCCATCTCCGTCCTAAAAATCTAGCGGAATTTATCGGTCAAGAAAAATCTATCGGACCAGAAACCTGGCTTTATCAAGCAATTAAAGAAGATAGAGTCCCATCTTTAATTTTTTGGGGTCCGCCCGGAAGCGGGAAGACGACCTTGGCTTTTATAATCGCCTCGGAAACTAAAGCGGAATTTGTTGAATTTAGTGCAACTACTAGCGGCGTTAAAGATCTGAAAATAGTGGTTGATCGGGCCAAGGAAGGGAAAAGATTAGGTCAAAAAACTATTTTATTTATTGATGAAATTCATCGTTGGAACAAGGCTCAACAAGACGCCCTTTTACCTCAAGTTGAAAATGGAACGATAACGCTTATCGGCGCAACGACTGAAAATCCGAGTTTCGCAGTTAATGGCGCTCTTTTGTCGCGCGTGAAGTTAGTAGTCTTAGAAGCTTTACCGCCTGAAGATTTGGAAAAAATTATTAAGTCAGCCGCTAAACAATTGGGTATAAAATTGACTAAAGAAATAATGGGTTTAATTGCTCGAGTTGCTAATGGTGATGCGCGCAAAGCGCTAAGTATTTTAGAAAGCGCTACTGAGCATAAAGGAGAAATTTCTGCTCAGCTTATAAAAGATATTATTAATAAGCCGGGACTATTATATGATAAAAAGGGAGACGAACATTATAATTTAATTTCCGCTCTTCATAAATCAATGCGTGGTAATAACCCCGATGCGACGATTTATTATTTAGCTCGGATGATAAGCGCTGGAGAGGATCCTCTTTACGTCGCTCGTCGTTTAATTAGATTCGCTTCAGAGGATATCGGTTTAGCCAATAATAGCGCCCTCATGCTCGCTACAGTCGCTTATGACGCTTGTTTGCGCACTGGCTTGCCGGAATGCGTCGTTAATTTAGCTCATTGCGCTGTTTATTTAGCAAAGTCGCCTAAAAGTATCGCGGTTTATGAAGCTTTAACCAGCGTGCAAATGGAAATAGAAAAAAGTGGTAATTTACCGGTTCCACTATATTTAAGAAATGCTCCGACTAAAATGATGAAAGATTTAGGGTATGGTAAAGATTACAAGTATACCCCGCTTCAAGACGACACCAATCAGGAATATTTACCGGAAAAAATAAAAGGTAAAAAATTTTTTAAGTCCGTCTCTTAACTCATTTTCTTGAGGGCTAATTTGTAACCGCGCCCGGAAAAAGTATGGATAAGATTGAGATGCTTTCCGGCGTTAAGCTTGCGCCGCAAACTATTAATATGAGTTTCAATGGAATTAGAAAAAGGATCGGCATTATAATCCCAAACATTTTCTAGAATTTCACCGCGAGAAACAATTTCATTTTTACGTTTTAAAAGATATTCTAGTAAACAATATTCACGCCTAGTTAAATATAGTTCTCGGCCGCCTCGTTTAAAACAGCCGGAGCCTGAGTTAAAAGTTAAATCTCCTATTTTAGTTACTAAACTTTCAATTTTTGGCGGGCGCCTTAAAAGGGCTTTCATTCTTATTAAAAGTTCTTCTAATAAAAATGGCTTGGTTAAATAATCGTCGGCTCCAAGACTAAAGGCCTCTTCTTTATCTTGAATTTCCGATTTAATTGTTAACATGATAACCGGAATATGATTTTTTTCTTTTCTAATTTCTTTTAAAACTTCAGAACCAGAAAGTTTAGGTAATGAATTATCGAGAATCACTAAATCGTAGCTACCAGTTCTAGCCATAAAAGCGCCTCTTTCGCCATCCTCGGCGGTTTCGACTAAAAACGAGGCGGCGCTTAAGCCTTTTTTGAGAAATTCGAGGATGTTTATTTCGTCGTCGATGATAAGAATTTTCATATTATTTTTTTGTTTTATTATCTTTAAATTATAACGGAGACAGCTTAAATTCGATTTAAGTTTTTTTTAAATAAAAAATAAAACGAGCTTTTAATTCTTGACTTGCGAAAATTTGCGAAAAAGAGAATAAAATAGTAATATAAAGCTAGAAATAATAGCTAAGAGCCTTTAAAGGCTAAAAAATATGCCTAAAGTTTTATCAAAACAGGAACCGAAGGGAACTAGTGATTGGCCGCCAGAAGAGTTCGCAATTCGAAAATACATTTTCGATACTTGGCGCCTTGTTTGTTCTCGCTATGGTTTTGAAGAATATCTAACCCCAATCGTTGAGAGTGCGGAAATTTATCGTGCGAAATCAGGCGAAGATGTTGGCGGAAAAGAGTTAGTTACTTTTAGTGATTTGGGTGGGCGTGAACTTTCTATTCGCCCTGAGATGACGCCATCGGTTGTGAGAATGGTTTCTAAAGTCTATGCTTCTAGTCCTAAACCTCTGAAGTATTTTTCGATTGCGAATTTTATGCGCAATGAAAAACCACAACGTGGACGCAATCGTGAATTTTGGCAACTTAATTGCGATATTTTTGGAAGCGCCGATGAAGCGTCCGATATTGAAATCCTATGTTTAGCCCTAGATTTAGTTCTAGAATTTGATCCACCTGCTGACGCTTTTTCGTTGCACTTAAGCAGCCGCCGTTTAATCGATGGCGTCTTAGAGTTATCTGGAGCGGGAAAATTAAAAGCAGAGAGTAAAGCAGAAGTTGTTAGAACTTTGGATAAATGGAAGAAATTACCGTTAACAGCGCTTAGAGAACGTTTATTAGCGGTTGGACTAAAATCAGAAGCAGTTGTTATTTTAGAGTCATTTATGTCTTGTCGTAGCTTAGAAGAGTTAGCCGATAAATTACCAGATTTAAAGGATAACGCTGGATTTTTAGAAGTGAGCCGAGTTATGCAATCATTAGATGATCTTGGTTATGGAGACTTTATAGAATTTGATCCATCAGTTATTCGCGGTTTTGATTATTATGATGGCCTAGTCTTTGAAGCAGTTGATAAATATCCGGAGAGCAATAATCGTTCCATGTTCGGCGGCGGTCGCTATAATGGTTTAGCGGAAATTTTCGGGGAAAAGAATTTTCCGGCCGTTGGTTTTGCTCCTGGAGATGAAATCACTAAAATATTTTTAGAAAATTGGAAACTCTTAGGCAAGAGCCGATATGGTATTAAGGAGAAGTATTATTTACCGCTTTTGTCTTCGGAATTAGCCCTAGCTTCTAGAAAACTAGCTAAACAATTACGAGCGACTGGGTTAAATGTATTTTCCGGTTTAGAGGAGCAAAAAATGACTAAAGCGCTAGAATTCGCGAATAAAAAAGAGTTTGATAAAGTAATAATTTTAGGGACAGAAGAAAATAAAGTAGGAAACTATAAGATTAAAGACATGAAAACGGGGAAGGAAGAGATTTTTCCCTTGACATAAAACAATAAACCACGTATTATATAGGTGAGTTCGTCATAAAGCGCGGCTAACGGTCGCGTTTTGTGTTTGCCGTTTACGGCTTTTTTAGCTTTTTATCTAAGAAATTTATGGAAATAAGAAATATCGCCATCATCGCTCACGTTGATCATGGTAAAACAACTTTAACTGATTCACTTCTGCGCCAAACCGGGATGGTTACTGATAATACGACGATGGATAGCAACTCCATCGAACAAGAAAGAGGAATCACTATTTATGCGAAAAACGCTAGTCTTTTTTATAAGGATTCCAAGATTAATATTGTTGATACTCCAGGCCACGCTGATTTCAGTTCTGAAGTCGAACGTGTTTTGCGTTCGATTGATTCCGTTCTTTTAGTTGTTGATGCCCAAGAGGGTCCGATGCCGCAAACTAAGTTTGTTTTGAAAAAATCTTTAGAGTTGGGTCTTAAGCCGATTGTTGTGATTAATAAAGTAGATAAACCAGCTGCTAGACCAGCTGAAGTCTCTGAAATGGTTTATGAATTATTTCTAGATTTAGGGGCTAATGATGAACAGCTAGATTTTCCAGTCGTCTATACGATTAGTAAGGGCGGATTTGCTGGGCTGAAAGCCGATGAATTAGCTGATAATCTCGATCCTCTTTTAGATACAATTTTAACTCATGTTTTACCGGCTTCTAACCCGAGCGCTTCTGAAGAAGCATTGCTTGCTCAGCCTTTTAATTTAGCTTATGATAATTTTTTAGGTCGTTGTGCGATTGCTAGAATTTATCAAGGAAAAATTCAAAGTGGCCAACAAGTAATGGTAAAAAATTTAGCCAATAAAGATAGAACCGGAAAGGTTACTAAACTATATACTTTCAAAGGCCTAGCGAGACTTGAAGTTCAAGAAGCCTCAGTTGGTGATATCGTTTTAATCGCCGGTTTACCTGATATTTATATCGGTGAAACTATTTGTGTTTTAGCTAATCAGATTCCTTTGCCGGCAATTAATATTGATGAGCCGACTATTTGTTTGAGTTTTTTAGTTAATAATTCACCTTTGGCCGGAAGAGAAGGGAAATATGTTACTAATCGTCAAATTAAAGAACGTTTAGAAAAAGAATTAGAAGTTAACGTTGGTTTGAAGATTGATTTTTCTGATATGAATTCTTATAAGGTTTATGGCCGCGGAGAACTTCATATTGCTGTTTTACTTGAGAACATGCGCCGTGAAGGCTTTGAGCTTCAAGTTTCACAGCCACAAGTTATTGTTAAAGAGGAAAATGGCGTGAAGATGGAACCTTTTGAAGAAGCGAGTATTGATATTCCGGAAGCATCATCGGGCGTTATTATCGAGAAGATGTCTAAACGTCGTGGTCAAATGACGGATTTAAAAACTCATAATGGCCAAACTAGAATTATTTTTGCTATTCCTACCAGAGGTTTACTCGGTTATCGTGAAGAGTTTGTAGTTGATACCAGGGGTGAAGGTATTTTATGTTCGCATTTTTTAGGGTTTAGAGAAATGGCTGGAGACATTGAAAGATCAGCTCTTGGTTCCATGGTTTCTATGGTAACCGGAAAAGCGTTAGCTTTTTCTTTATGGAATTTACAAGATAGAGGTGTTTTATATATTCATCCTAACACTGAAGTTTATGAAGGCATGGTAATCGGTAACGTTGCTAAAGGCAATGATTTAGCGGTTAATCCGATTAAGGGAAAGAAGTTAACTAATGTTCGAGCTTCCGGATCTGATGAAGCGATTACTCTTACTCCGCCCTGGGAACTTAGTCTTGAAAGAGGATTAAGTATTATAAACGATGATGAATATCTTGAAGTTACTCCAAAAAGTATCAGAATGCGTAAAAAATTCTTAACGGAAAATGATAGAGCTAAAGCTAAGAGATAAATTATGGTCACCTTCGAATATATAGATATGTATAGAGAGTCGCAATTTTTACGGCTCTTTATTTTTTAGCTTTTCTGTGCTATAATAGTAAAAACAAAATTTAAATTTATTTTATTTAAAATTAAAAAATTATGAAAAAAGGGCTTATTGCCGTTTTGGCCGTCGTGGTCATCATCGGCGCTTGGTTTTGGATGTCTTATAATAAATTAGTAACTGTTAATGAGGCCGTTGATAATCAATGGGCGCAAGTTGAAGTTCAATATCAACGTCGTTTAGATTTGATTCCAAATCTAGTTGAATCAGTTAAGGGCGCGATGGGGCAAGAACAAGAAGTTTTTACGGCTTTGGCCGATGCGAGAACGCGTTATGCTGGTGCAGCTAGTGGAAATGACAAGGTTGCTGCCGCTGGACAAGTTGAAAGTGCTCTAGGAAGATTATTGGTTATTATGGAAAATTATCCGCAATTAAAATCAATTGAAACTGTTCAAACTTTGATGGCGCAACTTGAAGGAACGGAAAATCGCGTAAGTGTTGAACGTACTCGTTTTAATGATCAAGTTAGATTGTTTAATGTAATGATTAAACGTTTACCAACTAGTTTAATTGCTGGATCATTAGGATTTGCTGAAAAAATTTATTTTCAATCAGCTGATGGTTCTGAGAATGCTCCTAAGGTAAATCTAGAACTAAACAAATAACCGTTTTGCTTGAGTAATAATCCTTTCATGTTAAAACGCTTTTTTCTCATTTTAAGCTTAGTATTTATTATTGGCGCTAGCCTTCCGGCTCAGGCTTATTTTAGTCTAGGCAAACCGACGGGCTTTGTAAATGATTATGCTAATGTTTTTAGCGTGGAGCAGAAGACTTCTTTAGAAAATAAATTAAGCCAATTTGATAAAGCAAGTAGCAATGAAATTTCAGTAGTAATAATTAAAAGTTTAGATGGTGATACGGTTGATAATTTCGCGAATAAATTATTTGAAGAATGGGGAATCGGTAAGGCAAAAAAAGATAATGGCCTTTTGCTACTCATTGCTCTTGATGATAAAAAAATGCGCCTGGAAGTTGGATATGGCCTTGAAGGTGCGGTTCCAGATGCGACTGCTTATCAAATTATTAATAAAACCTTAAAACCGGCTTTTCAAAATAATGATTATTATGGCGGGATAGATAAAGCAGTTGATCAAATTATCTTGGCGACGAGAGGGGAATATCAAGCAGAAATTAGTAATTCAATCGGCGGTTTTAAAAATATAAATTTCGATACGGTTTTTACTGTGATTATGATTGGCTTTTATTTGCTCGCCGCCCTAAGAAGATTTTTAGCTAAGAGCAAATCTTGGTGGGAAGGTGGATTAATCGGTTTAATCTTTGGCTTGATTATCGCGGTGATATTTTTTCGCGCTTTATTATATTTTCTCTTCTTACCGATTGGGCTAGCGCTTACTGGTTTGATATTTGATTATCTAGTTTCACGAGTTTTACCTCAACCTAAGGTAGGTAAAAAAGACGGTGGATTTTGGATTTTTCCAGGCAGCGGTGGCTCTGGTGGGGGTGGCGGATTTGGCGGATTTGGCGGTGGATCGTCTGGCGGCGGTGGATCGTCTGGTGGATGGTAGATAAATACTTCAAATTATAAAAATACAAAAGGCTACTTTTTCAAGTAGCCTTTTTTGATTGAGTAGTTTTTAGGGGAGCAAAAGATAGTCGATGAATAGGACAGGCGCCGTATTCTTTGATTTTTTCTAAATGATCTTTTGTCCCGTAACCCTTATGTTTAGCAAATAAATATTCTGGATATTGTTTATCAAATTCACTCATCAGCCAATCACGGCTCACTTTAGCAATAATAGAGGCGGCGGCAATCGCCCAAACAGTCGCATCGCCCTTAATAATAGCCGTTTGTGGTTTATCAAGTTTAGGAATTTTAAAACCACCATCAAGCAAAATATAATCCGGCTGTACCCTTAACTTTTTAATGGCCCGGCGCATCGCTAAAAAACTCGCTTGTAAAATATTTATTTTATCAATATCTTCATTATTTACTATTCCAATTTCTACAGCCAACACTTTTTCTCTAATGGCTTTAAATATTTTTTCTCGGTTTTTAGCGGAAAGTTTTTTTGAGTCAGCAACTAGCTCTAAATCGCCCGGCTCTATTTTAAAATCGGGGCCAATAACAACGCAAGCCGCTACCACTGGACCTGCTAAAGGACCGCGTCCAGCCTCATCAACTCCGCCAATAAGATTGTAACCGAGTTTGAAGAATTTATGTTCAGTTTCTAAATTTAACATATAGTTTATTATAGCATATTTGGCTGATTTTAGCATATAATATCTTAAAATAAAGTAAATTAGGGATGATTTATCGCGTTAAGCTGGTTATTGCTGAATCATCACTTGACATATTTTTTTATTAATGCTATATTATTTTAGCGATTAATTGGTTTTATTAGGAAAGGTGCATGGTTGGTTCTTTGGGAAAGGAACAAAAAAGAAAGAAAAAAAGGACCAACACACTGGAGGGTGTTATTAAGATGGCGATTACAGAACCATTAAGAATTACATCTCCAGAATTTTTTGAGGGTCGAAGTGCTTGCGTACTTTGGCCCTTTTTTCTTTACTTTTTTTAAGGAAAGTGTTAATAAGAAGGTAGTTCTTCAAAACCATTTATCTAGCTAGCATGAAAAATAATTCTTATGTTTTTGGAAGTGGTAAATATAAATATTTTCCACTTGAATCGGTATTTTTAAATAATCCGATTCACATCGCAACGCTTTATCAGGTTTTTTTTGAAAAACAAAAGCCCGGGCAAGTGAATAATCGATTGCAATTAGCGATTGAAAGCTTACTTGAAAAAATTAAAGCACTTGATTCTACAAAGAATTGTCCTTATTGCAAGAAGGCAAAAGTAAAATTTTTTCTTTTTCCTGATTATGGCCCAGTAAATAACAAATTGCTTTGTTGCGGTGATGATGCCTGCAGAGAGCATTTAAAATCCGCTCGATTAGGAGAATTACATGAAATTAACGATTTTCTTCTCTTAATCAGTTATTTACCAAAGCCACAGGCGCAGAAAATAGTGAGCATTTTTAAAATGACACACAATAATTTAGCAGAAGCCTTCGCTTAACCACCCTCTCAGGAAAATTTTAAACTAAAGTAAATACCCGTTTTGAAAAAGGCGGGTTTTTCTTTTAATAAGGATTATCTTATGATTTCGTGATTATTTCTGCTAGATATGTTAAAATAAAAGATATGAAAAAAGAGAATTTTTTATTATTAGTCTTTTTAGTGGTTATTCTATCGGCTCTGGTTTTGCGTTTGTTGCCTAGAGAATATTATGCTTTAGTAGCACCAAAAGTAGAAGTGGCTCCTGCACCTGAAGTAATTGTATTGCCAGAAATTATGATTGAGCCTAAAATAGTTGAGCCAAAAAATGCAGTTGAGCCGGAAAATGTAGTTGAACCAAAAAATGCGACCAGCTCTGAAGTAGTAGTTAATAAACCGATGCTTGGAGAAGTAGTCGTTTCTCCTTTAACGGTCGAAGGAAGAGCTAGAGGTAATTGGTTTTTTGAAGCAACCCTCCCAGTTAAATTAATTACTAAAAATGGCGACATGATTATCGCGAGCTACGGACAAGCGCAAAGTGATTGGATGACGTCCGAATTTGTCCCGTTTAAATCGGTTCTAGAATTTAGTACAACGGCCACGAGTGGTTATTTAGTAATAGCCAAAGACAATCCATCAGGACTTCCGGAACACGACGCTTCTATAAAAATTCCAGTTTTGTTTAAATAATATTTAAGTTCTATGCCAGAATTATATTTATATAATACGCTCAGTCGCAAAAAAGAGCTTTTTAACCCCATCAGTAAAAAACGAGTGGGCTTGTATACCTGCGGACCGACTGTTTATAATTTTGCTCATATCGGTAATTTACGCACATACTTATTTGAAGATTTTTTGAAACGTGTTTTAGAATATAATGGGTATAAGGTTAATCACGTTATGAATATTACCGATGTCGGTCATTTAACCGGTGATATGGATATGGGAGAGGATAAGCTTGAACTGGGCGCTAAAAGAGAGGGGAAGAATGCTTGGGAAATTGCCGAACTTTATACAACTGCTTTTAAAAAAGATTTGGAGTTATTAAATATTAAGGAACCAAATATTTGGTGCAGAGCGACCGATAATATTCCCGAGCAGATTTCAATGATTAACGTCCTAGAAAAAAAAGGCTATACCTATAAAACAAGTGATGGAATTTATTTTGATACCTCAAAAATTAAAAATTATAATAAATTAAGTCATTTGCCGTTAGAAACATTAAGAGAGGGCGCACGAGTAGAAAAAAATCCTGAGAAAAAAAATCTAACGGATTTTGCTTTATGGAAATTTTCCCCTAAAGGTTCACAACGACAAATGGAATGGGCTTCTCCTTGGGGAATTGGTTTTCCGGGTTGGCATATTGAGTGCTCAGCAATGAGTTTAAAATTTCTAAAAAAACAATTGGATATTCATTGCGGCGGAATAGATCATATAAATATTCATCATACTAATGAAATTGCCCAGTCAGAAGCGGCAACTGGAAATAAGTTTTTTAATTATTGGCTGCATGGCGCTTTTTTAAATATTAAGGGTGGAAAGAAAATGGCAAAAAGCGAAGATGGTTTTTTAACGCTTGATAAAGCTTTAATCGGTAAAAATTTAAACCCCCTAGTTTATCGTTTTGCTGATTCCCAAGTCCATTATCGCAAGCCAATGGAATATAGTGAAGATAATTTGCGTCAAGCAGTGCGAGGGCTAGATAAGTTGATGGAGCAAGTCGCTTTTTTAGGAAGTAAAAAAGGTAAAATTAACTCCGAATTTAAAGCTAAATTTTTATTAGCGATAAATGATGATTTAAATATCCCGAAAGCTTTAGCAGTTTTAGCGTCTGTTTTTAAGGCTAAATTAAGTCCAGCCGATAAGTTGGCAACGGTTCTGGATTTTGATAAGGTGCTAGGCCTTGGTTTTGATAAGGCGGCTAATTATGCTAATTCTAATGCAGATTCATCTTTCTTGCCTCCAGACATCAAAAAATTAGTCGAAAAAAGAACTCAGGCCCGTTCAGATAAAGACTGGAAAGCCTCCGATAAATTAAGAGACGAAATAAAGGCGGCCGGTTATTTGGTCGAAGATACTTCTGAGGGACAAAAGTTGAAAAAGAATTAAAAAGTTGGAAAAGAATTAAAATGAAGAAAAACAATTTTTGGCAAAAATTAAAATCAACCGGTAAGCCTATCTTAGCTTTAGCGCCGATGGCTGGGTTTACTGATTCAGTTTTTCGCCGTATTTGTAAAAAATATGGCGCTGATGTTTTATATAGCGAAATGGTTTCAGCGACGGCTTTATATTATAGCGATCGAATTGGTATACAGAAAAAAGGTAAGCAGGATAAAAATCCTACCCTAGAATTGATGAATTTTAATAGGCGGGCAGAAAGATATTATGTAATACAGCTGTTTGGTTCTAAGCCGGAACATTTTGCTGCTGCCGCTAAAATTATAAATGATAAAGTAAGACCGGATGGGATTGATATTAATTTTGGTTGTCCGGTTAGTAAAATTATTAAACAAGGAGCTGGCGCGGATTTGATGAAAAATTTAGCTAAGTCGCGAGCGGTAATTGAAGCAGTTTTAAGCGCGACTGATTTACCAGTTTCAATTAAGATTAGATCTAAGTCGGGCGATGTTAGCGCTTTAGATTTTCTAAAAAATATTTCTGATTTACCAATTTCAGCTGTAATGATTCATGGCCGAACTTTAAATCAGGGATTCGCTGGTGCTTGTGACTTTAAAATTATTTCAGCGGCTCGAAAATATTTTTCCGGGGTTATTCTAGCTAATGGCGGGATTAATAGTTTAATAACCGCCCAGGAAGCGTTAAAAGAAAGTAAGGCCGATGGTTTAGGTTTAGCAAGAGGAGTTCTGGGTCGACCTTGGCTTTTTAAAGAAATAAAGAAAAATAAACAAATTGATTTAAAACTAACGCAAATATTTAAGCTAATTATTGAACAAGCTAAAGAGGCAAAAAAAACAAAAGGTGAAAATGCACTTATTGAACTTAGAAAGCATCTGGTTTGGTATGTTCAGGGCTTAGAAGGCGCTAGTAAAATGCGCGAAAAGTTAGTTGCTGTTAGTAATCTCCAAGAATTAAAAAAAATAATTAAGGAATATAAAAAATAATTATGACTCTTTATATTAATACCGCTTCTTATGATGAAGTAATAATCTCACTTTCTAGAGGCCCCAAAAAAATAGCACAAAAAAAATTCAAAGCGGGTAAGAGCCAAGCAGAAAAGTTATTGCCGGCGATTGATAAATTGTTACTTGCTAAAAAAATAAAATTAAGTGAACTTAAAAAAATAGTGGTTGCTAATTATGGCGGGAGTTTTACCTCTTTACGCATTGGCGTTGTCACTGCTAACGCGCTGGGGTATGCTTTAGGGATTCCGGTTGAGGCGGAGTCGGGTATTAAAATCCCTAAGAAATTTTCCGGCTATTCCATTGTTGAACCAATTTATAACGCCGAACCTAATATTGGTAAGGCAAAACCCCTTGTGCATTAGCTGTTGAAAACTTTTTACAAATTTGTCAAAAAATATTTAATTAAAAAAGCTGCTTGTTGATAAGTAGCTTTTTTTGTTGTTTTTTCTCTTATTTTAGGCTAAATGAAAGTGTTGACCATCGGGGAGCGGTGGTGTATAATTGTACTTGTAAGGTGAATTGTGGGGAAGCGAGGTGAAACATAAAAATAATTTTTTTGTTAGCGTATGTTTATTGGAGAATACAATCATAGTTTAGATGAAAAAGGACGTTTAGCTATTCCGGCTAAATTTCGGATTATCTTAAAAAGAGGAGCAGTTGTTACTAAGGGTTTAGATAACTGCTTATTTTTATATTCAAAAGAACAATTTGAAATTATTGCTAAAAAATTTGCCTCTCTACCTTTAAGTCAAGCAAAAGCACGAGCCTTTGCTCGTCATATGTTAGCCGGTGCGATGGATGTTGAATTTGATAATCAGGGAAGAATTACTTTACCTGAATATTTAAGAAAATTTTCTGGTTTAAAAAAGAAAATTATTGTTGCTGGCTTATATAATCATTTAGAAATTTGGGAAGAATCTGCTTGGAATAAATATAAGTTAGAATCAGAAAAAAATAGTAATGCAATCGCGGAAGAATTGGGGGATTTAGGAATATAGCATATGGAATATAATCATATCCCGGTGATGCTAAGCGAGGTAATGGAAGCACTTAATCCAAAAACAGGCGGGGTATTTATTGATTGTACGCTGGGCGGTGCAGGATATACGATGGCGCTCGCAAAAAAAGTCGGAAGCAAGGGAAAGATTTTAGGAATTGATCTTGATAAGAATGCACTTAAAAATGCTAAGAATAAAATAAAAGATAGTAAATTAGAAAATATTGTATTAGTTCAGGGTAATTTTAAAAATTTAAAAGAGATTATTTCTAAGAGTTTTGGTGCTAAGCAGAAATTTGATGGTATAGTTTTTGATCTTGGGCTTTCATCTTTTCAATTAGATGATGAAAACCGAGGGTTTTCTTTTAAGGGCGAGAGACCATTGGATATGTCCTTTGGCTCAAAATCAGAAAATGATACCGTGCAGATTATAAATAATTATTCCTTACTTGAATTAACTAGAATTTTTCGAGAATACGGCGAAGAAAAGATGGCCTATCAAATTGCTAAAGCCATTGTTGAAGCAAGGAAAAATAAAAAAATAGAAAAAACCTCTGATTTAGTACACATCATTGAAGATAAAATCCCACTTCGTTTTAGAACTAAAATCCATCCGGCGACTAGGATCTTTCAAGCTCTACGCATGGAAACAAATACGGAACTTAAAAATTTAGCAGAAGTTTTACCTCAAGCAGTTGAACTATTAAAGAAAAGTGGAAAAATAGCAGTCGTTTCTTTTCATAGCGGTGAAGATAGAATAGTAAAATGGTTTTTCAAAGGCGACGAACATATAAAAATTTTAACCAAAAAACCTTTAATCCCTTGTGCGCAAGAGTCGGCCGAAAATCCTAGATCTAGAAGCGCTAAGTTGCGGATAGCGGAAAAAATAGTTTAAGTGTAAATTTGATAATTTTTAAATTAATATAATTTTATTAGAAGTCTTATGACCAAGATTGTAAATTGCTACAATGCTCAGTTAAAGCCAAAATCAAATAAACATTCTTTAAATTTAAGAATTTTTAATTTTTTTCTATTTACGATAGTTTCTTCTCTAGGGTTTGCTTATCTTATCGGAATTAGTGATTTAACCGTTAAAGGTTTTGTTTTGCAAGAGCTTAAGGGCCAATCATCAAGTTTAATAGCGGAAAAAATTGATAATGAACAGCAAGTAAACTCTATTCAGTCATATTATGCTTTAAACTCCAGGGCACAGAAATTAAATATGGTTGCTATTAATAATATTGAGTATCTATCGACTGGAGGGCATATCGTTGCTAAGAAATAGTTAGTTCAAATAAGATTCGGTTAGTTTTATGTGGCGAGATTCTAAAGACAAAGGCCGTTCCCTTAGAGAGACGGCAAATAGTAATCGTTTACGTCTTATCGTGGCGGTTATTTTTTTATTAATGGGCTCTTTGATATATAAATTATATAGTGTTCAAATCGGACAATTTGATTTATATACGGCGATGGCTTCTTCTCAGCATCAAGTTTATAGCAAACTTAAACCGGAACGGGGAAAAATACTTTTAAGTGAGCAAGTAAATGGCGTGGAAAAACTTTATCCGCTTGCAACTAATAAAGATTTTGCCGAGCTTTTTATTGTTCCTAAAGATATTCTTTATCCCCAGGTAATAGCGGAGAAACTTTATAATTTTTTTGATAAACCAAAGATAGAGGCGACCTCTTCTGAAAACGCAAGCGGAACAGAACAGGTTATTGCTACTTCTACTAAGGAGGAGCTAATCGCTAAATATTTAAAAAAGCTTGATAAGCCGGGCGATCCTTATGAACCGCTGATGAGTAAAATTTCTGATGAAGAACTTATTAAATTATATTCTTATCTTTCGTCTGACTCGTCATCAACTTCCTCTCCGGCCCTAATAAACCCGGAGGATTTAGAATTAAAGTTAGGGCGCTTGGTATATAAGAGTGATCCTGAAAAAGAATTTTTAATTCCTGGGCTTGGCTTCAATTTACAAAAATATAGATATTATCCGGAAAATGAGATTGCTTCTCATATTTTAGGATTTGTTACTTATGTTGATGGCGAAGGTCAGGGACGGTATGGTCTAGAAGAATTTTTTAATGAAGAGTTATTTGGTAAATATGGATCACTGAAGACGGAAAAAGGAGTGAAATCAAACATGATGATTGTAAATGATAGGGAGTATGTTAAGCCCGAAGCGGGCAATGATTTAATCCTTACTGTTGATAGAAATATTGAATTTGATGCTTGTGAAAAATTAAAACAAGCGGTGAAGAAACATGGCGCTTCCGGCGGTTCGGTGATAATTATGAATCCTAAAACGGGGGCGATTATTGCTATGTGTTCAGAACCGGATTTTGATCCTAATAATTTTAAAGAAGTAAAAGATATCTCTTATTATAATAACCCGGCTGCTTATTATCAGTATGAGCCTGGTTCGGTTTTTAAAACAGTAACGATGGCGATTGCGATTGATCAGGGAAAAGTTTCGCCGTCTACTATTTATAAAGATGAGGGGCAAATAATGATTACCGGTTGGCCGAAGCCAATTAAAAATTCAGATTACTCGACTTATGGCCCACATGGCGTAGTTGATATGACAACAGTGTTGGATTATTCACTTAATACGGGAGCAATTTTTGCGATGAAGCAGGTCGGGCCAAAAGTTTTTGCTGATTATGTTAAAAAATTTGGTTTTGGTGAAAGAAGCGGGATTGAATTAGGCTCAGAAAGCGCCGGTAATATTGGTAATTTGCTTAAAAGCAAGGTGAGAGAAATTGATGCCGCAACCGCTTCTTTCGGACAAGGAATTGCGGTTACACCGCTCCAAATGATTATGCCTTATCAAGCGATTGCTAATAAGGGGATGATGATGAAACCTTATATTATTAAAAGTATTATTCGTGCTAATGGTAAACGGGATGATATTTCGCCAAAACAATCTGGCCGTATTATTTCAGAAAAAACGGCCGCGACGGTCTCAGGTATGTTGGTCAATGTTGTTGAAAATGGACATTCTAAAAAAGCGGCTATTACTGGCTACTTTGTTGGCGGTAAAACCGGTACGGCGCAAGTGGCAACGATGGGCGGATACAGTACGACCGATTACGTTCATACTTTTATTGGTATTGCCCCGATTGATAATCCTGCTTTTGTGATGCTAACTAAAATTGATAATCCGAAAGATGTCCAATACGCCGAAGGATCAGCCATTCCTCTTTGGAAAGATATCGCCGATTTTATGTTAAATTATTATGCTGTTCCAAAAACTAGATAGGAAAATATGAGAAAGATATTGCAGCTAAAATTGAAGATTGCTGCTCAGCTTATTTTGCGAAAGTATAAGCCGGTAGTCATTGGTATTACGGGTTCAATTGGTAAAAGCAGTACTAAAGAAGCCGTTTTTCATGTTTTAAAAAATAAGTTGAATGTGAGGACAAGCTTTAAAAATTATAATAATGAAATTGGTTTACCTTTATCGATTATTGGTTGCGTATCGCCCGGTAAAAATATTTATGCTTGGTTAGGGGTTATTTTAAAAATAATTTCACTTTTACTTATAAAAGATAAACATTATCCTCAGGTATTAATTTTAGAAATGGGCGTTGATCGTCCCGGGGATATGGAATATTTAACTTCAATTGTACAAGTTGATATTGCAATTGTAACTTCGGTTAGCTATTCTCATTTAGAATATTTTGGAAATTTACAAAATGTTAAAAAAGAGAAGCAGGTTTTGATAGAAAAACTTGATAATCAAGGTTTAGCTATCTTAAATTATGATAGTGAACCGGTTAAAGAAATTGCTGAAACTAGTAAGGCTCGTATTCTAAGCTACGGCCTAAAAGATGGTGTTGATTTAAAGGCTCAAGACATAGTCTATAATTTTACTCGTGGTTTGTATGAACTTTCAGGCATTAATTTTAAATTAAATAATCGGGGCTCAATCGTTCCGGTGTTTATGAAAAATATTATGTCCGAGCCGGCTCTTTATTCTGCTCTAGCGGCGGCGGCGGTTGGTTTATATTTTAAAATGAATTTAGTGGAGATTGCTTCAGCTCTTTCTGATTTTAGTTTACCAATTGGACGCATGAATCTTTTACCGGGAATTAAACACTCATTTATAATAGATGATACTTATAATTCTTCGCCGGAAGCAGCCATCTCCGCCATTGATATTTTAAGCCACATTAGTATCGATAAAAATGCCAATAAATATGCAGTGATGGGTGACATGTTAGAAATTGGTTCTTACACTGAAGAAGGCCATCGTTTAGTTGGAAAGAAAATTAGCGAAGAAAAGATAGATTATTTAATCGCGGTCGGCGAAAGAGCCCGCGATTTTATAAGAGGCGCTAAAGATGACGGGCTGGGCGATGAGCATCTTTTTTATTTTGATAATTCAGAAGAGGCTGGTCGTTTTTTACAAAATAGAATAAAAGAGGGAGACGTCTTATTGGTAAAAGGTTCACAAGGTGCTAGAATGGAGAAAATAGTTTTTGAGCTAATGGCGGAACCGGAAAAAGCTCCTGAACTCTTAGTGAGACAAGAAAAAGAGTGGCAAACGTAAATAATAAATATGAAAATAATAATTTTAGGGGGACAAGGTAATCTCGGCTCACAATTGGTTAAAGTTTTAGAACAAGATTATGAAGTTTTCTCCTTTGACCGCTCTGATTTTAACGCGCTTGATAAAGAAGCGCTTTTTTCTACTGTTGGCGATATTAGGCCGGATATCTTATTTAATTGTGTTGCTTATAATGCGGTTGATAAGTGTGAAGACAAAAGTAGCTATCTAGAAGCTTTAGCGCTTAATCGCGACTTACCGGCCAGTTTAGCGGAATTAGCTTTAAGGCTTGATTTTGTCTTAATTCATTATTCAACCGATTATGTTTTTAGCGGTTTAGAAACAAAAAAAGAATTTTCTGAGAGCGATACGCCTAACCCGATTAATAAGTATGGCGAGACTAAGTTTATGGGAGAAAGAGAAATTCTTCATCAAGCAGAAAGAGGCCTGAAATACTATTTAATTAGAACTTCGAAATTGTTTGGGCCACAAGGCGAAAGCTCTCAAGCTAAGCCAAGTTTTTTTGACATTATGCTCTCTTTGGCGCAAAATAAAAAGGAATTGACAGTAGTTAACGAAGAACTGAGTTGTTTTACTTATACGCCTGATTTAGCGGCGGCTAGCGCTCGTTTGCTATCAGCCCGAGTTCCTTATGGTGTTTATCATTTAGTTAATGAAGGAGCAGTTACTTGGTATGAAGGGGCGCTTGAGCTTTTCCGACAAGTTAAATTAGAGGTTGTAATTAGACCAATTAGAGGCGAGAATTTAGATAGAGCGGCGCGTCGTCCTAAATTTTCTGTTTTACAAAATAACAAGGTAAAAAAATTACGTTCCTATCAAGAGGCGCTGAGAGATTACTTACATAGTAAGTAAAAAATAATAAAAACAATAAATATAAAATATAAAAATATGCGTGGAATAATTTTATCTGGCGGTAGTGGGACAAGACTTCGTCCGTTAACCAAGATTACTAGTAAACAATTGTTACCAATATATAATCGGCCGATGATTTATTATCCCCTTAATACGCTTATTAAAGCGGGAATTAAAGAAATTATGATTATTGTTTCACCAGAACGTGCTGGCGATTATCTTAATTTACTTGGTTCCGGAAAAGAATTCGGTGTTAAATTCACCTACGAAATTCAAGATAAGCCGGAAGGTCTAGCCCAAGCGTTTATCATCGGGGAAAATTTTATTGACAATGAAAACGTTGCGATGATTTTAGGCGATAATATATTTGAAGATGATTTTTCTGAAGATTTAAAGAATTTTAAAAGCGGTGCCAAAATATTTGCGAAACATGTTCCTGACCCAGAAAGATTTGGGGTTGTGAAATTTGGTGAAGACATGAAGGCGGAAAAGATAATTGAAAAGCCACAAGAATATCTGAGTAATTACGCGGTAACCGGTTTATATGTTTATGATAAGCGTATTGTTGAAATAGCTAAGAGTATGAAGCCTAGCGCTCGCGGAGAATTAGAAATTACCGATGTTAATAATTGGTATTTAGAGAAAGGTGAACTTGAAGTGGCGATGGTTGAAGGGGAATGGCTCGACGCGGGGACATTTGATAGTTTATTAAAAGCGCAGAACTTTGCCAAGGAAAAATTAGACGGGAAAATGCTGATATAAAAAAACGGGACCCCAGAAAAGGAAGGGCCCCGCGAAGTTTTTTAAAAAAATGGTTAAGCGACTGGCTCAGAATAGATTAAACCCGTTCTGGTAATTTTCTTGTGCTCGATAATGCTGTTATCGAAAGAAAATTCCATGAAAAAATCTGCTTCTTTTTGGGCTTTCCAGTCGGTTCGGCGAACAGCAGTTTTTTGATATCCAGCATTAATTAGGAAATGGTGGATTTCATCCTGAGTTTCTACCGGGCAGGTTAATTTTTTCAGGTCCAAATGGTCCATTAGGTTTTTAACCACTTGGTTAACCTGTGTCTCTGCTGCTGCGTCAAGAGCCACCTTTTTTACTGTTGGTAAGCCATTTTGGCCGTTACCATTACTTCCGTTGTTTTTCATTTTGCGATTTTTTTGAGACTTTCGTCTCGGTTTCAAAGGTACTATAAAACACTAATAAACCAACTTTAAACTTTTATTAAACTTTTGTCAAGTATGAAATTAGCAGTCGGATTTGTAACTTATAATGACTCTAGCGCCAAGTATTTAGGCGATTTTTTGCCTAGTTTAAGGCATTCTTTGAATTTTCTTCCGGTTGTGGATAAACGTATCTTAACTTTTGATAATAGTAGCCAAGATAATAATATTAATCGTTTAGCGCTTGAATACTTTGTTCGGGAGCATCCTGATGAGATGATTAGTTTTTCTAGTAAAGAAAATATTGGTTTCGGCTCGGCTTATAATGTTTTAATCACTCAAGCCAAGAAGCTTAAAGCAGAATATTTTTTAATGATAAACCCTGACGTTTTGTTAGAACCAGATGCAATAGAAAAATTATTAAGTAAAATGGAGACCAATAAGGATTTAGCCTCTGTGAGTCCAAAGATACTGCGTTGGGATTTTAATAATCACAAACAAACTAAACAGCTTGATTCCTGTGGTTTAAGCCTTAAATCGGGCCTCAGATTCAATGATTTAGGCCAAGGAGAAATTGATAATGACCAATATAATGAAACGGAAATTATTGGCCCATCAGGCGCAATCGGACTTTTTAGGTTGAGCGCTTTAGAGAGCATTAAAGATAAATACGGTTATTTTGACTCGAGATTTTTTATGTATAAAGAAGATTGTGATCTTGCCTATCGTTTGCACCTGGCTGGATTTAAATCGGCTCTTGTTCCAGAAGCTTTAGCCTATCATGATAGAACGGCCGCTTTTTATGGGAAGGGCATATCTCAATCTTTGCTAAATAGACGTCAAACTAGTAAGCAAGTAAGAGCTTGGTCATTTAAGAACCAACATCTCCTTTTTGTCAAACATTTTAAAAATGAGAATTTTAAGAGCAAATTTGTAGTAATTGCTAGAGTTGTCGTGATGTTTGTTTTTTCCCTTATATTAGAGCAATTTAATTTAAAACAGTATCCAAATATAGTTCGCGTCTTAAAGTCTTGACTAATATAAAATAATATGATAGATTAATTAGAGTTTGGATAGAATAATCTTTAAATAATAAATCGAAAGCTTTATTTTTTTATATGGAAAATTTACTAGAAAAAATAATTAAAGAGGCCAAAAGCGAAGAATTAGGACGTTTAGATGCCCTAAACATTGTTAACTCCATTTTCTCTGAACTACTTGAGAGAGAACGTGATGTTTTAACTCGTCGTTTTGGTTTAAAGGGTGATAAAAGCGAGACTCTTGAGAAAATTGGCAGCTTACATAAGCTTACTCGAGAAAGAGTTAGACAAATTGAAGCCGCTAGTATTAGAAAAATAAAAAAATTAGAAAGCTTAGAGGGCGATATATCATCTTTGAAGCAAGCTGTTTATAAACTATTAGAAGAACATGGCGGTTTGATTAAGCGCGATTATTTATTAGATATTCTAACGGTTATCTCTCTAGAGTTAAATACTGCTAAATCCGGTTTAGCTGATGATGAAAAAACCCGTCAATCTTATAAAAACCATTTTAATTTTTTGATTTCTAAGTTGATGTCGGATGATTTAGAATTAGTAAACAATAATGATAAATTTACATCTTCTTTTAAATTGAAAAATAGCGAGGTCCCTCATTTGGAGGAATTATCTGATGATTTAATAAAAAAAGTTGGGGATTTAAATAAGACTTTAACAACGGAGGAGGTTTTGGATGTTTTGAAAAAACTTGAAACTTATAGTAAAAACCAAGAAACTTTTGCTAAAACAGACGGACTAGATATTGAATCTGTCTTTAAAAGCCAAACTTTCCCAGATAAAGGTGAATTAATTAATGGCAATAAGATTCTTTATTCTTTAATGCAATCAACCAAAAACCTCGAACAGAATAAATATGGTGATTGGGGAATTTCTGATTGGCAAGAAATCAAGCCGAAAACTGTTAATGATAAAATCTATTTAGTATTAAAACATGAAGGTAAACCACTCCATTTTACTGATATCGCTGGTAAAATAAATGATGTTAAATTTGATAAGAAAAAAGCTAATGCCGCGACCGTTCATAATGAGCTTATTCTTGATGACCGCTACGTTTTAATCAGCCGCGGAACTTATGGTTTGAAAGAATGGCAGAAATAAATTTAGTTTACTATTATTAGGCAATCAAAGAAATCCGATACTGTATATCGGATTTCTTTTTTTTGTGATTATATGATAAAATCTTATAGTACGCATACATTTAAGATATGAACATAGTTATCAATACTTCAGGAATAGATAGGTTCTTAGCCTTGCAACCAGAACAAATGTTTTGGGCTTTTATAGCTAATTTTGGCTGGATAGTAATTGGAATATTTTTTATTTATGGCGTCCTTCAGGTTTATCTTTTTTGGGTTAGACAAAAGTGGGCTGCGACCCATAAAAATATTTTATTAGCAATCGATATCCCGAAAGGAAATGAGCAGTCGCCAAAAGCGGTAGAGAACATGTTTACTTATTTAGCGGGCGCTCACGGTTCGATTAATTTTTTTGAGAAATGGTTTGAAGGTAATTTCCAGAAATCTTTTAGTTATGAGGTCGCTAGTCTTGAGGGCTATACGCAATTTTTAATTAGAACGCCGGCGGAATATCGGAATTTAGTTGAATCATCCGTTTATTCGCAGTATCCGGACGCAGAAATTTCTGAAGTGGATGATTATACCGAAAATGTTCCCCAAAGATATCCAGATGAGGAATATGATGTCTGGGGAACAGAGTTTATGCAATCTTCGTCCTGGGTTTATCCAATTAAAATTTATAAAGATTTCGAGCATCAAATGGGGCCAAGCGAAACGCAATTTAAAGATCCGATGGCCGCTTTAATGGATTTATGCGGTTCTTTGCGTCAAGGTGAACAGCTCTGGTTTCAAATGATAGTTATTCCAATGGGATTTGATTGGATAAAAGATTCGGAATCAGAAATAAATAAAATTCTCGGTCGAAAAGTTAAACCGAAAAAAGACCTAGTGATGAAGGGAATTGAAGCCTTGGGAGAGGCTAGCGAACTAGTTTATAGTATTTGGGGAGATGTGGAATCTAAAGATAAGGAAGAGAGGCCAAAAACAATGATGGATCTCAATCCTTTAGAGAAGAGAAGAATAGAGGGTGTACACGAGAAATTATCTAAGTTGTCTTTTGAAGCAAAGATTAGATTTGTTTATGTTGCTAAAAAAGATGTAATGAATAAAGCTAAGGTTGCTAATGGCATAGTTGGTTACATGAAACAATTTGCGTCTCTAGATCTTAATAATCTTAAGCCGGATGTAAAAAAAACTATGACGAAGACGGTTTATTTCGCTCAAGAGTCGCGTTTAACTGTGAAAAAAAATAAAATTTTTCATGCTTACACCCTTCGTTCTGATGGGCGAGGAATAAGCCCGGGGATTTATAATATTGAAGAATTGGCTACTATTTGGCATTTTCCGGTTGAAGCTAATGTTAAAGCTTCAATGGTGCAAAAGGCTCCGGGGAGAAAAGCGGATGCTCCATCTTCGCTACCGCTGGCTTCGGATTTAGTTGCCCCAACTGAAAGTTTCTTTAAAACAGGAATTTTTACTAGTAATCAAAATATAGATAATAAAAAAGAAAGAGTGAATGAAACTTTAGATGATAATAATTTTGCTCCGCCTGATAATTTGCCGTTTGTTTAATTATTTGATTATTAAAACTAGATGAGAATAGGTATCGATGCCCGCTTCTATGGCCCGATTGGTAAAGGTTTGGGGAGGTATACGCAAGAAGTGGTTGATAATATAATTAAAATAAATAGCGCCGGAAGTCGTGATAATTTTGAATTTGTTATTTTTTTAAGTCCGGATAATTTTGATGAATTTACTGTAAACGATGTCAGTATAAAAAAAGTGATGTTAAATATTCGTTGGTATTCTTGGCGAGAGCAAATTATCATGCCCTTTTATATTTGGCGGGAGAAATTAGATTTGATGCATTTCCCTCATTTTAATGTTCCAATTTTTACACCAGTGAAATTTGTTTTTACCCTTCATGATTTAATTTTAACGCATTTTCCAACTATTCGAGCAACGACGAAGAATATTTTTGTTTATCGTTTAAAAAATCTCGCTTATCGTTTAGTAACAAAATCAGCTATTTGGCGAGCGGAAAAAATTATTACGGTATCCGAATTTACTAAAAAAGATATTATTCATAATTTTAAGATTGAGGCTGATAAAATTATTGTAACCTATGAAGGAGTCGCTAATTTAGCTCACGGACGCGATTCTCTGTTTATTGCGAAATTAAATAGCCGTGAGATGCTAGATAAATATCATATTGGCGGGAATTTCTTACTTTATGTTGGGAATGCTTATCCACATAAAAATCTAGAAACTTTAGTTAGGGTTTTTAGTCGTTTACATGCAATTAAACCGGAAATTAAACTGGTTTTAGTCGGCAAGGAAGATTATTTTTACGAACGAATTCATGAATTTGCCCATTCTTTAAATCTTTGGCAAAAAGAAAATATTAATAGCCCTATCGTTTTCGCGGGCTACGTCCCAGACGCGCAATTAGAAATAATGTATCAAGAGGCTAGGGCTTATATTTTCCCTTCTTTGTATGAAGGCTTCGGACTTCCTCCTTTAGAGGCGATGGCTAAAGGTTGCCCGGTTGCCAGTTCCGATCGGGCTAGTTTACCGGAAATTCTTGGGGAAGCTGCTGTTTATTTTAATCCCGAAGACGAAAGCGATATCTTAGCAAAAATAATAATGATTTTAGATAATAATGATTTTAGAGAAAGTCTCAAGCTTAAAGGAAGTGAGCAGGTAAAAAAATATAATTGGTGGGAATGCGCTAATGAAACTTTGGATGTTTATAGAAAAATATTTGTAAAAAAATGAAATCAGAATCGCAAAAAATAAGAAAAGAAGAATTAGAAAGAGAGCGTTACTCTAGTTTTGTTGTTGACTTAAGAAAAGCAGTCGCCCCTAAAAAAAATAATTTTGAACCAATACTTAAAAAACCTCGTTTTTCTTTAGCACATCAACCTAGGCATTTACCGTTTTTTGTTGGTTTTAAAAATATATTTAAAAAGAAAGAGCGGGGAACTGTAGATAAAATTAAAGACTTTGAAAAATCTATCGTTAAAACTGTTAAAAAAACAAATTTCAAGTTTATAAAAATACCTTCTTTGCATTTTTCTAAAACCAGAAAGAATTTTTGGAAAAGAGAGATAGATAGGAGGCATAAAATTCTTAGTACTCGCTTTAGATTGAATAAAAAAGAAAAATTAGCAGCCGCGGAAGCTAAAGTAATTTGGTATCGCTCAATTTTTTCTTTTACTTTAGTTTTAATTTTAATTATTATTCCAATTAAACTACTTTCCTATTTTGAGCTTTTAAATATTAGTAGTCTAGAAGCAAAAGTAATGAATAGATCTAAGGGCGCGATTAATAATCTTTTAGCGGCGGCAAATTCTGTTTCTGATTTAGATTTTCAAGAAGCTGATGCTAGATTTTCTGAAGCAGGAGACGGGTTTTTAAAAGCACAAGCTGATTTAAGCGTAATTAGCGATTCACTTCTTTTTTTAGCCTCTTGGTCAAGCGACCCAAAAATAAAATTAGCGGCGGAAAGTAAAAAGTTTTTAGCGGCGGGAGCGGTGAGCTCATCGCTGGGCAAAAATTTAGTTTTAGCGACCGATAGCCTTTTTAATCAGCAAGATAAAGATTTGGACTTCCTGCTTGCTCTGGATAATTTTTCTAAGTTCGGTCGTTTAGCGGTTGAAGACGCCAAACAGCTAAATCAAATAGTTAATAGTATTAATTCTAAAAATCTCCCCGTAGAATATCAAGAAAAATTTTCTGCTTTGGCTAATCAGTCTAAAATTTTAAGTTCCAATCTCGATAATTTTGTCTCCGCGGCGGTTAAAATGAAAGAAATTTTAGGTTTGAGCAAAGATAAAAGATACTTATTGATTTTTCAAAATAACTCTGAACTTCGAGCTTCTGGTGGGTTCTTGGGCAGCTATGCTTTAATTGATTTGAGTGGCGGTAAGATTAAAAATTTAGAAGTTCCGGGCGGAGGTTCTTATGATACAGAAGGCGCTATGACGGTTAAGGTTAAAGCGCCCGAACCGTTGTGGCCGGTTAACCCTCTTTGGCATTTTTGGGATGCTAATTGGTGGCCTGATTGGAGAATGACGTCGCAAAACTTAATGTGGTTTTATGAAAAAAGTAATGGGCCAACGGTTGATGGGGTTATTAGTTTAACACCAACAGTCGTGGAAAGACTTTTAGAGATTACCGGTCCGATTGATTTAACGGCTGAATACGGAATAGTTATTGATAGTCAAAATTTTTGGGAAACAGTCCAAAAAATTGTTGAACATAAAAATTTAGAAAAAACTAATCCTAATGAAACAGCTTTATTTAATGATTCGAAGGAAGTAATAAAATCTACAATTCCACTAGAACAAGGGTTAATGGAAAATCCAGACAATAAACCAAAAAAAATTATCGGCGATTTGATGGCTAAAATATTAGAAATTTTACCAACGAAACTTAATCAAGATAATCTGTTAAAGATAATTTCTGTTTTTGAAGATAGTATGGCCGAAAAACAGGTAATGTTTTATTTTAAGGATCAAACTTTACAAGCAGAAGTAAGTTCGCGTAATTGGGCGGGTGAAGTAAAGGATACTAATCGCGATTATTTAATGGTGGTAAATACTAATATTGCCGGGCAAAAATCAGATAGAAAAATAACTGAAAAAATAGAACACTTATCGAGAGTAAACCCTAATGGTCAAATAATAAATACTGTTAAAATACTGCGTACGCATAATGGGATAAAACACGAGGCCCTGACAGGAGTTCGTAATGTTGATTGGCTCAGAGTTTATGTTCCCTCAGGAAGCCGTTTGATTTCCGCAACTGGTTTTACGATGCCCGATTTTCCTCCAATTGAGAAACCAGATAGCGCCTGGGAAGATAGTAAATTTTTACAAAACGAGAGAGTAGCAGAAACTGATAAAGGAAGCGGTTTAAAAATATATTCTGAAAGCAATAAAACAGTTTTAGCCGGTTGGGTCGTAGTTGATCCGGGGCAAACAGTTGAGATAACTTTAGAATATGAACTACCATTTAATTTCTTCGATAATAATAGTGAGCGCAATGGATTTCTTGATCGCTTAAATAAATTATTAAACCCAGAGGCGAAGGATCTATGGGGCTATTCTTTATTGGTCCAAAAACAGCCGGGAGCTAAGCCAAGTGATTTTTATGGTCGTTTATTTGTTGCTAAAGAAATTAATGTTTTTTGGAAACATCCGGAGAATTTAAATTGGTCAAATGGTTGGGAAATATCTAATCAAATAGATTCTGATAAATATTTTTCGGTTTTGTTAAACAAAGTAAATTAAATATATATGCCAGGAGAAAAAAAATTGAAAAGAACAATAAAAATAGATAAAAAAAATTCATCCGGGCTTTCGGCTTTTACTCAAAGACCGATGCCGACCGAGAATGAAGTTGCTAATTTTGAAAAAGTTGTTGAAAGGGAGGCAAGGCATCAAGAAATTGATTCAAATTTAACGGAAATTTATCGCGATAAAAAAGGCGGCTTAGTTGATGTTAAAATCATGAAGGTTAAAAAAAGACAATTGTTTGTTATAAAAATGTTTAAACGATTATTGGTTATCAGTCTGCTATCTTTAATTGCCGCTTTTTGTTATTTTTATTTTTTTGCCAGAGGTAATGATATGAATGGTTTAGAATTTTCTATTTCAGCACCGGAAAAAGTAAAGGTAGGGGAAGAGTTTTCTTATAAAATAGAATATTCTAATCCGACCAAATTTGGCATGAATCAAATTAGGTTAGAGCTTAAATACCCGGAAAATTTTATTTACTCTAGCTCTTCCTTGTCTCCGCTTAGTGGAAATTATGGTTTTAGTCTACCCAATATATCGTCCGGAGCCCAGGGCTCTTTCATAGTAACCGGAATGATTATTGCTCCGGTTGAGACCGTGCAAATAATTTCCGGCCGCCTTAGTTATGTCCCTTTAAATTTTTCCAGTGAATTCAAAAAAGAGAGTTCGGACGCAACGATTGTTAGCGGTATTGGTTTTCAAGTTGGGATAGAATCTTCAAATACTGCTTTTGTTAATCAAGATAATGAATTAAATATTTCTTTTTTTGATATTGAAGATAATTTATTTGGAGATTTTAATTTAGAGTTTATTTTGCCAAGCGGTGCGACTATTAGTACTTCTACCCCGACGACCACAATTACTAGCCCAACCGATAGAGAAACAACAATCTCTTCTTCCGGCAGCGTTAACAATTGGTTAATTTCCGGGTTAGTAAAAGGATCGGCTAATAAAAAAATAAATTTCAAGTATCAAATAAAAGATCAACCCGTTGATACAAAAATAATAGTCCGTTTAGAAAAAATATTAGCTGATGGTAAGAAATATCTATTTTGGGAACAAACGCTGAATCCCGAAATAATTAAGAGTGACTTAAATCTCACCTTATTTTTAAATGGGTCAAAGAATAATGGGGCGGTTAGCTTTGGCGATACTTTAAGCTATACTTTAAATTACAGCAATAAAGGACAAAATATTTTTAAAGATGCCGTGATTATGGCCGTTCTTGACGGCGCCTTTCTTGATTGGAATTCTCTTAGAGCGGAGCAAACTGGTGATGTTAGAATCGGAAAAATGATTGTTTGGACAAAAAATGATATTCCCGCTTTAGCGGCAATAAAACCGGGAGATGAAGGGGAAATAAACTTTACTATTAATCTTAAAAATTATAAAGATAGCGATTTTGGAAAAAGTCTTCAGTTGTCATCATATTCCCAGTATGGAGTTAATAGCCAAGAATCAGGCGATAATAAAAATAAAAGTAATATTATTGTAACTAAAATAAATAGCGATCTTTCTCTATTAGAAGAAATTAGATATTTCAATGATGATAATATACCGGTTGGTTCCGGCCCTTTACCTCCAAAAGTGGGCGAAAAAAGTAGTTTTAAAGTTTATTGGAAGGTAAAGAATAATTTACATGAACTAAGTGGCGCCCAAGCAACTTTTAATCTTCCTAATCAAGTCGTTTGGGATGACAAATCATCAGTTAGTGTTGGAAGTCTTTATTATGATGAAGTCAAACGGGCGGTTATTTGGAGTATTGGACGCTTACCAGTTTCCGTTTATCAAGTTGACGCCTCATTTTCTATTTCTGTCACGCCGACTATTTCCGACCAAAATAAAGTTTTAATTCTTTCTCCGGGCTCAGTGGTTACTGCTTTAGATAATGAAACTCAAGCTGTAATAACTCGCAAGATAGAATCTAAAACCACTAAATTGGAAGATGATGATATTGCTAATTTAAATAATTCCGGTCGAGTTGAATAATATTTATGTTTAAAATTAAAAAAACTAAAAAGAACGGTTTACGCCAAGGGGAGTTAAAAACTTCCCATGGTTTTTTAAAGACGCCTTTTTATATGCCCGATGCCACTCGCGGTTTTGTTAAATTAACAAGTAACGAAGAAATAAAACGCACCGGAACCAAAGCTTTAGTGGTTAATACCTTTCATCTTTATCTTCAGCCTGGTTTAAAAATTATAGCAAGAGCTGGAGGAATTCATAAATTTATGAATTGGTCGGGTCCGCTCTTATCTGATTCAGGTGGTTTTCAGATATTTTCTTTAATTCATAAAAATAGTCAGATGGGTAAAATAACTGATGATAAAGTTATTTTCAAATCACCCCTTGATGGCTCGCGCCATGAACTAACTCCGGAAAAATCTATTCAAATTCAATTTGCACTAGGGGTTGATATGATGGTTTGCCTTGATGATTGTCCGCCTAATGAATTTTCTCGATTGGATTTAGAAAAGGCGGTTGAACGCACTCTCGCTTGGGCAAAAAGATGTAAGATTGAATATAATAAGCAAATAAAAAAACGCCGTCTTAGCGGCATCAAGCGGCCATTGTTATTCGCTGTTATTCAAGGCGGCGCTGAAATAGATTTAAGAGAACATTGCACCAAAGAATTAGTCAAAATAGGCTTTGATGGTTACGGATTCGGTGCTCGGCCAGTTGATAAGCAAGGTAATTTTTTAGCAGAAGTTTTGCATAAAACGGCTAGCTTTATTCCTGAAGATTCTCTCCGTTTTGCTCTGGGAATCGGGACGCCAGAGGATATTAAGCGTTGCGCTCTCATGGGTTGGGACATGTTTGATTGTGTGATCCCCACACGTGAAGGCCGCCATGGGAAATTATTTTTTGAAAAAAAATTGCTGAAATATGAAACAATCAACATCAATAACTCTAAATTCACTCGTGATTTTAAGCCGATAAATAAAGATAGCCATTTATTTGAACTTCAAAATCATTCGCGAGCCTATCTTCATCATCTGTTTCGTTTACAAGAACCTCTAGGCCATAAACTAGCTAGTTTGAACAACTTAGAGTTCTATCAAACATTAATTAAAAACCTTGATAAAATATGAGTTTTACTTTATACTGTCACAGGTAGAATCATTAATTTAAATTTACTATGAATACAAAAATAATCGCTACAATTGGGCCTAAAAGCGAGGCGCCCGATAAACTAGAAGCACTTTTAAGAGCGGGGGTTGATATTATCCGGGTCAATTTTTCTCATGCTAGTTATGATCAGTATAAAAGAATTAGAAAATTTGTTTTAGAATTTAACCAGACTAACGAAAGCAAGGTGGCTATTTTGCTTGATCTTCAAGGGCCGAGAATAAGAGTTGGTAAAATGCCAGAAGGGGGAATAACTTTGGATGAAGGTAAAATTTATAATTTTGTTTTTTCGTCTGAACCATATAAAAAAAATGGAATAATACCAATTGATAATAAAGAACTACATCTTGATATTAAGAAAAATCAGCCTTTATTTCTTTGTAATGGTGAAATAGAACTAATGGTTATGGCCGTTAAAAGTAAAGTTATTAGCGCCAAAGTTATTCATGGTGGACTACTCACCTCCAATAAAGGAATTAATGTTCCCGATACGAATATGCGTAAAGGCGGACTTACCCCTAAAGATATTAGAGACTTAAAATTTGGTTTAAAAGAGGGGATGGAATATGTTGGCTTATCTTTTGTTCAAACCGCCGCTGATGTTATGAAGTTGAAAAAACTTCTTGGTAAACATAAAAATATTCGCATAATTTCTAAAATAGAGAGAGCGATTGCTCTTAAAAATATTGATAAGATTATTATTGCTTCCGATATGATAATGATTGCGCGCGGTGATTTAGGGATTGAAACACCAATTGAAGAATTACCGATGGTCCAGAAAAATCTAATCAGACATGCTCATTGGCATAAAACGCCAGCAATTATTGCGACTCAAGTAATGACTTCGATGATTAAGAATCAAAGTCCGACCAGAGCCGAAATCAGCGATATTGCTAACGCTGTTTTAGATGGTGCCGATATCATTATGTTATCCGATGAAACAGCGGTCGGTAATTATGGTTTAGAGGCGGTTAGAATGCTTAAGCGAGTGATTGATAGAACGGAGAGCCATATCAGTAAAGCTTGTATAAATTTTTAAAATTATTGTTATGAATATAAAATCAATTAAGGCAAGAGAAGTTCTTGATTCGCGCGGAAATCCAACGGTAGCCGCTAAGGTTATTTTAGATAATGGAGCAATCGGAATGGCGATGGTTCCTAGCGGTGCTTCGACTGGGAGTTATGAAGCCGTCGAATTAAGAGACGGGGATAAGAATTTATACAACGGGCAAGGCGTATTAAAGGCGGTTGCAAATATTGAAGAAAAAATCGCTCCAGCTTTAATTGGTTTAGACGCTAAGAATCAGAAAAAAATAGACGAGACGATGATCAGTTTAGACGGAACAGATAATAAAGCTAATTTAGGGGCTAACGCTATTTTAGCGGTATCACTAGCGGTTGCCCGTGCGGCGGCCAGTGGGCTGGGTGAGCCTTTGTATCAGTATTTAACAAAATTTAATCCAGATTTTTCCGAAAGATATTTTTTACCGATGCCGATGATGAATGTTTTAAATGGCGGGAAGCATGCCGATTGGGCGACTGATATCCAGGAGTACATGATTTTACCGGTTGGAGCTAAAAATATGGCCCAGGCAGTTAGGATGTGTGCAGAGATATATCAGTCTTTAAAAAAAGTTTTGAAAGCAAAAAATTATAGCATTTCCGTCGGTGATGAAGGCGGTTTTGCCCCGGCAGTTAAAAGCAACGAAGAAGCTTTTGAATTATTAACCGAAGCGGTAAGTTTAGCCGGTTATAAATTAGGAGTAGATATAATTTTTGGAATTGATTCCGCCGCAACTGAATTTTATAATGATGGAAAATATAATTTACATAAAGAAGGTAAGTCATTAAATAGTTCAGAATTATCAAATTTCTATTCCGATTTAATGAAAAAATATCCAATTTATTCTTTTGAAGATATTTTTGCTGAGGATGATTGGGATGGTTTTAGAGATTTTCTAACAAGTCATAATGATGTGCAACTTGTTGGTGATGATTTATATGTTACTAATGTCAAACGCCTAGAAAAAGGAATTAACGAAAAGTCTTCCAATTCAATTTTAATAAAACTCAATCAAATTGGGACTCTATCGGAAACAATCGAGACAATATTATTAGCTAGAAAAAATAAGATGACGGCGGTAATTTCTCATCGTAGCGGTGAAACTGAGGATACGTTTATCGCTGATTTAGCGGTAGCGATGGGAACGGGACAAATAAAAACCGGTGCCCCGGCTCGCTCAGAAAGAACCGCTAAATACAATAGATTGCTGGAAATAAGCGTCGAACTCGGTAGCCGAGCAGAATTAGCTAATTTTCCGTTTTTCAAGAAGAATTAAAATTAACAGAACCTTTCAGGGGTCATTTAAAGTTTATGATGCAATTATTATTTTTTGCCGTTTCCGCTTTGGTCTTATTGCTTGGCCATATTTTAGCTTGGTTTGTTTTTGTTAAATTTTTTGGCTTATTAACTTTTAATGATAAATTGATTGCGGCAATAACTATCGCCTTTATGTTTGTTTCCGCAATTGCTGCTTCGTACCTTATTCATAAATGGGATAATTTAGCGACCCGTTGGTATTATATGGTTGCTGGTTTTTGGATTGGAATGCTGCTGAACTTCGGCTTGATGATAGTTTTAGTTATGATTATAAAGTTATTAGGTCTTTGGTTTGGATTTAGTTTAACCCCAGTATTGATAAAAGTAATTTTGATTTTTGGAACTCTGCTTATTTCTGCTTTCGGATTATACAATGCGTTTATTCCTAGAATAAAAGAGTATGAAGTTAAAATAAAAGACTTGTCGGCTGAATGGCAGGGTAAAAAAGTCGTTCAGATTTCCGATATTCATTTAGGAGCAGTATATCGCAAAGATTTTTTTTCTCGCGTTTTAAATAAAGTAAATAAATTAGAGCCAACGGCGGTTTTTATTACCGGGGATTTGTTTGATGGAATGGAGTCGGATTTTTCTTGGATACATGCTCCATTTGCTAGTCTTAAAACGACTAAAGGAGTTTATTATTCTTTTGGTAATCATGATTTATATCTCGGCTTTAATCGAGTAAAGGATTTATTAAAAGATGGCCAAGTAAAAATTTTAGATAATAAATTAGTTCTGATTGACGGGTTACAAATTATTGGTATTAACTATTCTTTTAATCAGGACTTTGATTTATATGAAACTATTTTGGAGCAGTCTGGGTATAATGAGGCTCAACCAAGTATCTTGCTCTTTCATGAACCTAAAAATACTCAGTTAGCTGCTAAGGCAGGAATTGATTTGCAACTTTCGGGCCATACGCATGCTGGCCAACTTTTTCCTTTTAATTTTTTAGCCAGGTTAGCTTATAAGGGCTATGGGTACGGTTTATTTGTAAAAGATGGTTTAGCTCTGATAGTTAATGGGGGATTAGGAACTTGGGGGCCACCAATGCGCACAACATCGCGCAGTGAAATAGTAAGTATTACTCTAAAATCTTTATAAAAATTTAGTTTTAATTAAACCAAAGTTAACTTTATCAAGATGAAATTAAAAAATTTATCAAAAATATTAAAAGATCAACCTAAATATCGATATATTCAGGTAAATAAAGCGATTTTTCAAGATTATATTTCTTCTTGGAGCGAAGCTTCAAGTTTACCAAAATCTTTAAGAGAAGAGCTTATTTTAGAATGTCCTTTGGAAATAAAAGCGGATGTTTTTGAACAAGGAGGGAGAATGTTAACAAAAAAAGCGCTTATTTATTTAGAAGATGGGGAATCGGTCGAGACAGTTTTAATCAGGCAAAAAGCTGAGAAAAAAGATGAAGAACGGGAAGATAATGAAAGTAAAACTGATTCTAGGGAGCATCGCAATACCGTTTGTATTTCTAGCCAAATTGGTTGTCCACTTGATTGTGCTTTTTGTGCGACCGGTCAATCTGGTTTTAAACGTAACTTATCATCTGAAGAAATAGTTGAACAGGTAGTTTTTTGGCAACGTCTTTTAAAAATGGAAGGTAAGCAAGAAAAAGTTGATAATATTGTTTTTATGGGAATGGGTGAGCCATTTTTAAATTATAATGAGTTTATCAAAGCGGTTAAGTTTATTAATAATCCAGAAACTTTAAATATTGGCGCCCGTCGAATGTCAGTTTCTACGGCCGGAATAACTGAAGGAATAAAAAGATTGGCCGGTGAAAAATTGCAAATTAATTTAGCCATTTCCTTGCATGCCTCAACCGATAATCTCCGTCGCAAATTAATGCCAGTTGCTAAAAAATATGCACTTGAAGATGTTTTTAGAGCAGTCGACGACTACATTAAAAAAACTGGTAGAAGAGTAATGTTTGAATACTTAATGATGAAGGGAATTAACGATAGTCAAGCCGATGCCGAAGAATTATCGATTTTAATGAGAAGGCCATTATATCTTATCAATCTTATTCCATACAATGAAACCGGGTGCTTTCAAGCTTCAACGCGTGAAACAATTAACAATTTTAAAAACATTTTAGAAAAAAATGGTGTTTCTGTAACTGTTCGTCTTAGCTTTGGTTCTGATATCTCGGCTGCTTGCGGTCAATTAAAAAGGAATGTAGGTGCGAAAAAAAAGATGTTTGATTAAAAATATTATTGGTATTTTGCCAATGAAAAACCCGGCCTTTTGGTCGGGTTTTTGCTAATTTTTTATTATTGAGCTCTTAAGATTATAGAGGCTCAAGCGTAGAGCAGTTTTTCGGCCGCTTTAATTCTTATTGATTTCATACTTGCTACATTTGCGTAGGTTTTTCTATTTATTACCATCCCTTTATTAAAAAGGAGATAATGAATTTTTCCCCGGCAATTATATTCAAGCACGAAGTTGATGATTTTTTTCTCATCAAAGATCAGCTGTATAAGCCCGTGTAAATTGAGGAAATTTATTTCCTCTTCCCCTAAACTAAAGAGGGGAATTTTTTGAAAGGGATAGCCCCTGTAATACGGGCCACTTAAGTTCATCTTTTTCCAAAAACGCAGGTTGGCTTCCATTTTTTTCTCGGCCTCTTTTTGTATTTCGGCTAAAGTTGATATTTCCCGATTTGTTTCACCGGCAATAAGTTCATTAATCATTTTAATGATTAACTTATTGACGCCATTTTGATGGTTAGTATTGAAATCCAGCGAACGTTGAGCTTCGTAAGCTCTGAGCCATCTTTCGGCCTGCTTGTTCTCGGTTGCTAATACATTTTTAGAGGTTTCAAGCGCTGTTTGAATCCAATCAGAAGATAGACGATAACCGGCTTGTAAAAAAGCTTGTAAACAAATGTTCGCTTGTTCATGTTTTTGAAAAACCCAAAGCTTAATTTTTCCTTCATTGCGCAAGCGGAAATTAGTCCAAAGACTTAATTCTTGATTTGTTTCCGGCGCGATATCAAGAATATAGGCTTCTTCTTTTGGTATAAATTCTTTCTTTGAGAGGTCTTCTATACTTGTTGGCTCAACCATTACGTCGCCATCAAGCTGTAGAAATAGGGCAGAGGCTAGGAAAACCAAATAAGGTTTTCCTTGATCGAAAAAAATAGTTTTTTGATTCATGATTCATGATTTTAAGGTGCGACATATTTATTGGTTCTTAGAATATTATAACCTTTTTATTTAGTTGTCAAAGGTCGCTTGAGCCAGTATAATGATTTTATCAATAAGAAAATAATGTCTAAAAAACAAAAGAAAATTTTATTAAGGGATCAAGAAGTCTCTTATACCCTTAAGTCGTATCGCTTATCAAGGCGTTTACGTCTTTTAATCTATGGAAATGGTGAAATATCGGTTACAAAACCGGTTTTCGTTAACGAAAAAACTGTGGAAGACTTTTTAATTAGTAAGGCAGATTGGATTTTAAATAAGTTAGCGACTCAGAAAAAAACTTTAATCGCCTCGGGAGTGAAGGATTCCTTAGAGAGTTATTTGAAAAATAAAAAACAAGCGGCGGCTTTAGTGAAAGAGCGCTTGGAATATTTCAATCAGTTTTATGGTTTTAGATATGGAGCAATAAGTATTAGGCGCCAAAGAACAAGATGGGGAAGTTGTTCTAAAAAAGGAAATTTGAGCTTTAATTATCGCTTAGTATTTTTAGCGCCCGAAGAGGCCGATTATATTATTGTTCATGAGCTCTGTCATCTTGGCGAATTCAATCATTCTCCTAAATTTTGGGCCTTAGTAGCGAAAACTGTTCCTAATTATCTAGCCTTGAGACGTAAATTAAAAATGGCCTAAAATCAGTAAATTTGTTATAATTTAACCGCTAATAAACTAATTATAAATATATATGTTCGTTCTAAAACCTTTGCCATTTGCTAAAAATGCGCTTGAGCCATATATTTCCGAAAAGACTCTGGAGTTTCATTACGGAAAGCATCATCAGACTTATGTTGATAATCTAAATAAACTTATTGCTTCGACTGAATTTGAAGGTTCTTTTTTGGAAGAAATTATTATTAAAACAGCTAGTCAACCGGAGCGAGTAGCTATTTTTAATAATGCCGCTCAAGTTTACAACCATGATTTGTTTTGGTCTTGCTTGAGTGCTAAAGCGGAAGATAGAAATATTCCTGAAAAAGTTTTAATGGCAATAAATTCAAGCTTTGGTTCTTTGGATAATTTCTATGAGCAATTTAAAACGGCTGCCCTTGGTCAATTCGGTAGTGGTTGGGTATGGCTAGTTAAAGGAGAAAATGGCTTAGAAATAATAAAAACCACTAATGCCGATAATCCTTTAGCTAAAGGATTAAAACCACTCCTAGCTCTCGATGTCTGGGAGCATTCTTATTATCTCGATTATCAAAATAAGCGGGTTGATTATATTGAAGCGGTTGTAAAAAACCTATTTAATTGGAGCTTTGTTCAAACTAATCTTTCTTAAAAAATTATGTATCAAAATCCCTACATTAAGATCCAGCCGAAGACCAACAAACCTTATACCGAAATACTTTTAGTTCGCCATTGTCATCCGGACTATAAACAAGAAAAGAAACTGGGTGACAAAGAGATGCCGCTTTCTAAGTCCGGATTGGAACAGAGGAAATATTTAACGAGACGTCTTTTGAAATCCAAAATAGATATTATTTGTTCTAGTGAATTAGCTAGAGCCAAAGAAACAGCCGCTGAGTTTGTTAAAAAATCAGGTAAAGAGCTAATAATCAACCCGAGACTTAACGAATTTAATTGGGTTGATTGGTATCGGATTAAATATTTTAACATGACGGAAAAAGAAAGGGAAAAACGTTTGAAGCGGCATGAGCTTCTTGATAAAGAATTAGATAAAATGCAAACAGCAACTAGACGCGCTTTAGCTGATATTTTTCACCGTTATAAAGGCAAGAAAGTTGCAATTTTTTGTCATGGAAATTTCATCAAATCATTACTCACCGGGATTTTGAATGCTGATATTATCGGTTTTTTGTCGATGGAAATATTTCAATCTTCAATCAGCAAGATAATAGTTGATCGAGATGGCTATATTAAAATAATTTCTATTAATGACGTTCATCACTTACCATTTCCTCCGGATAAAGACGTCTTTGTTACTTTATTAGATTATGAAGAAAGATAAATTAAAATTTTTATTATTTCTATTTGGCCTAGTACTTGTTAGTACCAGTTTTTCTTTTGGTCGCGCCGCTGAAGCCGCTAGTTTAAATGGTCGGATACTTCTTCAAGTTCAAGATAAGGGCCAGGCTTGGTATGTTAATCCCCTTAATTCTAGGCGTTATTATCTTGGTCGTCCAGATGACGCCTATAATATAATGCGTGATTTTGGTTTAGGTGCTTCAACTAAAGATATCGATTCTTTTCTAGCGAGCCATGCACCGACCCGTTTATCGGGAAGGATTATTTTAAAAGTTCAAGATAAGGGCCAGGCTTATTATATTAATCCTTTAAATCTTAAGCTTTATTATTTAGGAAGGCCGGAGGACGCTTTTAATGTTATCAGAAGTTTGGGTTTAGGAATTAGCAATAATGATTTAAGCAAGATTTTAATTGGGAATAATTCTGCAGTTCAAGCTTCGCCTTCGCCAGTTATAGGCGTGGTCCCTTCAACGCTTAGCAGCGTTGAAAAATATTTTTCCTTCAAATATAAGAATGCTAATCAAATGGTAACCCTAAAACTATCGCCTTCACTTTATGAAGATTATGCTACATCTGTAAAAGTATTTAGTTATCCGGCTAATAATCCACCGGCTAACTTGCGTGAAGCTTTTTATAACATTTTTTTTCAAACTAAAGCTAATGATACTGCGGTTAATGATTTAGTGAATAGTTTATCTGCTGTAGCTAAAAATAATGGCTGGTCGGACGATGAGTTAGCGGAAAGCGCCTTAGCTCTTGTTCAATATATTCCTTATGACCAAGCTAAAGTTGGAGCAGTAACCAATAATCCATATTTTCCTTATGAAACACTATATTTGAATAAAGGTGTTTGCTCAGATAAGACTTTTTTAGCTTTAGCAATTTTGAAAAAACTCGGATATGGAACAGCGATTTTAGATTTTCCTGATATTAACCATAGTGCTATCGGAATTTCTTGCCCAGTTGAATATTCTATTTCTAGCTCTGGTTATTGTTATGGAGAAACAACTAATTATTTTCCAATCGGAGTAATCCCTAACGGTATAAATGGCCAAGCACAAACCGGGGATGATGATTATAACTTTGATGGATTATTTAATGAAACAAAATTAGGTAAGATTGAGATTTTACGAAAAAGTTCCGGCAAGGTATATCAGGGCGTTTTAATAACCAAGCAGAAAGTAGTAGAGATGACTGCCTTGTATAATTCGATAATTAATATGAAAGATGATGGCGGATTTGAATATAATACCGCTCTTGATTATAATCAGCGAGTTGCAAATTTTAATAAACTTTTGAAAGATTTTTATCAGCAGTAAATTATGCTTGATTTAACTATCCTTGCATATGGCAAAATAAAAGAAACATATTGGCAAACAGCCTCCGAAGAATATTTGAAGAGATTGAAGCCTTATGCCAAGATTGTAATTGAAGAATTAAAAAGTGAACCGTTCTCTAAAGCCGGTCATGAAATTGCTAAACAGGAAGAAGCTAAGCGTTTAGAAAAATATTTAAGCCGTAGGCCAGGGGCAACGGTTTTTTTATTGGCCGAAAAAGGAGAGGAACTAGACTCTTTAGTTTTTTCAAAGAAATTGGATCAAATAGTCGGTCCCATTATTTTAATAATTGGAGGAAGCTTAGGGTTTAGCCAGGAAATTTTTACATCATACAAAAAAATATCTTTATCTAAGCTAACTTTTCCGCATGAACTCGCTAGAGTAATACTACTTGAACAAATTTATCGAGCGGTAACTATTTTAAATAAGAAAGAATATCATTATTAAAAAGTTTAAATATGAGCTATTTTAAAGAAATTTCTACAAGTTTAAATAATTTAGCTGATAAAAAACAAGCTCTTATCTTGCAGCGCTTTTTTAAGACTGGGCCTGGTCAATATGGAGAGGGTGATATTTTTTTAGGAATTAAAGTCCCTGTTTCTCGTAAAATAGCGGTTGAATACAATTCGGCTTCTTTAGCGGATATTAGTCGACTCTTAAAAAGTCGTTTTCATGAATATCGGTTAGTTGGACTTTTTATTTTAGTGTATCAATATGAAATAGCTACGCTTGAGGCAGAAAGAAAAAAGATTTTTGATTTTTATCTTAAAAATACTAAGTTTATCAACAATTGGGACTTAGTAGACTTAAGCGCCCCTAAAATAGTTGGGCATTTTCTATTTCATTATCAAAAAATATATAAAAGTGAACTGAATAATTTATTAAATAAATTAGCCATCTCTTCTAACCTTTGGGAAAAAAGAATAGTGATGATTTCAACTTTTTATTTTATTCGTCAAGGTAGTTCTAAAGAAGTTTTCCTTTATGCCAAAAAGTTTCTAAATGATAAGCATGACTTAATGCATAAAGCGGTTGGTTGGATGTTAAGAGAGGCGGGGAAAAGAGTGAGCCGGGATAAGTTACTCAATTTTTTGGATGCTAATATTAGCAAAATGCCTCGTACCGCTTTACGCTATGCTATTGAACATTTACCAGAAAAGCAGAGAAAAGCCTATTTACATTGTCGTTTTTAACGTTTGTGCTATAATTTCATTACTTATTTATTAAATATAAATATATGTCAGAAAATAATTTACAAACATCTTCTTGGCGCCAACCTAAGGTTTGGTTAATGTTAATTGGAATTTTGCTATTGGCTGGAGTAATCGTTATTTCTCTGTTAAGAGATAGAATTGTTAATCAAACTTTTAGACAAGTTACTATTATTGGCCAAGGAAAAGTCTCTTATACACCCGATTTAGCAATTGTAACTTTAGGAGTCCAAATTGATAAAGTTGCTAAAGCCGATGAAGCTTTAAATCAGCTCAATGTTAAAATGGATAATATTATTAAAGCAGTCAAAGGTCTTAATGTTATAGAAGCTGATATTCAAACACAAAATTATTCTCTTTATCCTCAATATGATTATAAAGATAATATTTCTATTGTTTCCGGTTATAATGCTAATCAACAATTAGTTATAAAAGTTACTGGTTACGATAAAGATTCTTCACGGCTTAATAAGGTGATTGCCGCCGCCTCTAAGGCTGGAGCCAACCAAGTCGCTGGTCTAACTTTTGATTCTTCGCAACTTAACGATTTAAAACAAAAGGCTCGAGTTGAGGCGATTAAAGATGCAAATAATAAGAGTCAAGAATTAGCCGATGCGGCCGGAGTACGACTCAAAGAAATTGGTAGTTGGTGGGAAAATACTGTTCAGCCTTTGCCTTATTCTTCTTATGCTGATGGTAAGGGCGGAATGGGTGGCGCTAATGGCTCGGTCGATCCGCAAGTTACAGTTGGTAGTCGGGAAGTAATTGTTGAGATGGGAGTCACTTATAATCTTAAATAAATTAAAATACTTTAGCTAAATAAGTCTATTAATCTTCATATGAATGGAAACGAAAATCCTGATCAGCATAAATCAACTTTAACTGGAAAGACGATTCTGATCGTTAATAGTAATTCTGCTAATGATCCACTTCATTCTAAAAAACTTTTCATTAAAAAGGCTAAAAACTTAGGAATGAAAATAATCATTTTTGGTACTGAAGCGGCGACTTTCCAACCTTATGCCGATTATTGTATTAATGCTAATACTACTAATTACATTGAATCACTCAATACTTTAGAATTATTTTTACAGGATAACCCGACGATTAAATTAGATGGGGCGGCTACTTTTTTAGAAGATGATGTATTATTAGTTTCTAAAATAATCGACCGCTATAAATTAATTGGAATTCCTTATCGAGTCGCTAACAGGGTTCGGAATAAATTTTTATTTCGAGAATTCTGTGCTCAAAATGGCTTACCGGTAGTTAAGTTTAAAGAACTTAAGAGTGTGAAAGATATTGATGAAGTTCTTAAAAGTTTTACTTTTCCCCTAGTCGTTAAGCCGGCTTATGGTGCGGGAAGTGCTTTTGTGATGCGGGTTAACGATGAAGAAGAATTAAGGGAGAGTTATGATTATATAAAAAAAGAAATGTCGCCTAAAGTAGAATCAGCTTTATCAGATGGCCTCGGTATTTTTATTGAAGAATATATTGATGGCGATGAAGTTGATTTAGATATTCTTGTTCAAAATGGAAAAATAAAATTCTGTGCGGTCTCAGATAATGGCCAAACCAAGGAGCCGTTTTTTATTGAAACAACCAGAATGACTCCGTCTAATTTACCAGCTAAAAATCAAGCCCAACTCCTTACTATGGCTGATGAAACTTTAGAAAAGCTTGGTATTTTAAATGGTTGTATCCATTTTGAGGCTAAGTCTACGGCGCAAGGTCCGATGCCGCTTGAGATTAACCTGAGATTAGGAGGCGATGAGGTTTATGCGAGTGTTAAAGCGGCTTGGCGCGTTGATTTAATTGAAAATTATTTGAAAGTAGTTTGTGGAATATATATTCCTCGGTTTGAATTTCCTTCCGGACCTTATCAATATTTAGTTGCAGAAACTTTTTCTTCTGGACATTCTGGAATATTAGTTAATTTAGAAATTAATGATAACCTGAAGAAGCTTCCATATGTAGAAGAATTCCAATTTGAAAAAAAGATTGGCGATTCAGTGATGTCGCCTCCAGATGGCTATGAATATTTAGGTTGGATTTTAGTTTCCGGGCATAACCCGCTTGATGCTCAAGATAATCTTCGTCAAGCAGTTAGTTTAGTAAATTACGAAGTTGCTAAATTTCATCCGGCTTCTTCGATCGGAAAAACGGCTCGTAAAACACCTTTTTCTATTTCGGCGGTTAATAGAGAAATATTAAAGCGCGGGTCAAAGATTGAAAAGATTAGGCGGATGGCGATATCTAACCAACGCAATTTGCATATTGGTATTGCTTGTAATCTTTATGATGAAAATGCTCAAGATCAAGAGACGCTGGTTGAAAATGATTTAACGCTGATTGGCAAAGAAGTAGAAACGGCCTTAAAAGCTCGAGGATATAAATTAACTTTTTTTGACTTTAATGATTTGCCCAAGGTTTTTAATGAATTAAAAAACAGCGATGTCGATTTAGTTTTTAATGTCTGCGAGCGCATTAATAATTCAAGTTTGCTAGAACCGCATGTCGCTTCTATTTTTGATGTCTTGCAGATTCCTTATACCGGCTCCAATCCGTTTACGCTCGGGCTTTGTATTGATAAAATAAGAGTTAAAAAGCTTTTAAATTATCATAAAATTCCGACTCCAGAATGGGACTACATTTATTCACTTGATGATGAAGTTAGGGATGATTTACGTTATCCGCTGATTGTTAAGCCGGCTAATACCGATAATTCCATCGGTATTACCAACGATTCTGTGGTAAGAGATGAAAAAGAATTGCGCCGTCAACTAGAAAAAGTAATCGGTGAAATCGGCCGCCCGGCTTTAATTGAAGAATATATCGATGGCGATGAATATGATGTTCCAATTATCGGACGTGATGATGATGACTTGAGAGTCCTACCTTTATCGCGTTCTATTTTTGATGAGCTTCCGGCTGATAAATGGCATATTTATCCGTTTGAAGCTAAATATACCGAAGGCTCGATTTACGATAAAATAATTATTCAGAGACCGCCGAAAAATATCAGCAAAAAATTGGAAACACTGCTGGGCGAAATTGCGCTTGATACTTATAAAATTTTGGATTGCCATGATTATGGCCGTATCGAAATTAGAGTTGATAAAAATAATAATCCTTACGTTTTAGAATTAAATCCCAATCCATCCTTGAATCAGGACGGTTGTTTCGCCGCTTCGGCGGAAGTGGTGGGGATGGATTATGGAGATTTTTTGGAAGAAATTATTCGTTTAGCGATTAAACGATATAAAGATAATCCTCCTTATTATCATCTTCAGCCAAATATCCTGTAAAAGATATGATTGAAATTAAGTTGGTGCAAGATTTGGAAATAGCCAAGGAAATTTGGAATAAGCTTACTCCCGCAGAATCAATTTATGATCTCTGGGATTTGCGCTATTGTTTTTATAAAAATAATCCTCAGCCGCTTTATTTTTATGTTGCTTATGACGATACGGAAGCGGTCGCTCTTTTACCTTTGCAGTATAACGAAAAGAAAAATTATTTGGAGTTTCTAGCCGAGTTTTTTATAGAAGATAATCGTCTCTTTTTTAAGAAAGGCTATGAATATCTTTTGCCGGAACTTTTAAAAATTGATTTTCCCCACCCGGTTAAGATTTATGATTTAATGGGAGAGGAAGAAATTATTAGTTCTTTGCCTCTCGAGGACTATGTCTATTTAGCTGATATAAGCGATTGCGAAAATTTTTCCGATTATTTAAAAAAAGCTTTTCCCAATAAGCATCGCCGCCATAATTTTGGCGCTATCTTTAAAAACTTAGAGAAGAATTACAGTATTCAGATTGTAAAAGAGGACTTCCAAGATATGGAAAAATTATTTGATTTGAATGTAAAAAGTTTTGGTAAGGAATCATATTTAGGAACGGGAAGGGAAAGAAAAGATTTTCTTGATTTAATAAAATTACCGCTTGAATGGAAGCTAGTTACTGTTATTGTAGATGGGGTTAAGTCAGCAGTTTCACTATCAGTCATTTATAAAGAAACGTATTTTTATATGATTTCCGGAGCTGATAATTCTTTAGTTAAAGACGTTTTTAAATATTTAACAAAAATTAATCTTGAACTAGCCATTGAAAACGGCGCTAAGATATTCAACACTTCGCTTGGTGATTGTAATTGGAAACAATATTGGCATTTTGATAAATCCCCTCGTTATAAATTGGAAAAAAATACCTAAAATTAGGCAAAATATTTTGAGCATCTAAAAATAGTAAACTAAACAAAAATAAATATATTTTCTCTTGACATTTAACTAAAATTAGTCTATTTTAATAAGTAGAGATTCCGCATCTTTAAGCGGGCTCTTTTTAATTAATCATCATGCTTCCATGGCCTTTTGGCCATTATTTTCTTCCTCATTGTTGAGGCGAGGAGGCAGACGTAACAAAGAAAAAAATATGTCAAAAACACCAAGCGTTGAAGAGATGCTGAAAGCTGGCATGCACTTCGGCCATCGAACAAATCGTTGGCACCCAAAAATGAAACCATTCATTTTTACCTCTAAGAACGGAATTTATATCATTAATTTAAAGAAGACTCAGGAAAAACTTGATGAAGCTTTAGATTTTATGATTAAGCTTGTTGCTGAAGGTAAAAGCATTTTGTTTGTTGGTACTAAAAATCAGGTTTCTGAACCATTACAAAAAATGGCGATTGAAATTGGCCAGCCTTATATTGTTGGTAAATGGTTAGGCGGGTATTTAACAAACTTCACCGTCGTTAAGAAATCAGTTAAAAAATATTTAGATTTACTTGAGAAAAAAGATTCTGGTAAACTAGAGAAATATACTAAAAAAGAAAGATTAGAGTTTGATCGCGAAATTGGAAAATTAAAAGTTCGAGTTGGCGGTTTAACTACTTTAAATAAACTTCCTGACGCTTTATTTGTTTGGGATATTAAAGAAGAGGAAACTGCAATTAAAGAAGCTCAGCAGAAGAATATCCCAATTATTGCTATTTGTGATACTAACGTTAACCCGGAAGAAGTAAATTATCCAATTCCTGGTAATGATGATGCGACTAAAACGATTGCTTTAGTTTTAAACGCTATTAAAGAAAATTTGTTTGGCGTTAAAAAAGCTTAAATTAATTATTATAGGTTTCTAAAATATGCTAAAAAAGCACTTTTAGATCCCTACTTATCAATATGGAACTGATAAAAAAATTACGTGAAATGACCGGCGCTGGCATGGTTGATTGTCAAAAAGCTTTAAAAGAAGCTGATAATGACTTAGAGAAAGCGGTTGCTATCTTACGTAAAAAAGGTATTGCTAAAGCGGCTAAACGCACCGATCGTGAAACAAACGAAGGCGTTGTAAAAGTGGCTGTTAATTCTGAAAAGAATGAAGGTTATATCTTAGAACTTAATTCTGAAACTGATTTTGTTTCTCGAAATGATAAATTTCAAGCTTTTGCTGATAAAGTTTTAGAAGTTGTAAAAACTATTAAACCGGCTAATTTAGAAGCTCTGTTGAGTGCGCCTTTTGACGCTTCAACCGTTTCTGAATCTTTGGATACTTTAAGTGGAACAATCGGAGAAAAGATGACCATTTCCCGTTTTGAAATATTAAAGGCAGAAACTGTTACCGCTTATTCTCATTTAGGTGGCAAGATTGGCGTTCTAGTTGCTCTTGATCAACCGGGAAAAAGTGACTTAGCGGCTGATATCGCGATGCAAGTTGCGGCCGCTAACCCTAAGTATTTATTGCCGGAAGAAGTTTCTCAAGAAGAAATGGATAAAGAAAAAGAAATATATAAGGCTCAGCTGCTAAAAGAAGGGAAACCGGAAGCGATGGTCGAAAAGATTATTGAAGGTAAGATGGGAAAATATTACTCCGAAGTTTGTTTGAATGAACAGGAATATATTAAAGACGATAAAAAGAAAATCAAAGATATTTTAGGCGGAGTAAAGATTAACAAGTTTATTAGATATTCTCTTTAACATAAATTCAATTAATTTGAATTTATGAAAATAATCCAAGTACAATTTGCCCCTTGGGATAAGGCTTATAATTTCTCCACTGCCGGTCTTGAACTAGCGGTCGGCGATTATGTTATCGTTGAAACTGAGATGGGAAAAGAATTAGGTAAGATTATCTCTTTTTGTGCTGAAAAAGAAAATTCTGAAGAAGGCGCGAGCAAAGAAATAAAGCCTGTTTTGAGAAAAGCGGTTTTTGATGATGTTGCTTCAGTTGCTAATCAAGAACGAAAAGACGAGGTTATGGCTTTTTGTCGCCAGGCAATTGAAAGAACAAGTTTACCGATGAAGTTAATTGATGTTCATTTTTCTTTGGATGGTAATCGCATGAATTTTGCGTTCACTTCCGACGGAAGAGTAGATTTTCGTGATTTAGTAAAAGAATTAGCCGCTAGATTTAGTTCTAACATCCGTCTAACTCAAATTGGAACTCGAGATGAGGCTAAAATTACCGGTGATTGCGGTCCTTGTGGCCGTGGACTTTGTTGCCGAGATTTCTTGTGTGAGTTTTCTTCAATTACTTCCGAAATGGCCGAAGCGCAACAAGTTGTTCATCGTGGTTCAGAAAGAATTTCTGGAATGTGCGGGCGCTTGATGTGTTGCTTATCTTATGAATATGAGGGATATAAAGATTTAGCTGGTCAATTACCACCGATTGGGACTAAGGTTAATGTCGATGGAATAAGAGGAACGGTCTGTGGGCATCATCTTCTAAAACAAACGGTTGATGTGAAGATTCCGCCGGAAAAGGCTGATGAGCGAGAAATAACGATAGAAGTTGATATAAACCGGAAAAATAAAAAAAAATAGCCCAGTTAAATTACTAAAAAATCGCCGATTAAGGCGGTTTTTTTGTTTTAAATAATTTAGATTTTATGCTATAATAATATACAAGTTAATAAACATAAAATTTATATTTATGAGAAAAATAAACGTCGCTATTAATGGTTTTGGCCGGATTGGCCGGGCTGCTTTTGAAATTATTTTTGATAATTTTCCTCATCTCAATGTTGTTGCGGTAAATGATTTAACTGACTCTAAAACTTTAGCCCATCTTTTGCAAGTTGATTCTTGTTATGGAAGATATAGTCGAAAAGTAACCTCAAATAAAGAAGCAATTATAGTTGATGGTGTAAAAATTCCAGTTTTAGCGATTAAAGAACCGGCCGAACTTCCTTGGAAGAAATTGAATGTTGATATTGTTTTAGAATGTACAGGTCGGTTTCGGACTAAAGAAGATTTGAATCTTCATTTAAAGGCGGGAGCTAAGAAGGTAATTATTTCTGCTCCGGCTAAGGGTGGCGTTAAAACAATTGTGATGGGCGTTAATGAGAACAAAATTGGCCGTACTGATCATATTGTTTCTTGTGCATCATGCACAACTAATTGTTTAGCACCGGCAACCGCGGTAATTAAAAGCGCCTTTGGTATTAAAAAAGCGCTTATGACAACGATCCACTCCTATACTGCTGATCAAAATTTAGTTGATGGCCCTCATAAAGATTTACGTCGAGCAAGAGCGGCGGCTTTAAATATGATTCCAACTACTACCGGAGCCGCAACCGCTACCACCGAAACGATCCCTTCTTTAAAGGATAAATTTGATGGTTTAGCGGTTAGAGTCCCGACCCCAGTTGGATCAATTTGCGATACCGTTTATTTGCTAGAGAAGAAAACTACTGTAGAGGCGGTTAATAAAGCCTTTAAGAAGGCGGCGGCCGGTAAGATGAAGGGGGTTATTGAAGCTTCAGAAGAGGAATTAGTTTCTAGCGATATTATTGGTAATCCTCATAGCACAATTATCGATTTATTATCTACTAAAATAGTTGGCGGTGATTTGCTAAAAGTTATTTCTTGGTATGATAACGAATGGGGATACTCTAATCGTTTAGTGGAATTAGCAGCATATCTTGGAAAATTTATTAAATAATAAAAAATATATGAGACTTGAAAATAAAATAGCTATTATTACTGGCGCCGCCTCTGGTTTGGGTAAGGCAACCGCAGATTTGTTTATTACCGAGGGCGCGAAAGTTGTTTACTCGGATATTTACGAAGCACCAACGGATTTAAAAATCGATGCGGAAAAAGCAATTTATGTAAAATGTGATGTTTCTAAGCGCGAGGAAGTAGCTGCACTTATTAAAGCGACTTTAGATAAGTTTGGCTCTTTAGATATTATGGTAAATAACGCTGGAGTTGGAACTGTCGGCAGTATTTTAGATGTTAGTGATGAAACTTGGAATAAGACTATTGGCGTTAATCTTAGTGGGACTTTTTATGGCTCTCAATTAGCGGCGCAAATAATGAAAGAAAAAAGAATTAAGGGCTCAATTATTAATTTAAGCTCGATTTTAGGAACAGTGGGACTTCCGGGAACGGTTTCTTATTGTGCCTCAAAGGGCGGAGTTGTGCAATTAACCAATGCAGCTGCTTTAGATTTAGCAGCTTACGGAATAAGAGTAAATGCTATTGCTCCAGGTTTTATCGTAACGAATATGACTAAAGATATGTTGACTAATGATAGCTTTAATAAAATGGTTAAGACAAATACCCCTCTAGGATATGTTGGTGAGCCAAATGATATTGCCTACGCCGCTTTGTATTTAGCGAGTGATGAGTCAAAATATGTAACCGGAACAGTACTCCATGTTGATGGTGGTTGGATTGCAAGATAATAATATTCTATATAATATTTAGATAGTCATGACTCATAAAAATATAATTAAAAAAATAGACGAAGCGGGCTTAGTTGGCCGTGGCGGAGCCGCTTATCCGACCGCTCATAAATGGGCGACAGTTAAAGCCGCTTTAAAAGGAAATAAAGCCGCTTATATTGTGGTTAATGGTTCCGAGGGCGAGCCGGGCGTTAAAAAAGATAGTTTCTTATTAGAAAATGAAACGGAAGAAATTATTAATGGAGTTTACTTAGCTTATGAGTTTTTAGGGTCAGCTCACGTTAAAAAAATCTATTTTTTCCTTAAGCACGAATATCATAAAAATTGTTTTAAGAAAATAAAAGAGATTTTAGAAAAGAAAAAATATAAAACATTCGGAAAGAAAGTTGAGATTGTTATTAAGCCGGAATCGCCGTCTTATATCTGTGGCGAAGAAACGGCTATTTTAAATATTATTGAAGGCCACCGTTCCGAACCAAGAATTAAACCGCCGTTTCCATCGACGTACGGTTTGCATGGCCAGCCGACTCTTGTAAACAATGTTGAGACTTTCTATGCGGTTAGCTTAATAGCTAAAGATAAGTATGAAGGAAAAAGATTTTATACTTTAGGCGGAGAGGTAAAACATCGCGGCGTTTTTGCGTTGGCGGCGGAAATGAGTGCCGAAGAAATTTTAAGAGCCACGGGAAATTATCCCAATTTTGATTTCTTTGTGATGATAGGTGGAGAAGTGTGCGGAGATTTGTTGCGCTCTGATCAACTACAGGCGCCAGTTGAAGGTTCAGGATTACTAATGGTATTTGATAAGAAGAAAACTGATCAGAAAAAGCTACTCGATTATTGGCTAAAATTTTATGAAGCTGAAAGCTGTGGTTTATGCACTGCTTGCCGGGAAGGAACATATCGCTTACGTGAACTAGCTAGTAAGCCGGAGTATGATAAAGAACTGTTTAATGATTTAATTCATAATCTTGAAGAGTCTAGTCTTTGTTCGCTTGGTTCATCATTATCTATGACTATTAAAAGCAAACATGAAAATATAAATTAAATTTAAAAAACTATGGAAAACATTAATTCAACGGCGCCTAGCATTGAAACTTCGACTCAGACTGGTGTTTCATCGGTCTCAATTAAAAAACCAAAGTTAACCCCCGTTTTTGATATTTTTAAAAATGCCGTTTTAATCTGGTGGAAGAATTTTGAGAAATTTTTAAGGGTTTATTGGGAAGGAATAAAACCGGCTATTATTCCCTTGATTATTATTCTTGTTCTGATGATTCTGAACTTCATTTTTATTGATAAAAAGGTAATTTCTACTCCACTACAAATGTTGGCTGGAATAGTGGTGGTTGCGGGAATGATTTATATTACGTATTTTGTTATTCGCGCTTACATGGGGGTATATTTATTAGTGAAGCATAATTATATCGGAGAAGTTAAAGAAATATTTCAAGAAACTAAAGCTCTTTTTTGGCCATATTTTTGGCTTTCAATTTTAACAATAATTTTAATTATTCTTTGGATGCTTTTATTGATTATTCCTGGTTTAATATTTTCTATTTTTTATAGTTTTGCGGTTTATGCTTTTTTCTTCGAAGGGAAAAGAGGCATGGAAGCCATCCGTCGTAGTCGTGCTTTAGTAAAGGGTTATTTTTGGCCAGTACTTGGTCGATTATCTTTACTAGGTTTTATAATTTGGATTTTTGCCACCGTTATTTCTGCCCCGCTTTTTGCTATGCCAGAAGAGAGTATCGGTTATGCTGTTTGGAACGCGGTAGTCCAAATAATTAATTTTCTCATTGGTCCAATCGCTTTATTATTCTCTTATAATATCTATTCTGATTTAGTTAAAATTAAGCAATAATGTTTTTAAAAATAAACAACAAAAAATTTCCCGCCTCTCTAGGCCAAACAATTCTTGAAATCGCCCTGGAAAATGGTTTTACTATTCCTACTTTGTGCAATCATCCTGATTTAGATGTTAGGGCTAGTTGCCGGGTTTGCGTTGTTGAAATTAAAGGAAAAGACAAGCTACAGGCTGCTTGCTCAACGTTAGCTGAAGAGGGAATGGAAATACAAATCGATTCACCGCGAGTGCAAAAATCGCGTGATTTAAATTTGAAAATGCTATTTGCTTCACATGTTGAAAAATGTATTGATTGTAATCGCCGCTTTAATTGCACTTTACTGAATTTAGCGAGAACTTATAAAATAAAAATTACCAGTTTTCCTGATCGAAAGATTAAGCGCAAAACTTATAAGTTTGCTAATGCAGTTGAAATAGACGGAACACAATGTATTGATTGCGGTAATTGTATTCAAGCTTGTGATCGGCAAAATATTCATTATTTACACATAGAAGGTAATGGATCTAGTCAAGAAATAAAACCAAATAAAAATAATAACAGCGCTTGTATTAATTGTGGACAATGTACTAATGTTTGCCCAGTTGCGGCCGCGGAAGAACAAGGAGAATGGAAACAAGTCGAAGCGGCTTTAAAGGATGATAGCAAAGTTGTTGTTGCTCAATTTGCTCCGGCTGTTCGAGTATCTTTGGGGGAAGAGTTTGGGATACCTTATGGAACTAATTGTGCTAAAAAAATAAATACCGCTTTGAAGGTTCTTGGCTTTAATCATGTTTTTGATATTAATTTTGGCGCCGATATTACGACAATGACTGAAGCGGACGAACTGATAGAAAGATTAAATAATAAAAAAGCGATTTTTCCGATGATGACCTCTTGTTGCCCGGCTTGGGTTTCTTATGCTGAATTGTATCATCCCGAACTACTACCAAATTTAACTACTGCTCGTTCACCGCATATTCATAGTGCTGGAGCGATTAAAAGTTATTTTTCTAAGGAGAAAAAAATTAGCTCTAAAAAAATTGTTGTAGTTTCTATTGTTCCTTGTACGGCGAAAAAATATGAAGCAGTTAGGCCAGAATTAAAATACAAAGGACGGCCGTTAGTTGATCATGTTTTAACAACGCGTGAATTCGCTTTTATCTTGAAAAAAAATAAAATTGATTTTAAGAGTTTATCTGATAGTGAAACCGAATCAATATTTAACGATGGTTCCGGTGCGGCGGCAATTTATGGCGCTTCGGGCGGAGTAATGGAATCGGCACTGCGCACCGCTATTTCTTTAGCCTGTAAGGCAAATAAAAATAAACTTTGTGCTAGTCGTTTAGAGTTTAAGGAGGTTAGGGGATTAAAGGGATTCAAAGAAGCTTCGGTTAATTTAGCGGGACATCAATTAAAAGTCGGGGTAGTAAATGGAATCGGAAATTTTGAGGCTATCTTGCCAAAACTTAAAAAATACCATTATATAGAAGTGATGGCTTGTTCGGGAGGATGTCTTGGCGGCGGTGGTCAACCAATACCAACGACTGATGCAATTAGAAAAAAACGCCTAGAAGGCATGTATAGTATTGATAGCGGCAAGAAGGTAAGGCGTGCCCATGAGAATAAACCGATGGTTGAATATTATGAATGGGTTAAAAAACATAAATTATCCGCTAATTTATTACATACTAAATTTTCCTTCAAAAAAAGATAATAGATAATTATGATTATTCCTGAATATGTAATTAAAACAACAAGCGCTCTTAAAAAGGGGCGCTTTGAAGCTTATATAGTGGGCGGTTGCGTTCGGGATTTTTTAATGGAAAAAGTTCCGAAGGATTGGGATATTACAACCAATGCTAAACCAGAGGAAATTCTTAAAATATTGCCTGGGGCTAAATATGAAAATAATTTCGGAACAGTATTACTTCCAATTAGAGATGGCGAAAGTTTAAAAGATGTTTTAGAAATTACCACTTATCGCAGTGAACAGGGATATTCCGATAGACGCCATCCGGATATTGTTTTGTTTGAAGAAAAACTAGATAAAGATTTAGAACGCCGTGATTTTACCATTAACGCACTTGCTCTTAATCCAGAAAATCCGGAGGAAATAATTGATTTGTTTGGAGGAAAAAAGGATATAAAATTAAAAATAATTCGCGCCGTTGGTGAGCCGTCCGATAGATTTAAGGAAGATGCTCTGAGGATGTTAAGAGCGGTACGTTTTAGCGCCCAGCTTGGCTTTGAATTAGAACCTAAGACTCAGCGGGGAATAGTAAAACTCGCCGGTAGTTTGAAATTTATTTCTAAAGAAAGGATTAAGGATGAGCTCATCAAGATTTTAGCGTCTGATAGACCGGCGGAAGGAATTATGCTTTTGCATGATTGTAAACTATTGCAATATATAATTCCGGAATTAGAACAGGGAGTCGATGTTAAACAAGATAGGCATCATATTTACAATGTTTTTAAACATAACGTTTTAGCTTTAAAAACCTGTCCGAGCCCGGAATGGCAAGTTCGATTTGCAGCTTTGCTTCATGATGTTGCAAAACCAAAAACTCGAAAAATAATTGATAACATTGCAACTTTCTATAATCATGAATATGTAGGAGCGAAGATGACGGATAAAATAATGACGCGTTTAAAGTTTGCTAATGATGATAGAATTAGAACGGTTAATCTGGTAAAAAATCACATGTTCTATTATAATGTTGGAGAAGTAACCGCCGCTTCAGTACGCCGTTTGATTGTAAAAGTTGGTAAGGAAAACTTAAAAGATTTAATTGATATTAGGATTGCCGATAGATTAGGGTCGGGAACGCCAAAAGCGATGCCTTATAAATTACGCCATTTGCAGTACATGATGGAGATGGTGCAAAACGACCCGATTTCTGTTAAAATGTTAAAGATTAACGGCGATGATTTGATGAATGTTTTGCATATTGTACCCGGTCCGAAGATAGGGGCAATTCTTGACGTATTACTGAGTGAGGTAATTGAAAATCCGGAATTAAACGATAAAAAAGTATTAGCGAAAGAAGCTAAGGAACTTGATAAATTAAATTTAGAAGAATTACGTATTAGAGCTAAGGAGGTTATTGAAGAGAAGCGAGCCGAAGAAGATAGAAACATTAAAAAACAATATAAAGTTTAATTAATAAAAAATAAAAGAAAATATGAAAAAAAGTTTATTCTTTTTTGCCATAATAATAATGGCGGTTAGTTTGTCGGCTTGTACAAAAGAAGCTGATAAGGAAATAGAGATAAAAACTGACGTGCAAAATGAAGATACGTCTGATAGTTTAATTAATAATTTACAAAATAATAATGACGTTGCCATTTTAAGTGAACCCTCGGCTACTTCTCTAAGCGGAACAGTAAACCCGGCGCCAACTAAAGATGAGACAACATCATATAACCCTATGAGAACTTTAGAGAATCAAGAAGACTTAGCTAAAGATTATTCCCAAGCTATTATCAAAACTAGTTTAGGAAATATCACTGTTAAATTTTATAGCGAAGAATCTCCAATTACCGTTAATAATTTTATGAACCTAGCTAAGAGCGGATTCTATGATGGGACTAAGTTTCATCGTATTATTAAAGATTTTATGATTCAGGGTGGAGATCCTAATAGCAAAGGCGATGATACCAGTAGCTATGGTACCGGTGGACCGGCCTATAAGTTCGCTGATGAGTTTAATACTCGTAAGTTAATAGAAGGGAGCTTAGCGATGGCTAATGCCGGACCGGGAACAAACGGTTCTCAATTCTTTATCGTTACCCTTCCAGAAACTCCTTGGCTTGATGGACTTCATACTAATTTCGGACAAGTTATCTCCGGAATGGATATAGTTAAGAAAATTGAGGGAGTACAAACCGGAGCACGAGATATACCGGTTACCCCAGTTATTGTTAAGTCGATTGAATTAGTTAAGTAGTTTGTAAGATAAAATTAGCTGATTTAAATTAAAAATCACGGTTTAAAACCGTGGTTTTTGTTATTTTGGCTAGCATTGACTCAAATTGTAAAACGTGTTATAATCCTTAGTTATAGTTATTTGAAAATTTAAAAACCAAAAATCATAAAATCCGTATCCATCATGAAAAAAATCATTATTCTTGTTGTCTTTTTGTTGACCGTTAATATGGTCGCTTTCTCTCAGATTAAAAATATTGTTGCTACGAGCGATAGCTCAATCGTAGTCAATAATGTTTACGCCGGACTGCTGAACTCAACTGCCTTTAGTTCTGATTTAAAAGCAGAGAATTTCTACAATTTCAGAATTGGAGCTAATGCTACCTATCAAGTTGTCCCTTGGCTTAAGGCTAAAGCTTTAGTTGCCTATGGACGAGTTGAGGGAAAAGATATTAATATAAACTTCTTTTCTTTTAAAGTCCATTCTGATAAAGATGAGCGACTGGGATTGGAGCTTGGTCATATGCCAACTCTTTCAACCGAAATGATGCCGATGCCTCTTTGCGCCGCTGGACAATTTGGTACTTGGGCTGAAGGTCGAATTACTAAACCTGCAGTTGGCGCTAAAACTACCTGGAAGATAAATAAAAAAAATCTGATTGGTGCGGAGATAGCGATTCGTAATGAAAAACCGGAATATCATCTTAAAATTGAATCCGGTATTTTCAAAGCAGCCTCTTCTTATGTTACCGCTAATGAAAAACTTCAGACTAATGAAAAATTCCAAGCTATCGTCTCCGCTAAAACAGAACGAGTTTATAGCATCGCTGTATTTGATAGATTGGCCGATTCTAAGATGTTAGCCAACTTTACCAGTGTTTCGATTGGTAATGACTTTGAACTTTGTTTAGACGCCGGCTATGAATTTAACTCTAAAAAATTTGAAAAGTTGGAATTCGGAATTCTAAAAAACTTTGAATCCCACTTTGTGAAAGGACTTTTCTATCTATGTTATAAACAAGAAATAAAAAGCATAGAAGCTACGCTCTTAATCCATATATAATTATGGGTGATAAGATATGTAAAAACCTCGTTTGCGGACGGGGTTTTTAATTTGACTTGAAGCTAATTTCCTGGTAACATTTCTGGAATTGAAAATTTCAATTTTATCAATATTCTTTAACAATTTATAAACCCAAAAATTAGTAATTATGAACCAGACAGGTAAGTTTAATGGAGTAAAGTGCGATAAATTTTTCGCAAAAGTAAAAAGAGGCTATCTTTCAATTACTTTTGATGATGTGCTTCTTGTGCCGGGCTATTCTGATATCTTGCCTCACCAGGCGAATGTCGAATCCCGATTCTCTCGTAATATTCAGTTGCTTAATCCAATAGTCAGTGCACCGATGGATACAGTAACCGAATATAAAATGGCAATCGCTATGGCCATGAATGGTGCTTTAGGAATAATCCATAAAGGATTAGACCCAATACAACAAGCAGCGCAAGTTGCTAAAGTTAAGCATCGGATGAATGCTTTTATTATTGATCCGATCTGTGTAAAAGCGGACGAAAAGGTGGCTGATGTTCTGAGAATGTTGGTTGCTAAAGATTATGGTTTTACTTCGCTTCCGGTTGTAGATGACTCTGGCCGTTTTAGGCGTATTATTGGTGTTGTTACCGGAGATGATTTCACTTTTTGTAGAGACAAAGAAAATACTTTGATATCCCAGATTATGTCTCGTAACATAATTAGCGGTACTTCTGACATGGATATTAAAGATGTTTACAACAAAATGTTTGACAACCATAAAAAAATCCTGCCAATTTTAGGCCAGGGAGATATGCTAAAAGGTATTTATACTTTAGCTGACGTGGAAAGGATTGTCTCAAATAATAATGTTGAAACTCTAAACTTAGATTCCAATGGCAATCTTTTTGTTGGTGCGGCTGTTGGGGTTACTTCCGAAGATCGAGAACGGGCGTATCTTTTAGCTTCGAAAGGAGTCAATGTGTTTGTTATCGATACGGCTCACGGTCATTCCGTGAGGGTAATTGAAATGGTTAAATACCTCAAACGAACTCACCCCGAAATTGATGTGGTAGCTGGTAATATTTCACAGGGTGAAGCGGCTAAATGTTTAGTTAAAGCTGGAGTTGATGGTATTAAAATTGGGCAAGGTTCTGGATCTATTTGTTCTACCAGAATTATTTCTGGTTATGGCTATTCTCAATTATCTGCTGTATATGAATGTGCACGAGCAATTCGTGGTTGTGGAGTTCCAATTTGCGCTGACGGCGGGATAAGATATTCCGGAGATATAACCAAGGCAATAGCTGCCGGAGCAGATAATGTGATGCTTGGCGGTTTATTGGCTGCAACACTTGAATCTCCCGGTACAACTATTACAAAAAATGGCGTATCGGTTAAAGTTTACCGCGGAATGGGCTCTTTGGAGGCTATGAATGAAAACAAATCATCATCAGAACGTTATGGGCAGTCCTCTGAAAACAAGGGGAAATTTGTTCCCGAAGGAGTAGTAGGGACAGTTCAGTTCAAAGGCGGTGTAGGCGATGTTCTGTACCAGTTAATCGGCGGTTTACGCAGTGGTATGGGATATGGTGGCGTTAAAGATATACCTACTCTGCAGAAGAATACCGAATTCTCTCTAATATCCGCCTCTGGTGGAAATGAATCCCATCCTCATGATTTATATGGGATGGAAGACGCGCCTAATTATAAAGGGCGCTAGTTAAAAACCAAAAAAACACTGAAAATGAAAAGTGAAAGCATTGAATACCAAATTCAAGAATTTCTCCGAAATTATTTCGGTTGGGAATTTTCTCTTAAGAAAAGAGTACTTGCCTTTTTATGTCTCCAGTTCGGAGATTCGGGCAAAGGGAAATTTGCAAATGTGTTTGCCAGGTGGGCAAAAGTAATTGTTCGCCCCAGTGGCGGTGATAATTCTGGACATACTAGTGTGTACAAAGGACAGGAAGTCGTTACCCACTTAGTTCCTTCAGGAATTTTTTTCCCCGACAAAATAAATATTGTTGGGAGTGACACGGTCGTTAATCCGGAGTCACTTTTGAAAGAGATTTATTATTTAAAGAGTCTGGGTATTACTTTCCACAATTTCTTTATCTCTTTACGCGCTAATTTGATTTTACCGTCTCATCTTATTCTTGATGGGCTTGGTGAAAATAAAGCAGGAAAAGGAAGAATTGGGACAACGCGTAAAGGTATTGGTCCTTGTTATACCGATCACACTGCTCGGCGCGGTCTGGTTATGAACCATCTCTTAAATCCGGAAATTTTTCGGAGTAAATTAAGGGCATTGCTTAATTATCACGAACAAGTCATTAATGGCATGGGTTGTAGTTATGAAGCTCGACAAATGTTGGAAAAAATCAATCCTGATTATGTTAATAGCATCGGCGAAGATGGTTTATTTAATGTTAATAATATTGCGGACGCCTATTTAGCTTTTGCAACAGAATTAGCGGGATTTATCAAAAATACCGATAAAATGATTAGAGGATTTTTGGGCAAAGAGAATATTGCTTTGGAGGGCGCTCAAGGGATTATGCTTGATGTTGATTATGGCACTAGTCCATTTGTCACCTCCTCTCATTGTACTCCGGCAGGAATGGCTAAAGGCGCCGGTTTGAGAGAATGCGATATTGACGCCTCCTTCGGTATTATAAAGGGATTCTATATGACCCGAGTTGGTAAAGGGCCTTTCCCAACAGAACTCGGTGGGATTGATTCTGAAATCTGGTGTAATGAAAATGGTTCCAAAGCTAAAGAACTTGAAGAATATGCCGATGCTACAATTTTTGATTCCAATCCGTTTATCCAAGGAGTCGCTTTACGGCGTCATGCTCATGAATATGGGGCAAGTACTGGACGCCCCCGAAGAATCGGTTGGGCGGATTTAACGATGCTACGGTACGCTTTAGAAGTGACCGGAGTCCAACATTTGATTTTAACACGGTTAGATATTTTGACTGGAGTTAAGACGATTAATCTTTGCCATTCCTATGAATATGATGGGCCTGAGTATATTTATGGAGAAAAGGTTTTTCAAAGAGGGATGATAATTGATGAGGCTATCCCTGATCCGGAGTTTTTGCAAAATTGTAAACCGGTCTATAAAGAATTCTCCGGTTGGGAAACTGATATTCGGGGTTTAACTGATGATACAAAATTGCCGGTGCAATTAACCAAAATTACGCGTTATATTGAAGTCTCTATCGACCATCGGGCCCGTATTGCCATTATTTCTACCGGTCCCGCTCCGGAAGAAACTATCTTTATGCCTCGAGGGATTGACCTTCAGGCGTGATATAAAGAATTGTACATTTAACATTTAGAGCCGGTAGCTAACGCTGCCGGTTTTTTCTTGCCCAAATTAACCTCGTCCGCGATCTTAACTTGAAATTAACCTTAAAAAGGCTATAATTGTATTACTTAATAATTTAATATTTTTTATATGCAAGTATATTTAGATAACGCCGCAACTACTAAGTTAGACTCTCGGGTTTTAAAGAAAATGGAGCCTTATTTTACTAAAGAATACGGGAATGCTTCATCTATCCATGCTTTAGGCCAAAACTCTTTCAGCGACCTAATGAAGGCCAAGGAGAAGGTTGCAAAACTGATTGGTGGAGAAACTAATGGTGTAATTTTTACTTCGGGTGCAACCGAGTCAAATAACCTAATTATTAAAGGTGTAGCTCTTGCCAATAGAACAGACAAGAAAAATAAAATTATCATTTCCGTAATTGAGCATCCCTGTGTAATGGAGTCGGCTAAGTTTTTAGCGCGTGAAGGATTTAGGGTCGAATATCTTCCAGTGAGTAAAGAGGGAATCATTGAGCCGGCGGAACTTGAAAAAATAATTGATAATGAAACAATTTTAGTTTCCGTGATGACGGTTAATAATGAAATCGGAACAATTCAAGATATTGGGACTCTAGCTAAAATTGCGCATAAGCATGGGGCTTATTTCCATACCGATGCCGTTCAATCTATTCCATATTTAAAATTGGATATTAAAAAAATGGGCATCGATTTTTTAAGTTTATCGGCTCATAAGTTTTATGGCCCAAAAGGAGTCGGCGTCGCCTACATTAATCGTAAAGTAAAAGTTAAGCCGATGTTGATTGGCGGTGGGCAAGAAGATGGTCTAAGATCGGGAACTTATAATATTCCTGGGATTATTGGATTAACGGAAGCTTTAGAGTTGGCCTATAAGGAAAGAACGGTTTATCTAAAAAAAGTGACGTCTTTGCGTGATTATTTTTGGAAGAATATTCAAAAAGAGATTCCCGAAGTTCGCCTTAATGGGAGTTTAAAAAAACGTGTACCGGCTAATTTAAATATTATGTTTGGTTATATTGAAGGGGAAGCCATTCTAATGGACCTATCGTATAAGGGGATTTACGTTTCAACCGGTTCAGCTTGCTCGGCGACTGATTTGCGTTCTTCGTACGTTTTAAGAGCAATCGGCTTAGAGAAGAATTTTTTAAATAGTAATATCCGTTTTTCTTTCGGACGCTTTAATACAAAGGTGGAAATTGATTATACAATTAAAGCGATTAAGGCAACGGTAAAGCGCTTAAGAAGCTTTTCACCGATTGTTTAGCTCTAGTGCAGAATGATTCTAGACAAAAACTCATTTTTAGAGTAAACTAAAATAACTAATTATTAATTTATTTATATATGGCTCTTAATTATACAAAGAAAACTGTTGATAATTTTCTTAAGCCGAAGAATATCGGTAAGATTGCTAATCCCGACGGTTATGCACAAATCGGTAATATGGTTTGCGGCGATCAATTAGATTTTTTCTTGAAAATTGAAAAAGGAAAAATAAAAGATGTTAAATTTTTATCTTTTGGCTGTGCTTCTAATATTGCGACCGCCTCTGTTTTGACCGAGAAAGTAAAGGGGATGACAGTCGCGGAGGCAAAAAAATATCCTTGGCAAAAAATAGTTGATGATTTAGGCGGGCTTCCTCATCAGAAAGTTCATTGTTCGGTGATGGCGGTTGATGGTCTTAAAAAAGCGATTGCTGATTATGAAAGTAATATTGGGAAAGCTAAAACGATAAAAGTTAAAAAACCGGTAGCGATTAAAAAAGTGAAGACGGTTGCTAAAAAGAAAGCAGTTAAAAAATAAATATAAACTTGGCATAAGTTAAACAACAAAAAACACCCCTTCCGGGGTGTTTTTTAATTTGTATTTTCAATCTATCGATTTTATTAAAATCTCTTTTCTAGAGGGCGAGCTTCGTTAACAACGATTCTGCGTCCGTCTAATTCTTGATTGTTGTACATCGCAATTGCATTATCTGCATCTGCGTCATTTTCCATCTCGACGAAACCAAAGCCTTTTGAGCGATGAGTCATACGATCGGTAATGATAACGGCGGAAAGAACTGCACCAGCTTTTGAAAAAGCTTCTTTTAGTCCTTCCTCGGTAGTCTTGAAAGACAAGCCGCCAATAAATAATTTTTTCATTTCTTTTTTACTAAACTTAGTTTATTAAATGTAAGACGACCTTTGATTAAAAAAAGGCGGATTCGGATCCGCTCTTTCTTTAAAAATTGCTTACCTGTGAAGTATTATATCCTATTTCTGCGGATAAGTCAAGATTGGACTTTGGGGCTTAGCTTTGAAGGCTAGGTCATAATATTCTTTGGCTAAGGTTAAATCTCCTCCTTTTTCGTATAGTTCGGCTAAGGAATAGAAAACTACATAATGGAATCCAGAATAAGAACCATTAAAATCTGGCATATTTTCTAGAGCCATTTTATAAAATTGTATAGCCATTTCTGTATTTCCAAGCAAAATATTCAGTTTTGCTTTTTCAATATAGACTCCGGGCCAAAAAGATGCTTTTTCTTCTAGGGTTGATAAAAGTTTTTCCGCTTCTACAAAATCTCCTAAAGCCGCTTTAGCCTTAGCCTTGGTGATTATAGTATAGGGCTCTTTTTCTGGAATTGACTGAGATAGTTTTTCTATGCGTTCTTCGAAATCTTTTTGTATAACAGAATCTTTTATAAGGGGATAAGCACTTAAAATAGCATCAATTGAATAGCTATCATAGAACGCTTGGTTTACCACGTTTATTTTTAGTTTATCTATTCGTTTTAAAAAACTCATTCCCACATCATATTTTTCTTCTTTCCAAGCTAGGACTGCTTTAGCAAAATAATGATCAGCTAATAGAATTTCGGTTGATTTATAAATTGACCAAAAAGAGACAACAAAGATAATAGTTAATAAAAAATAGCGCCAAGATTTTCCCAAAATTATTTTTTTATTTATGGTTTGTTCGGTAAAATTACAAGCGACCAGGACCCCTAAAAAAGAGAAAACATAAATTTCACCGCTAGGAATAGAAAAGCCAAATAATAAAGAAAAAAGATAAGCAGAGACTCCTAATGCTAAGGCTAGAGAAAGCTCCGGCTGATTATTGTTTCGGATGTTCTTATAAGCTAAGTGAAAAAAATAAAAAAATAAAAGAGAAAATGCGGTTAAAGCACAAAGGCCACCAAACATTAAAATATCTAAGATTAAATTATGAGCTCTATCCGGGACTTGATTAATTTGGCGCAGTCCCCAGTCGGGACGATAATAAGAAATAAAAATACTGGTTAAGTTTTCCTGGCCATAACCAAAAAATGGTTTTTGCTTGATGGCTGAAAGAGAAGCTGTATAAAAATCAAAACGCTCACCCACATCCTCGGCCTTAAGATTGAACATGCTGGATATGCGACCGGGAATAATATAATTAAAAGCTGCTAACGATCCAACACTGAATAAGAAAAAGAAGAAAATAATGACAACTATTTTTTTAAATGATAATTTATAGAAAGATAATAGATAAATAAAAAATACAATAAGAGCAAAGAAAAGAGCTAACAACCCGGCTCGGCTACCGGTAGAGAATAGACCGGCTAGATTGAATAAAAATAACAAAAAGTATATTTTTTTGATGAAATTGTTTGGGGCTAAATAAAATAAATAAAAAGCTAGAGGGACAACCAATAAAATCCAAGAGGCAAAAAAATTAGGATTTCCCAGAGTTGAAGCGGCTCGTTTAGTAATATTAGCTGCTTCCGTCCAAGTATAAGGATCGATACCCATTAATTGTAATATTCCGTATAAGGAAGCTAGGGTACCAGAAAAAACTATTGCAAGCACTAATCTTTTTATACTTCTATCAAATTCGCCGATTTTTTTTGTTTCTGATTCTCTTTCTTTAGAGACGGCGAGATTGAAGCTAAATAAAATAAACCAGGAGAAGTAAAATAAATAGCTTAAATATCCTTGCTGTTGGTTAATCGCTCCAAAAAAGCTAAGCGCAATATTTTCTGAAAATAATAAAGAAATTCCCAAGAGAAAAATAAAAATACTAGGGTAAAGCCAGTATTTTTTAAAAAAATTAGTTATTTGTGAGAGCAGATTTGAGGGATAGAAAATTTCTCTAGCTACTGTAATAAAGAAAATTAAGCTTAGAATAATTCTAAAGAGAACAATTTTGTTTAGGTTAAAAATATTATAAGATTTAAAAATAGTTGCAAAACAGAGGGGAACTAAAAAAAGGGCTACTAAAAATCCTATTTCAAGCAAGCGATCGAAAATTGTTCGCCCAGAAAAAGGCGTTTTTTCATACTTGGTTATTATCATCGATTCTATTATACCAGATAGATTTTAAAAAATGGAGCCTTGCGACTCCATTTTTTGTAATTTTAATTGTTGAAAGATTATAAGGCTACTTTCACTCCCGGGCTCATAGAAGAGGCAATGCTAACGTTCTTTAGAAAGCTTCCTTTAGAAGAGGCTGGTTTTGCTTTTCTAACAGTATCGATTAATGATTGGTAGTTTTGGATTAATTTAGGGGCTTCAAAGCTTATTTTACCGATTACAGCGTGTAAATTACCAGTATCATCATTTTTAAAACTAATTTTACCTTTTTTTAACTCCTCAACGGTTTTAACTGGATTAACAGTTACAGTATCATTTTTAGGAGAAGGCATTAAACCTCTGGTTCCTAAGATTTTAGCGATAGTTGCTAAATTTTTCATCATACCAGGTTCAGCAATCGCTACTTGAAAATCGGTTTTTTCGGTTTTTTTAATTTCGGCAATCATTTCCTCGCCGCCAACGAAATCAGCTCCGGCGGCTTTAACAGCCGCTTCATTTTCAGGTGAGACAAAAGCCGCCACCTTAACGCTTTTACCGGTACCATTAGGTAAACTAACCGCCCCGCGGACTTGTTGGTCACCTTTCTTGGTATTAATACCTAGACGGAAATGAACTTCGACTGAAGCATCAAACTTTGTTTTTGTTAATTTTTTTACTATTTCTAAAGCTTCCTCAATTGAATAAGCTTTATTTTTATCATAGATAGTAGAATTATCAACTTTCTTGGCTGTTTTCTGTGCAATTTTTTTAGAACTTTTTACTTTTTTCTCGGTTGTTTCTTTTTTCATATTATTTCGTGGTCAAGCGTTTAAACTGTTAAAGTTTTAAACTCCCACAATTATTTAATTATTTTTTTATTTCTACGCCCATTTGTCTCGCAGTACCGGCAATAATATTTTTAGCGGCTTGAATATCGCGAGCATTTAAATCAGGCATCTTAGCAAGAGCAATTTCTTCTAATTGTTTTTCAGTGATAGAGCCAATCTTTTCTGTTAATGGTTTTCCTGAGCCTTTCTTGATACCAGCGGCTTTTTTGATAAGTTCGCTAGCCGGAGAGGTTTTAAGAATGAAGTCATAGCTTCTATCTTCGTAAACAGTAATTTCAACCGGAATAACTTCGCCCATTTTATCTTTAGTTTTATCGTTAAATTGTCGGCAGAATTCTGCGATATTTAAGCCATGTTGACCTAAAGCTGGACCGACTGGAGGAGCTGGATTAGCTTGTCCACCGGAAATTTGTAATTTTATCTTTGTCTTTATTTTCTTTGCCATATTTGTTGGTTTTTCTGGACGTAGAAGCGTCGCCCGGTTTGATTAAACTTATTTTATTTAAACTTTTTTAATTTGTAAAAAATCTAATTCAACTGGAGTTTCACGACCGAAGAGGGAAACGGAAACCTTAACTTTACCCTTAGCTTCGTCAATTGCGGTAACTTTACCTTCCATATTTTTGAATGGTCCTTCATTAATTTTAACCGGAGAACCAAGAATAACATCAATTTGGAATTTAGGATCTTCAACTCCCATTCTTTTCTGTAATGATTTAACTTCGGCATCGCCGATTGGAGTTGGGATAGTTCCGGTTCCAATGAAACCAGTAACATTTGGAGTATTTCTAACAATATACCAAGATTCATCGGTTACTACCATTTCAACTAAAATATAGCCAGGAAATATTTTTTCTTCGATAACCTTGCGTTTACCGTTTTTAATTTTAATTTTCTTTTCAGTTGGAATTAAAATATTAAATATTTTATCATCCATATCCAAGGAATCGACCCTTTGTTTAAGGTTTTGGGCGACGTTCTCTTCGTAGCCGGAATAAGTGTGAATAACGTACCAGCGGCGGCCTTGGTTTAAAAGTTGCTTGGCCATATCTTTTGATAATATCAGCGCTCGCTCGGAAGTAAAAATAAATTTTTATTTCTCTAGCCTCGCTTGTTAATAAATTTAAGAACTATTTTATTTTTTTAAATAATAAATTTAATACCTAAACTAAAAATGTAATCAAGCGCACCAAGAAAAGCGGCCACCGCTAAACTGATTCCGATTACTAAAATAGTGTAGTTATAAGTTTCTTTTTTAGTAGGCCAAGTTACTTTTTTCATCTCGGTAATTGAGGCCTTGATATAGTTGGTTAATTTGTTCATATAATCTAAAAATAGGTAATTAAAAATAGCCTTTTGGCCACTTTTTTATCTACTGAAATAATACAAAATAGTAGGGGGCTTGTCAAGGCTTAGAGATAAAAAATTGGTTTTTGGAGCTAAAATCATCAGAAAAGAGCATAAATTGCAAATAAAAAGCTTATTTTACAATCTTTTATCTCTAAAGATTCTTACCTCTCTATTTTATTGCCTTTTAAGGCTAAACAATATACAATAATAAAGTAAAGTGGAACCTGAATCCAGGGTTTTGCTATAAGTTTAATATTTCAATATGGTTAGTCCAAATTTAATTAGACACCAAAAAGAAGAGGCGGTAATTGAAATTAATGATAATACTAAGAAGCTTTTTCAAGTAATTTACAGCGAACGCGAAAAGAAAGAAGACGAAGATAGCGATACTCCGGTTATTAGAGTTTCACAGCTAATATCGCGATTAGCTTTTGTTTATGAAAAAGTTAGAAATGCGGTTGATTATGATGAAGATTATTTATTACGCAAAAATGCAATTGCTAGAATTTTGCATCGCCAAGTTGTTATTGAGGGCGTTTTAAAAGATGTTGATAGCGAAAGTTTATCTAATCATCTCCTGATAGAATTAATAAGAGGCGGATATTTACCAAATAATAAAGTTCCAGAAATAAAAATTCGTGAAGTCGCTTTACTTTTAGAAAAGTATGTTCGCCTTAAGGATCAGTTAATTTCCAAAATAAATGCTTCTTTTAGTCTGAAAACAGATATTACTAAAACCAAGGATGTTTTAAATGAAAAAAATAAAGTTATTCGTTGGTTACTTGACTTAGCGGCTTGTGAAATTGAAGATAATTTAGCTCCCAATCGCATAAAGCAAATGGTGGTAAATAATATGTTTGATGTTTTATCGAGCGATATTGTTTTACCCAAGGAATTACCTTACGAAGATGATTTAGAAATCCAGATATATTTAAGCATGGGTCGAAAGTTTTTAAAGTTAGATAAAGAG
>JBAYIC010000003.1:0-101974 GCA_041665845.1 Patescibacteria group bacterium
GAATTGCCTATCAAAAAAATCCCGCCATCATAGAAAAAGATTTAGGAATTCCTCTTGTTAAAGCTTGCCAGATAGTTGCCTGCTTTGAACTAGGAAGAAGATTTTATCAAAAAAAACCAGGCGGCTCAGTTACAATTCGCACTGCGAAACAAGCTTTTGAATACTTAAAAGATATGGGTAATTTAAATAAAGAGCAATTTCGCGGACTTTATTTAAATACTCATTATCAATTAATTCATGATGAAGTAATTTCTATTGGAACGCTTGACGCCGCGATTGTCCAGCCGCGTGAAGTTTTTCGTCCGGCTTTAGAATATTCCGCGGCCGCTATAATTATTGCTCACAATCATCCTTCCGGAGTTCTGAAGGCAACAAAAGCCGACGCCGAGATAACTGATAAATTAATTGAAGCGGGAAAAATTCTGGATATCGAAGTTTTAGATCATCTAATTATTGGTAAGAATAAATTTACTAGCATTATTTAGTACAACTTAGAAGTATTTAATGTGTCTCAAAAATATCAAATAAAAAATCTAGTTTGGTTAGTAAAAGACGAGGCTAGCACGAAGTTCCATGTTGCTGCTGATGATTATTTTGGAACAATCGCTACAATAATTAGCTTAATGAAGCAGAAAATAGAAAAAAATCCGCTGATAACTTCACCGGATTTTAAAGATACCCTGGAGAGACTAGAGAAGGACTTAGTTTGGCTACAAAAAAACTATCAAATTAAACCGAGAACTAAAAAGAAAAATAATATCCCAAACGGAAGAGAAAAAAGCCAATGATCGAGCATCAAAAATACAAACATCGCGGCAATAACCGCCAAAGAAAAACTTTCCCGTCTTCGACTTTTAGCTAAGAAAACGATAAATAAAAATAATGATGAAAAAGCAAAAATTCCATTCTCAGAAAATACTAACAGAAAAACATTATGGACTGGTTGAGATGGAAGTGAATTACGTGTTTTATCATTAACTTCCAAATACTTAACATAATTACCAACCCCTACTCCAAATAGGGGATATTTTTTAATCACGGAGAAAGAATCAACAATAGATTCTTTTCTTTCAGAGATAGATATTTTCTCTAATCTATTTTGAGCCTCTAGCCGTGTAAAAATTAATTCCCGGTAAGGAACGGCCGAAAGGATAAGGAGCATAACTGAAAAAAATGATAAAACAAAAAAACGTCCGCTCACCCATCTTTCTTCTCGCTTCATCAATGCAATTGCTAAAATAATCATTCCTATAAAATAGGCAATCCAAGCGGTTCTGGAAAAAGTAAAAAACAAAGCGACGAGCGCAAAAAAATAACTAAAGAAGAGTAAAACGAGATTCCAAATTTGCAGCTGTGAATTGATAATTTTTTTTCTCGCAAGTAGATATGCCGACAAGAGTAAGGCAAATACTAAAACTCCGCCCAATATATTAGGATGATCCAAACCGCCGTAAGCTCTTAGCCAACGTCCAGACATCGTTTCAATCACTGAAGAGCCAAAAGCTTGAGGATCATGACTAGCCAAACCGAGATATTTAAAAGCAAAGGAACTTTGGCTTAAAAATTGATAAATTGCTAAAACCGAATGAAAAAAAACACTAGTCAAGAAAATATAAATTATTCGCGTTCGATTTAGACAACTCTCTTCATAAGCTTCTCTATTTATCCCCTCTCTCACTAAATAAAATAATCCTAAGCCTCCCAAAAACACAATATAACGATATAGCGCTAATAATTGATCGGGTGCGAAGAAGAAAGAAATGAGCACACACACTTCCAGGATTCCCAAAAAGTACCAAATCAGCGGAGATTTTTTATTAGGTTCCTTGGTTCCTAGTTTATATATAAAGAAACAAATAAGCGCTAACAATAAAACTAATTGACTAGCGTATAAACTTATCTCGTTAAAATTATTATCCGCTGAACGTAAAATCAGTTTTGTTTGCCAAGGAAGCAAAAAAACAAAGATTAATAAAAATACCTCAGTTGATCTTTTAAAAAATTTCATTAATTTTAGAATTAAATTTTTCAGAAAAATAACGACGCTTATCATTTAAGTGAAGTTTTAAAACATCATCGGAAACATAAACACCGTCGGAATTATTTATTGCAAGTTTAAGCGCTGTTGGCATAATTTTTAATTGCAATTTTTTTGCGCCCATTTCTAACCAATCAACTAATAGCCAACGACTGATATTATCAACCAGGATATTACCTTTAAATTCGCCCTGACTAATTCCATTCGCTATTAAGAATTTAGAATAATTATCATCTTTATCATAAATAGGCATAAAGCCACGCAAATAATAATACCAATACGGCGCCTGACTAGCTGAGGCTAAATCAGAAATGTTTAAATGTTCTTCGGAAATGTAGAAACTCAAACAAATTCGGTCTTTCTTTCTCTTGGCCGTCGGACGCTTATTTAATAATTTTGTTAAGCCCGTACAGAAAAAACGGCTAAGCCAAATACGATGCGCGGAAGTGATAATAAAAAAATCTATATCACCGTCTTCCCTTAAATTATGATCGCCTAAAAAATTAGCAATCGCCACTACTTTAACATATGGCAATAAGGCAAATAAGCGGCCGAACCTTTTAGCAATCTTTATCTTCGCACAAGAATAATTATATCGTTTTTGCCTGATTTCGACAATTTCCTCTCGTCCAAACAAAAAATAAAAACCATTTTTTTCATTTATAACTTCTTTGGATACCAGCTTCTTCAGTAAACTAATAGTTTCTAATAATTCTATCTCTCTATTTAAATATTTCCAAACTTCATAAGCCGTAAGAGGATAATCAAATAAATCAAAAAAAACTATCGGCTCTAATATCCTTTTTCTGTGGTCTATTTCAATTTGTTCTTGGCTACTAAGCATTTTTCGGGCGTTCAATTTTTAAAATTTCAATTGTTTCGTCTTGGCCGGTAATTTTCATCACATCTTTATCAATTTTTTTAAATTCTGAAGAGGCATTATTATAATGATTAACCGTCGTTGATAGGCTCATGCCTAATTTTTTCAAGAATTCATCATAAGCGCCCATGTGTTTGCCGAGTTTTTCAATATTAATTTTTATATCTTTGGCTTTCTCTTCAATTTGCATCGCCTTTAAACCTTGAAGAACCGTTTGCAGATATGCTAAAAATGAAGTTGGAGAAACAATAATAACTTTCTTGTCCCTAAAAGCATATTCAATTAAATCGCGCGTATTAACTTTAACTGCCCCAACCTTATTAACCAGTAAATCATAATAAATCGCTTCAGAAGGAATAAACATGAAAGCAAATTCTAAAGTTCCTCGTTCTGGTAAAACATACTTAGCAGTTTCGTCGATTCTATTTTTCAAATCTTGTTTAAAATTTTGTTCCATTTTTTCGCGCGTATCTTTATCGGTTGCATTTAGAATTCTTTCATAGTTTTCCAAAGAAAACTTAGCATCAATTGGAATCACCTTATCTTTTACAAACACAACTGCATCAACAATTAAATCTTTTCCAGTCTTATCGTCCTTCCCCATCTTATACTGCATCTCATACGAACCGGGAGGTAAAACATTTTTTAAAGTTTCTTCTAAAAAATATTCGCCCAGTACACCGCGTTGTTTCGGATTTTTTAAGATATCTTGCAGATTCTGAAGTTGGGCCGAAAAATTTACCACTTGTTTATTGGTCTCATCTAACTTCGCTAATTTTTCGGTTACATCGGCAATAAGTTTAGCCGATTGATTGGTTATATTTTGTACAATCTTAGTCGTTTGGCCATATTGTTCTTGGTTTGAACGATGAGTTTCCGAGAGTTTACGATCAAGCTCTTGGCGCAATTCCGTATTTTGTGAAGATAACTGGGTTAATTTTTCTGATTGTTGCGCCATACGTTCCATAAGTGGGAGCATAGATTCTGATGAACTTTCCTTCTTTTTCAATAACAAAAATATGACTAAACCAAGCCCGATAAGAACTATAATAAGTAAAAAAATTGGCCAATTATCCATAAATTTAAACATTAATGATTATTACTTCCATTATATAACTTTTGCTATAATTTTGGCATATTGACAAATACAATATAATGTAGTATGATTAGCGGATTGTACATTAATATTTTAAACATTAACCGCTCCTATAATAAGGGGCTAAAAACGAGAACAAGATGAAAGCAATTGCGATTGTATTAATTTTTGCTGTGACATTAGGATTAATGTCTTGCATGTTAGCTGCAGTGAGTGGTGACGGATACCAGATGTCCATGTTTTTTGGGTGGATATGCTTTTCGGCAATGTTATTAATGTGGGGGTACCTCACCATCCATGAAGAAAAAGTTACAATGCTGGAGGTAGCGTCTACATTTTTTATCATTGCTGTTTGCTCTGCTGTGGCATATATTTGGGTGCTAGAGCATGGGGACATTATTACTGTAACTGTTTTAATTGAGACGGTAAAAGTATTAGTCGCCCTATTAGTAGCCATTAAACTAGGAAATGAGAGGCTCAGCTCAGGCAGACTTCTACTCGGTTTAATCGGTGGCATCATTATGATTGATTGGGTTTGGCTAATCATGACAGAAAATTGGTTTAATGAGAATACAAGGATTCTTATAACAACCGTACTTTTCCCTATCGGGATAATAACCTGGGGAATATTTATCAACCGAACCAAACATCTCATAATCAAAAAGTCCGATATCCCAATTGACCGCATTAGCCAACTTGAAACATCCGCCGTAGGCCAAAGAGCGGGATTAGAATTCTGTTTTTTTCCATTAGCCGCAGTAATTATTTGGCTTTACATCAGACAAATAACAACCCCTCTTACAGACCCGCTTTTATTAACGGACCATGACGCTGCAATAGTTGCTAATATAATTTTTATCCTAATGGCTTTCGTTGTGCTCTTAGTGGCTGGTTACATTTCCCATTGGTTATTAGGCAAAAGACTCGATTTCCTTTGGGAAGAAAAACAGAAATTGATTTGAAAAATTTAAACCGCTCCCAGGGGAGCTAAAAAACACACATTATCATGCAAGTAAAAAAAGTGTTATTCGTAGCGGCCGCAGTTATTGCCGGCTTAATTACATTAGCCTGTTTAACGGGCGGAGTATTATGCACAATAGATGCGTATAGCGGGAGTATATCCGCGATCGAGAACGGTATAATAATACTGTTCATCGGAGGGATTTGTTCCCTCATCGCTGCCATCTTTGGTTGTAAGGCGGAAAAATTATCCGCTCAGCCGATGATCACATTTCGACCTATGGTGGTCTCGTTGTAGCTTTTGAGCTTCAACAAAAAAACTGGATTCAAACCCAGTTTTTTATTTACCTATTTTATATTTTTTATTACTGTTTATTTTTAAGTAAATCTCTTATCTCAGAAAGTAATTCTTGATCTTTGCTTAACGGCTTAGGCTGTTCCTCTTTTTTCGCCTCCTCTTCTTCTTTAACTAAACGACTTTTTATTTTTCCAATTATTTTAACCATGAAAAATATGGCTAGGGCAATAATTAAAAAATCAAAAATGTTTTGAATAAAACTTCCGATATTTAAAGTAATTGCCTGAGTCGTAGCTACGCCATCAATTCCTAAAACGGCTTTCTTTAAAATTATTTTCCAAGCGGTAAAATTTAGTCCGCCGACGAGTACGCCAACAAGCGGCATCACGACATCAGCAACCAAAGAAGAAACAATTTTTCCAAAGGCGCCACCGATAATAACGGCAACCGCCAAATCAATCACGTTTCCTTTAACCGCAAACTCTTTAAATTCACGCAAATATTTTTTCATACGTATTTTGCTTATGACCAAATACTTCTAAAAAGTTAAACCCAAGTTACGCCAGCGACTTTATCGCTATCTTCTTTAAAGCGCATAATACGAACACCTTGAGTATCGCGGCCTAAAACGCTCACCGATTTAAACGGTGTACGAATAACTTGGCCGTTTTCAGAAATAATTACTAAATCCTTACCTTCCATACTATCGGCATTAACCAAGAAAGCATTGGTAATATTTCCTGTTTTATCGGTAACTTTTGCGGTTTTAATACCGCTTCCGCCACGTCCTTGAATCTTATAAGCGCCAAGCTCTGTCCTCTTACCAAAACCATGAGCCATGATAGTTAGTATTTGATAATTTCTTTTTCTTTCTTTATCTGTTTTAGCAATTCCCATTCCAATAATTCTATCAGACTTATGAAGTCTAATCCCAATCACACCAGCCGCACCGCGACCCATATCTCTAACATCCGTCTCTTTAAATCTTATTGCTTGACCTTGTGAAGTAATAAGTTGAATATGATCAGCGCCGGAAGTAGGCTTTACCCAAATTAATTTATCATCGTCTTTTATTTTAATCGCTATTAAACCTGAACGTCTAACATTTTTAAAAGCATCAAGCTCAACTTTCTTAACAAGGCCCTTTTCAGTTACAAAGAATAAATACTTACTAAATACTGCCTTATCTAAAGGTAAAATTGAAGAAACTTGTTCGCCGCCAATTAACTGCAAAAAATTAACAACCGGCGTTCCTTTGGCGATGCGGGAAGCTTGGGGAATTTCGTAAACTTTCAATTGAAAAGTACGGCCCTTAGTTGTAAAGAATAAAACATCATTATGGGTTTGGCTAGTGAACATGAACTCAACCGTATCTTCTTCTTTAGTAGTTAAGCCCATAACGCCTTTCCCGCCTCGAGCTTGGACCTTGAAAGTATCCGGCTCAAGTCTTTTAATATAGCCATCACGAGTCATCATGACAACCGTTTCTTCATTAGGGACTAAGTCTTCCATGCTGAATTCGCCAACCGCATGAGGAACAACGGCAGTTTTTCTTTCATCGCCATACTTCTCGGCTAACTCTTTAAGTTCATCATTAACAATACTTCTGATTTTAGCGACTGATTTCAAAATAGCCTCCAATTCTTTAATTAATTTAGTTTTTTCTTTTAATTCATTTTCAATCTTTAACTGTTCGAGATTAGCTAAGTTCTGTAGACGCATTTCTAAAATTGCCGTTGCTTGTCTCTCTGATAATTTAAACTTTTTAATTAAACTTACCTTAGCAACTTCCTTATCTTTAGAAGCTTTAATAGTTTTAATAACTTCATCAATATTTTTTAAAGCAATCATTAAGCCTTCTAAAATATGAGCACGTTCTAAAGCTTTGTTTAAATCAAATTGAGTGCGGCTTCTAACAACTTCTTCTCGATGTTTAATATATTCTTCTAAAATCATCTTTAAAGTTAGAACTTTAGGCTGAATACCGTCTACTAGTGCTAACATATTGAAATGGAAAGTCGTTTGCAAACTAGTATGCTTGTATAAAGAGTTTAAAATCTTTTTTGGATAAGCATCTTTTTTCATTTCAATTACAATGCGGACGCCGTCCTTATCCGATTCGTCGCGCAAAGCTCTTATTCCTTCAACTTTTTTATCTCTTACTAAATCCGCAATTTTTTCAACTAAATCAGCCTTATTAACTTGATAAGGAATTTCGGAAACAATAATTTGAAAACCGCCGCCCTTCATTTCTTCAATATCCGCTTTACCGCGCAAAACTACACCACCTTTACCGGTCGCGTAAGCAGTTAAAATATCTTGTTTATTATAAATAATTCCTCCAGTTGGAAAATCAGGCCCCTTAACAAATTGCGCTAAATCTTCAATGCTAGCATCAGGATTAGCAATTAAATGTTCAATCGCCGCCGCTAATTCTTTTAAATTATGAGGAGGAATATTAGTCGCCATACCAACCGCGATACCCATTGTTCCATTTAAAAGTAAATTTGGTAATTTAGCCGGAACAACTCGAGGTTCTTTATGGCTACCATCAAAATTTGGAACAAAAGCAACCGTATCTTTTTCGATATCAAACATCATTTCTTCAGAAATAGCTGATAACTTGGCTTCGGTATATCTCATCGCCGCCGCATTATCACCATCCATTGAGCCAAAGTTTCCTTGACCACGAACAAGCGGATAACGCATCGAAAAATCCTGAGCCATTCTGACCATTGATTCATACACCGCTGAATCGCCATGAGGATGATATTTACCTAAAACTTCACCGACAACAGTCGCTGATTTTCTAAATTTACCATTTGCCCTAAGACCAACGCTCCACATCGCATAAAGAATGCGACGATGAACAGGCTTCAAACCATCACGAACATCAGGCAAAGCCCGGGAAACAATAACGCTCATCGCGTAATCAAGATATGATTTACTCATTTCATCAACAATCGGTTGTTCTTCAACTATTCCATATTCCGTTTTACGACGAACATTTGTATTCTCCGAAGAATCATCAATAATTTCTTCTTTATTTTCTATTGGTTCAAGATCTTTTTTAGGCATATAATAAAACTAATAAGCAATTTGTGTTATTCCTTCGCATCCCGGCGGAACTTGGCAGGGCCTAGCCTCACCAATAGTCGGCATACAATCTATATAAGGCGGACAACCGCTATTTTTAAGTTCGGGATTTATGAGTGGCGGGACAGAAAAAGTTGAGGAAGCAATCATCTCCGGAGAAGACGTAGAAGTTGTAGCAGTCGAAGAAGAAATTTCTCCTGCTTTCTGCATTACTCCCTCCAACAAGCCATCGGCGTCAGAAACTAATTTAGCTTTTTCCTCAATATTATCAAGCTTGTTTTGCATATCCCCCAAAGAGGAGTCAATTTCCCTTTTTAATTCGTCCCATTTAGCCGAATTAGAATTTTCAGCAATTTTTGTTTTATTGGCTTGCCAAACATTCGGAATATTAAAAACCCAAAAAACAAAAATTAAAACGGCGATACTGGCAACCAGAATTTTCATCACAATGATTTTTTTCTGGCGTTCACTTTCCATATTTTTATATTTATTATTCTTTTATCCCGTCTAAATTGATATCGTATAAAATTTGTTCAGCGATCAAACGATATTTCATCAACTCTTCTTCTTTGAACCAAAGTTGAATCTCTCTTTCAGCCTCATCTGGTTTATCAGAACAATGAATCAAATTTCTAACAGCGCGTTCATCAAAATTAGCTAATTCGAAAGAATCAATGGTAAAATCACCGCGAATAGTTCCGCCATCTGATGATAAAGGTTCAGTCGCACCAACTAATTTTTTTACAATTCCAACTGCTTGATTTCCCTCCCAAACCATTGGAATAACTGGACCACAAGTCATAAACTTAACCAAAGCCCCAATTATATCACGTCCATATTCAATCGCTTCTTTATCAACCGGCATCCCGGCTGTTTTTCTATTTTCTATAGTCATGGTTCCTTTTTTTAAAAACCATTCCTCATCTTTATTATAATGGGCCCAACACGTATCATCGGCGGCCATAATTACTTTCAAACCAATTAGTTTTAAGCCGGTGTTTTCAATTCTCTTAATAATTTCTCCCATCAAACCACGCTGAATAGCATCTGGTTTTAGGATAACTAGGGTTCTTTCTTTCTTTGGGTTAATCATATTTTTTCTTTAAATACTTAATATTACTAGCTCCATATCTTCACTTGGAAGATCTTTCTTGGAAATTTTTAATTTTTCTTCATAAGTCGGCTTTAAGCCTAGCTCTTTAATAAATTTATCAATCGTATCAATATCCATTTTAGAATCAGCGGTTTTATAATGCATCGGGATAACTATTCTCGGCTCAATTTGCGAAATAACTTCAACTGCTCCTTTAGCATCAAGTGTATACTTCCCGCCAACCGGAACTAATAAAATATCGGTTCCTACTAATTTTTCGAGTTGAGTATTATCAAGCGGTCCACCTAAATCACCCAAATGAACAATGGAAACATCATCAACTTCTAAACGAAAAATAATATTACTGCCCCTTTCCTTTCCTTTATCATTATCATGGTAAGAATCGATTCCTTCAATTAGAATATCCTTGAAGTCATATTCACCAGCACAATTAATTAAAAAAGGCTCGCCTCTTAAAGCGGCTGAATTATTATGATCATCATGATCATGTGAAATAGTTACAATATCCGCTTCAAAATTAGGAACTTTCAAGCCGATATTTTTTCCAAACGGATCGGTTACAACCGTTACGCCGTCGGTACCAATTTTGTCTTGAATTTTAAAACAAGAATGCCCTTGCCAAGTAATAATCATATTAGTATTAAACAATAAAAACGGGCTATTTACCCTAAAATCATTATAACAAAGGATGGTCTCGCGGTCAACCTTAATAATAGTCACTGTTTATAAAATATAGGCTAATTATTGCTCAATTTTTACAAAAAAAAGAAACTCACCTGGGTAGATGAGTTTCGAAATAGTTATAGCCGGAAATTTATCGGCCCAGATTTGTAATAACTACATTACTGGGAACGACGCTGATTTCGTCGGCTTTGTTTTTGGCCTTGGCCATAAGAGCACGGGAGTGGGAATCAACCAACAGAATTAAAATTGCTTCTGTTGGAAAGCCATTAGCATCTTTATACTGGATTGGAACAATGTTCCACCCCACATATAATTCAAGTCTTTGAGGAACATTGGGAGAAATGACTATCCCCCTTGATTTACCATCAGAAATAATAAACGGCGATGGTAGCTTAGAAATAATAGTCTTTTTTACTATTGCCCCTGCATTGGCCTGCATGATGTCTTGTGGCATAAATTCGAAGGTTGTTTGTCCCTCGGTAATAATCTTATTAACCAATGCCCAAGCAAATTGATTGCCGGCTTTTCCAGTTGAATCATTCGAAGCGAGAAACACAGGAAAAACGATGGTCCCTGTTTTTAAAGTTGCTGTTCTTTTAGATTCTTGGCCGGGCCGAAGAGCTAGTCCTTTAAATGGATCAGAGGGAACAAAAAGGCTTTGACCCTTTAAACTGTTTTTTGGTTTTACATCCACCTCTGCCCACCAATTGGAGGCGTTAGCAACATTATTAGCCGCTGGGATAGGCGATGTCGCCAAATTAGCACCGCCGGTACTTTCATTTCTTTGTTTGCCTGAGGTGGAGGGTGTTCCGTTTTGGGTAAAGTCCCGAATTTCAATTCGGTTTTTGTTAACTTCACGTGTTAAAGTAATCGGGCCTTTCTTAACAAGGCCCTCGTAATACACAACTTCAAACGAAGCGGTATTGTTAGAGACAGGAAGGCTAACCTCCTTAAGATTTCGCGAGGGGATGTTTACCCCATTAACAACTACTAATTCTTTGGTCCCATTAGCGACCTTGATATTAGTTTGAGCCCACGAGCTCATTTGGAATAAAATTCCGAAAAACAAAAAGACCAGAACAACTTTTTTCATGATGCTTATATTAACGGTTAAAAAAATTTTCAATGAACTAATATAATTAGCCAAAAAATAAAACATTTTGACCCATAACCGTATCATACTTAGATAATTTTGTCAATACCTATTTAATATTAGAGGAAATATCGATAGTCCCGGAAATATCAGTGCGGAAAACTTTAATTTTTAATTTATTTATAATTTCTAAAACTTCAGCCGAAGGATGCTTAAAACGGTTATCTACACCAACAGAAATAATTATTTTAAATGGATTAACTGCTTTTAGAAACTCATAAGTATTGGATGTTTTAGAACCATGGTGCGAAGCTTTAAAAATATCGGCCTGAATATTTAAGTCTGATGCAAGTAGAACTTTCTCAACCCCTACTTCATTATCACCGCTAAATAAAAATCTTCCTGAGACGCAATTCAACTTAGTAATTAAAGAATTATTTTCATTTTTCTTGACTTTTAAACTTAAGGGATTTAAAAAAATTAGTTCGCAATCATTATCTAGCCTAATATCAGCTTGTTTTGAGATAGCAATTAGCGCTGTATTATTTTTCTTAGCAACAGAAAATAAAAGGTCCGCTAAACTAGAAGATTCTAAATCAGACGCATAAATAATCTTCTCAACTTTATACCGACGCAAAATTTCTATTAAACCCGTTATGTGATCATCGTGAAAATGGCTAACAACTACTAAATCTAACTCTCTTTTATAAAACGGGAGTCTTTCTCCTAGGCGATTTAAAACTAAATTATCCGGACCGCCATCAATTAAAATAATTTTACCGTTAGCGGTTTGGATTAAGGTTGAATCGCCCTGACCAACATCAAGAAAAGAAACTTGCAAACCTTTCTTTTGATAGATAGGGAAAACAATAATGAATAAACCCGTAATCACGCCGAAGCAAACGAGCAAACGCCCAGTTATTTTTTTTGTTTTATCATTCTTATTCATGAATACAATTCTATAGTAAGTATGATAAACAAAAAATAAAACAAAAACCGTCCTGATTCCGCAGGACGATCTTTGTATAATTTTCAAATTAGTAAAATCTATTAAAAATTAATAAATTTTAAAAACTATTTTTTCTTTTTAGCAACTTTTTTCTTAGCTACCTTTTTAACAGCTTTTTTAGGAGCAGCTTTTTTTACAGCCTTCTTGGCGACTTTCTTTTTAGGAGCAGCTTTTTTTACAGTTGCTTTTGCTTTCTTTTTCATAATATCACCTCCTCTCTCGAAAAATTTTTTTCAATTTAAATAATTAAATAAAAAAAATTTTATAAGAATTATTTTTATACTTTAATTATACACTCAAAAAAAATAACTAGCAATAGTTTTTTGCATTTTTTAATAAAAAAATTCCTTTAAGCGATTTAGGCCGCTCAAAGGAATTTTATTTTGCAAAAATTTTTTAATTAATTCTAAGTATCAATCTTAAATTTTTTCACTAAAATATTTTTTTAATTCAGAAATTTTTATTCTTTGTTGTTCCATCGTATCACGATCACGAACGGTAACACTTTCATCTTCTAAGGTATCAAAATCAATTGTTAAACAATATGGTGTACCAATTTCATCTTGTCTTCTATAGCGCTTACCGATATTTCCGTTATCATCAAATTCACAGCGCCAATCTTTTTTAAGTTCATTAAATATTCCGCGCGCTTTTTCGACTAACTCCGGCTTATTCTTTAGTAACGGAAAAATTGCAATCTTTATCGGCGCTAATTTTGGCGCTAACGCTAGAACAATTCTTGATTCTTCGCCGATTGCTTCTTCTTTATAAGCTTCACTTAAAACTGCTAAAAAAGTACGTCCGACTCCGGCGGAAGTTTCAACAATATGCGGCATGAATTTTTCATTTGTTATCGGATCGAGATAGCTTAAATCTTTACCGGAGAATTTACTATGTTGAGTTAAATCATAATCACCTCTAGCATGAACTCCTTCTAATTCTTTAAAGCCGAAAGGAAAATTATATTCAATGTCATATGCTTCTTGCGCATAGAAAACTAAATTCTCGTGCTTATGCCATTTTAAATTTTCCGTCTTGATTCCTAGGCCAAGATAAAAATTAAACCTGATTTCGCGCCATTTTTCAAAATATTCCATATCGTCTCCCGGTTTTACAAAATACTGCATTTCCATCTGCTCAAACTCGCGCGTTCTAAAAATAAATTGGCGGGCGGTTATTTCATTACGAAATGCTTTACCAATTTGAGCAATTCCAAAAGGAATTTTCACTCGCGCCGTATCAATTACATTTTTAAAATTAACATATATCCCCTGGCAAGTTTCGCCGCGTAGATATGTCGGCTCTTTCGACCAGTCGCCAGTAAAATTTCCTAAATTTGATTGCACAAGTAAATTAAAATTACGTCCCGGAGTAAAATCTTGCGCTCCACAATTAGGACATTTAATTTTTTGCTTATTATCTTCAAAAATTTTATTAATTTCATCTTCGCTCATTTTTTCATCGGCAAAAATACCAGCTTCATCTAAAAGAGAATCGAGTCTTAAACGACTATGACATTTACGGCATTCCGTTAACGGATCAGAAAATCCTTTAACATGGCCGGAGGCTTCCCAAATCTTCGGACTCATAAAAATAGCGGAATCAAGACCGACAATATCGTCTCGCAATTGGGTCATCGCCTTCCACCATTCCTTCTTTATATTATTAGCGAGCTCTACACCATAAGGACCAAAATCATAAACAGCCGTAAAACCATCATAAATTTCTGAAGACGGAAAAACAAAGCCCCGGCGCTTAGCAAGGGAAACGATGTTGTCCATTTTTTTATCTATTTCTTGTTTTTTCATATTTATATAATTACATTTCCTCTAACGCTTCAAGCCCTAAAACATCAAAACCATTACTTAAGGTTTGGGCAATGGTTTTAATAAGGGCTAATCGAGCTTTTTTGATTTTCTTTTCTGATTTTAAAATATTAATTGTATGATAATAGTCATTAGATAATTGAGCAAGTTCAAATAAATATTTAGTAAGTTCGCTTGGATTCTTCTTACTGTTTGCTAAAATAAGTATTTCCGGATAACGGGCAATTTTCATTAAGATATCTTTTTCTTTTTTCTCGGCTAAACTAGAGAAATCCGTCTTTCCCAAAAGTGAAATACCATTTTCCTTTCTGAGAATACTTTTTAACCTAGCATAACTATATTCCAGATAACAAGCGGTATACCCGTCAAATTTTAGGGCTTCATCAATATTGAAGGTAATTATTTTATCCGCCCCAACTTTTAACATTTCAAATTTAATAATTGCGATTGAAAGAACATCAACAACGCGCCTTACTTCTTCATCACCCCAATCTTCATGTTTATTTCTGGTTTCCGCTTCAACTCGAGCACGGATTTTAGTCTTGAGTTCCTCATAAGTTACCACATTGCCGGTACGAGAAGACATCATCCCTCCAGGAAGGGTAACAAAATCATAGGGTAAATGAGTAAGTTTCTGAGTGTAGCCTAAAAGTCCTAAAACTTTAAACAATTGTTTGAAATGAAGACTTTGGCGGACATCAACTACATAAATCGATTCTTCTAAATCATAGAGGCTAAATTTATTAACTGCTAAAGCTAAATCAGCCACCGGATAAAGAGCGGTTCCGTCCGATCTGATAATCGGTAAAACACCTAAATCATATTTTTCCAGATTAGCAATAATCGCCCCCTCGCTTTTTACTAGAATTTCTTTATCAAGCATCGATTGCACCATTATCAAACCATCGTTTATTACCTCACTCTCATAGAAAATTCGTTCAAATTTAATTCCTAGCTCCTTATATATAGAAGCAAAGTAATCAATACTCCAATTTCTAGTTTCTTTCCATAAGCCGTAGTTCTCTCCTTGTCTGCTTTCTATTTCTTGCATTATCTTAGTAACTTCAAGCTTATATTCTGGTCTATCTGTTAATTTTTGGCTCGCTTCAGAGTAGCATTTACCTAATAAATAGCCCTTTGGCTCATCTAAATTAGCGTAAGTATGATTTTTCTTCCAATTCCAAATTGTTTTAGCAACATGAATCCCAAAATCATTGATATACGAAACGGAAATAGCCTTAAAACCATTAACACTTAGGAGGCGGCTAATTGCATCGCCATAAGTAATATTACGCAGATGCCCGACATGATATTCTTTATGAGTATTACCGTTAGAATATTCCACCATTATTCCCGCTCCCAGGCCCCTAGTATTTTCACCGTATTTATTCTTTTCTTTTTTAACTTGGTTAATAATCTCAGCTGCTAAAAAAGCCGGTTTGATAAAAAAATTAAGATAGGGACCGCTTGCTTTAACGTCAACAAAATATTTATTTAATTCTTCATCTTTTTTAAATTCTTCCGCCCAAGTAATCGCTAGTTCCATCGGCGTTTTACCTAATTCCTTAGCTAATTCAAAACAAGCTAAACTCAAATCACCCAAATCGGAACTAGGCGGATATGAAAAAATTGGCTTCTCGGACTTAAGTTTAAGCGCTATCTTATTTTTTATGTCTTCTAAGAATGTCATAGCTTTGAAATAACATTTATTTCACCCAAAATTCTTGGTAATAATATTGAATTATGTTATAATACTAACAGACTTTATTAAGTTTTTCAATCGGCCGAAAATAATGCGGCCGAACTATAAAACTAGCCTTTAATTTTATGTTTTCTTATCGCTCAATTTTAAAACAAGCCTGGAATATTGCTTGGAAGCACAAATACCTCTGGTTATTCGGTCTTTTTGCCTCAATCGCCGCCGCTAGCGGTTCCTTTGAATACCAACTTCTAGCGAGCAGTTTTCAATCAAGCGCCCTAGAAAACTCTTACTATCATATAAATGGCCTTCTTTTAGCAGGAAAAGTAATCGGTGGTTTCTTTATCGGGTTGTTTAACCTTTTTTCCTACGATATCCTAACTATTATTAATACCCTAACCGTTATAATTATAACCCTAACTCTAATAATATCTTTTGTCTGGTTATCAATATCTTGCCAAGGAGCCTTGGTTATCAGTGTTAAGAAGCTTTTAGCTCCTAAAAAACGAGAGGCCGTTTTAAATATTAAAGAAAACTTAGTTAAGGGCCATCAAAATTTTTGGCCGGTTTTAGGACTTAATGTTTTAATTAAATTACTTATCGGTTTAACTCTATTTGTAATGGGCGTTCCTCTTTTATTTTTATCAATTGATGGCTCAATCTATTTAGCTTTCATCTATACCTTAGAATTCATTATTTTTACTCCGATTGCAATTGCTCTAGCTTTAATAATAAAATATGCAATTGCTTATAAAGTTCTTGATAACGAAACTTTTTCTGCTTCTCTAAAAAAATCTATTAATTTATTTGCAAATAATTGGCTTGTTAGTTTAGAGATGGGAATAATCTTATTTATCATTAGTTTTATCGTCGGGCTCGTCTTACTTGTTTTAATTGCTATCTTTATTTTCCCATATATTATTTTTGCGGCTAACTATGGACTTGCTTGGTTAATAATCTTTTTACTGATTCTATCCTTAATTTTAATCTTACTTGTCGGCTCTCTTTTAACTACTTTTCAAATATCATCTTGGACTAGCCTTTTCCTTGAATTAAAAGCCGGACGCGGCGAGGCAAAATTAGAAAGAGCCTTCAAAAAAAGGAAGTAGACTATGAGTAACTTAGATTCTATCGAAAATTTATTAAATCCGACGGGCGACGAAGAAAGCGTCGCCAGTCTTTTTACGGCGAGGGAGGGAGAAATAAAAATCAAAGAATTAGAACGCCAAACTCAACGAGATGCCCAAAGCCTCGGAATGGATTATGTTAGTTTAGTTGGCTTTCCCATCAGCCCAGAGGCAATTTCCCTTATTCCGGAGAAAACGGCAAGAGAGCTACAAATGGTTTGTTTTTTTTACGATGGTAAAAACATCCGCCTAGCCTGTATTAACCCGACCGAAGAGGTAATAAATAAATTAAATCAATTAAAAGATCAATATTTTACTGATACCAGACTTTATTTAATTTCTGAAAATAGTTTTAATCACGCTCTTGATATATACCATTCCGTTCCGAAAATTAAAAAGTATGATGCTGGAGTAGAAATAAGCCCGGCACAACTAGAAAAATTTAAAGAAGATATTTCGAGTTATAAAAATCTCAATGATAAAGTAAATGACGTTAATATCAGCGACGTTATAACTTTAATTCTAGCCGCCGCTATCAAAGCCGAAGCGAGCGATATTCATATTGAAGCCGAAGAAAAGGGAGTGGTGGTAAGGCTAAGATTAGACGGTGTTTTGCAAGAAGCCGCTCTTATCAACCGAGAAAAATGGCAAAAAATAATCTCACGCCTAAAGATACTTGCCAAGGTAAAAATTAATATTGAAAACAAACCTCAAGACGGACGCTACACTATATATTTACAAGAAAAAAGAATAGACGTTCGCTGTTCTTTCTTGCCGACTGCTTACGGCGAAAGCGTTGTGATGCGGCTACTAGACTCTAAGGCCGCTTCTTTAAATATCGAGAACCTGGGTATTAGACCGGAAGTTCTTCCATCCTTAAAAAAAGAAATTTCTAAACCAAACGGCCTAATATTAACAACTGGTCCAACCGGAAGCGGAAAAACAACAACTTTATACGCTGTAATAAATAATCTAAATCAGCCGGGAACAAAAATAATTACTCTTGAAGACCCAATTGAATATCAATTATCTGGTATAAACCAATCCCAAGTTGATAGCAAACATGGCTTCAGTTTTTCAGAAGGCCTACGATCTGTTTTGCGCCAAGATCCTAACATTGTCATGGTTGGAGAAATAAGAGATTTAGAAACTGCAGAAATAGCTATCCAGGCATCTTTAACCGGTCATTTAGTTTTATCAACTCTTCATACTAATGATGCTTCCGGAGTAATTCCAAGATTAATTGATATTGGTGTTAAACCATATTTTTTAGTCCCCTCAATTAATGCCGTTATCGGCCAACGTTTAGTTAGAAAACTTTGTCCACATTGCCGTCAAAATAAAAAAATAAGTCCAGAGGAAGAAGAAACAATACATAAAATTTTAGCGGTTATTTCTCCTAAAACTGGTATCAATGTTCCCTCTTCGCTCCCAATTATATTTCAAGCGGGGAAAGGCTGTAGCTATTGTAATTTTACCGGATACAAAGGCCGATCGGGAATATTTGAAGTCTTTACCATGAGCGATAATATTCGCCAGCTAACAATCGACCAAGCGCCATCTTTCAAAATTCTCCAACAAGCGATTGAAAATGGAATGATAACTATGCTCCAAGATGGCGTTCTTAAAGCTTTAGAAGGAGAAACCAGCTTAGAAGAAGTCTATCGGGTAATTGGTAACTTTGATTACGTAAACGAACTGTATGATATTGTAATTTCTCAAACTATCGGCCGAGGCATAAAAATTAGTCAAGAACAAATGACTAATGCGCTTGAAATGAGTAAAAACATCGTAGATATAAACGAAAAAGCTAAAGAAATCCCAACTTCAAAATTAATAGAGCTAACCATGGCTTTAGCGGCCTTAAGGGAAGCTGGCGATGTTCATATTGAACCAACCGCTGAAGATGTAAAAATAAGATTCCGAATTGACGGTATTTTGCATGATGTTTTTTCTCTTCCAAAAACTAGTTACTTACCGCTCTTATCAGAAATAAAAATATTAGCGGGGACGCCAACCAATATCAAGCGCGCAACTTTTGATGGTCGTTTTAGTATTTACTTACCAAATCATAAGATTGATTGTCGTCTTTCTATTATTTCTGGTGGTTACGGAGAAACGATTGTTATTAGAATGCTAACAACCGAAGCGGCTAATCTTGATATGATTAAACTAGGAATAACTTCAGTAACCCTTACCTCCCTAGAAACGGCCATGAAAAAAAATAAAGGAATAATTATTACTACTGGTCCGACCGGAAGCGGGAAAACTACAACTCTTTATAGTATTTTAAATAAGTTAAACAAGCCGGATATTAAAATTATTACCATCGAGGATCCAATTGAATATCAATTACCTGGTATAATGCAAACCCAAATTGATGAAGTAAGCGGTTACACTTTTGCCTCGGCGATGAAATCGCTTCTCAGACAAAATCCAAACATTATGATGATTGGAGAAATTAGAGATAGCGAAACAGCTAAAATTTCTATTGAAGCCGCCATGACTGGACATCTCGTTTTATCAACCATTCATGCTAATAGTGCGGCGGCGGCGATTTCTCGTTTTACCGGCTTAGGTGTAGAAAGACAAGCGCTCGCGAACTCGATTGAATATACTATCGGTCAAAGATTAGTAAGAAAAATCTGTCCCTATTGTAAACAAATAGCTGAAACCTCGGTCGAAGATATAGACCGCGCTAAAAAAATATTAGCTAGTATTAATAACCCCGCGATTACTATCCCAGAAAATTTTGTTTTTTATAAAGGAGCCGGCTGTGAAAAGTGCGGCCAATTAGGATATAAAGGAAGACTAGGATTATATGAAGCAATTACAATGACTCCGGGAATACAAAAAATAATTTCTAGCGAGACAACAACCGATTATGAAATTGAGCAGGAAGCCGTTAAAAATGGAATGGTCACTATGCTCCAAGACGGAATAATTAAAGCCTTAGCCGGAGAAACAACTTTAGAAGAAGTTTTCCGCGTAATTTAAATAATATGATTGATAAGAAATTTCTAGAGAATCTTAAAAAAGATTATACTGCTAACGAAAGCGAAAGACGCCAAATAATCAGCGCTTCTAATAATATATTGTTTGAAGCTAAAAAAATAATATTTTCTTTGCAGCGCCAAGATTTTAAAACCGCCGAAATAAAACTAGCCGAAGTAGAAAAAAATTTCGCTAATTTAGAAAGTCGTTTTGGAATTGAAAGATTAAAAAAAGAAGGCGCTTTTAAAGCGGCGGCCGAAGAATACTTAGAAGGAAAAACTTTTTATCTAGTGATTAAGAAAAAAGATATTACTGCCGTTTCTAATTTACATTTAGACTATGAATCATACCTAGGCGGAATTTGTGATTTAATCGGCGAAATGGTGCGCTACGCAACTAACCAGGCCGCTAAAGGAAAATTTTCCGAAGTCGTAAAAATCAAAAAAGCGGCTGAAGATATCATGACCCAACTAATTGATTTTGATATGACTGGCTATTTAAGAACAAAGTACGACCAATCTCGCGGCCATCTACGCAAACTAGAACAAATGGCTTATGAAATAAAACTCCGAGTAGGAAAATAATTTTATGTTGGTTGCTATAATTTCCGATATTCATGATAACCTCGCGAATTTAGATAAATGTTTAATTTGGTGTAAAGCCCAAAAAATAAAAAAAATAGTTTGTTGCGGCGATGTCTGCAACTTGGAAACTTTAAAATTTCTCTCTACTAATTTTAGTGGCGAGATTTTTTTAGTATCCGGTAACGGCGACATCTTCACTGAGTCTGATTTATGTGATCTTAAAAATATAAATTATTTTCAAGAAATAGGAATTGTAAAAATCGCCGGGCTGATTCTAGGTTTGTGTCATCAAGACCGCGAAATAGAAGCAACTATTAAAAAATCCGGCAAGAAGCCGGACTTTATCTTTTACGGACATAGCCATAAACCTTGGCTAGAAAAAAAAGACGGTATCTTTACTGTTAACCCGGGGAATTTAGCCGGTACTTTTTACCAGGCAACTTTTGCTACTCTTAATACGACTGATAAAAATTTAAAACTAAAAATTATTAATGATTTAATTTAATAAGTCTTAATTTTTCATTTAGCGTTTGCTCAAATATTCGCCGGTAAAACTTTTACTATTTTGAGCTATTTGATCAGGCGTTCCTTCCGCTACTAAATAACCGCCGTTTTCTCCACCCGTTGGTCCAAGGTCGATTACCCAATCGACCGATTTTATTATATCAAGATTATGTTCAATTACTAAAACTGTATTCCCTTGATCAACCAACATATTTAAAACTTTAAGCAAACGATCAATGTCATCAAAATGCAAACCGGTTGTTGGTTCATCTAAAATATATAAGGTTTTTCCCGTTGAACGGCGAGAAAGCTCAGTCGCCAACTTAATACGTTGCGCTTCACCACCAGAAAAAGTCGTTGCACTTTGTCCTAGTTTTATATAACCAAGACCAACTTCATCTAAAGTATCGAGCTTGTGAAGTATCGCCGGAACACCTTTAAAAAACCCACGCGCTTCGCTAACCGTCATCTCTAAAACTTCATAAATATTTTTACCTTGATATAAAATTTCTAAAACTTTCGGTTTAAATCTTTTACCTCCACAAACATCGCAAGTTAAATAAACGTCAGTTAAAAATTGCATTTCTACTTTTATCACGCCATCACCAGCACAATTTTCACATCTTCCCCCAGGAACATTAAAAGAAAAATGTCCGGCGCCGAGTCCCTTAACACGAGCTTCCGGTAAATCAGCAAACAGATCACGGATATTGGTAAATAAGCCCGTATAAGTTGCTGGATTAGACCTCGGGGTGCGACCGATAGGCGATTGATCAATATCAATAACCTTATCGATAAATTCTAAACCTTTTATTTCTTTATGCGCTCCCGGTTCCGTCTTAGCCCGATAGAATTTTTTAGTTAGGGCATTAGCTAGAATATCATTCATTAGAGTTGATTTACCAGAGCCGGAAACACCAGTAATGGCAATTAATTTACCAAGCGGGAATTTAACATTAATATTTTTTAAATTATGTTCACTTGCTCCAATTATTTCTAAATGTTTTCCAGACCCTTTTCTAAATTCCGCCGGAATTTTTATTTTTTTTGCTCCTGAAAGATAAGCGCCGGTTAAAGACTCCGGACATTTTTTAATATCTTCCGGTGCACCAACAAATAAAATTCGGCCGCCGTTATCACCCGCGCCGGGACCGACATCAATTAAACAATCAGCCGCCATCATCGTTGCTGCATCATGCTCAACAACAATAACCGTATTTCCATTATCTCTGAGGCTCTTTAAAGTATTAATTAATTTATCATTATCTTTTTGGTGCAAACCGATTGATGGTTCATCAAGAACATATAAAACGCCGGAAAGGGCCGAACCAACTTGTGAGGCTAATCTTATTCTTTGCGCTTCTCCACCGGATAAAGTTGAAGCGGAACGGGAAAGAGTTAAATAGTCTAAACCGACATCAGATAAAAAATCGAGATTTTTAGAAATTTCTTTAATAATCGGTCCCATTATTTGTGCTTGGCCATTAAATATCTTTGAATCTTTATACCAATCAGCAAAAAGTATTTTTAATTTATCAATTCCTAATTGAGAAACTTCAAAAATAGAAAGTCCACCAATCTTCACGGCTAAAGCTTCTGATTTGAGTCTTGCTCCATGGCACATCGGGCAAAGAGAGCTTCTCATTATTTTTTCTATTTCCTGTTTTACAAAACTTGATTTTGTTTCTTGATATTTATTTTCTAGATACTTTATTACTCCCGAAAAATAACCATCACCCTTTAAAATAACTTTTCTAATTTCCGGAGTTAAATCTTTCAAAGAAGACCGAAGATTAAAATTATGGCGCGAAGCTAAGGCTTCTAAATCGGTGATTAAACTATTTCCGTTTAAATTAGCATGTGATAACGGTTTAATTGCTCCCTCTAAAATACTGAGATTTAAATTGAAAACCAAATCTGAGTCTATCTCCATTTTAGTTCCTAAACCGGAACAATCAAAACAAGCGCCATGCCCAGAATTAAAAGAAAAGTCGCGTGGTTCCAAGTCGGCGCGTCTATAACCGCATTCGTTGCAAACAAAAAATCTTTCAATCTTGCATGATTTTACTGCTCGTCCAGCAATTAATTTAGAAATCTTTTTTTCTTCAGCCGCTTTTTCTAATTTAGCACCGCAATGAGGGCAATATGGTTGACCACATTTGGAATACAAAAGACGCAGATAATCATAAATTTCGGTAATTGTTCCAACCGTCGAACGCGGATTGGAACCGACTGTTCTTTGGTCTATAGAAATCGCTGGCGATAAACCTTCAATCATATCAACATCCGGCTTATCCATTAAACCAACAAATTGCCGGGCATAAGAAGATAACGATTCAACATAGCGCCTCTGCCCCTCGGCATAAATAGTATCAAAAGCTAAAGATGATTTTCCTGAACCTGATAATCCGGTAATAACGACCAACTTATCTCGAGGAATATCTAAGTCAATATTTTTTAGATTATTAGTTCGAGCACCACGAATTTTTATAAAATTAACCGCCATAACAAATAAATTAAAATTAATGTTGCAGATATTATAGACAAAAATTAGCAAAAAAACAAGACCCAACTGATTTAGGCCTTTATAGTACTAATTACGCTTAAAATATATATCCCGATTAATTTAAAAAATCGGGTAAAAGAATTTGAAAAAATGAATTAAAAGACGATCACTAAGGCTTATTTTTGTTTTATATTCAACATCAAAAGGCTCAGCTTCACCCTTCCAGGTTTCAATAATCTTTTCTAAATCGGCAACCAAATTTTTTTGACGGGAAAATATTCCGACTTCAAAATTCCAGCCAAAAGAAAATATATCCATGTTTTGTGAACCAACCAAACCTTCAAGATTATCAATCAGCATTAATTTAGCATGATTCATGGTTTTGGTCATAAAAAACTTAACTCCAATATTTGATAAACGACAACAATTAAGATAATTTATTTTATTAAGCGCCTTAACATCAGTATCTAGCGGAATTATTATTTCTATTTTCACTCCGCGCCGACAAGCGTCATCAAGCGCAGCAATCAACCAACGTGGAGGTAATAAATAAGGAGTAACTATTTGGATTAAAGACTGGGCTTCGGCTATTTTGTGCTGATAATAATTATTTAAATAATAAAGTTTATTGGTTCCCGTCCAGTTTTCCATTATTCTAGAGGTGATGCGATTAGAAAAAGAAGCGGAACTAAGCTGTAAAACTGATTGCTGACGACCGCCGCATTTTCGATAAGATTTAGCAAAAGTTCTAGCAATAAGTTTAACCGCTCCACCTTCAATTTTAATCTGTAAATCGCGCCAATTCCTAATTTTTTCCTCAATGTTTACTCCTCCTAAAAAGGCGACTTTATTATCAATAATTAAAATTTTACGATGAGTTCTTTTAAGCCAATGCGAAAAGAAAATAAATTCTGCTCCGGCTCCACGCAAACTTTTAACCATTTCCGGTTTTAAGGAAGAACTACCATAAGCATCGGCAATGATTACCACGTTAACTCCACTTCTAGCCTTGTCTTCAAGTAAATGAAAAAAATTATGTGTTTCATTGGTATCAAAAGATAAAATATACATCTCTAGATATATAGATTTTTCCGCCTTAGCCATCGCCTTAAACATTCCATCCCAGGCCTTGCTTGAAGTTGTATAAAGTCGATATTTCATTGATTTAATAATTTTTTAATTTCCGGTAAATATTTTTCTGCTTCTTGGCGGCCGATTTTAATCATTTCATCAACGACTGCACTAGAAAAATATTTTTTTAAACTAATATTTTGTACATAATAGGAAGTATCGGGGTTAAGAGTGATGCTCGCATTTTCAATTGCTTGCTGAGAAAGATTATAAAGAGCGATTCGCGTACTTCTCAGCGCAACTTTCGTAAAAGTAAATCTTTTTTCAATAAATTCGTTCTTATGATATAAATTCACCGCGATAACTTCATCGGCTCCTAAATTTTTTAGAACATCAACCGGAACCGGATCACTTAAAGCACCGTCAATAAAACGATGACCATGATATTTTACCGGCTCAAATACTATTGGAACCGAGGAACTAGCTCTAACAGCGGTTGCTAATTTTCCTTCTTTAAAGACAAAAGGTTCGCCGCTAGCTAAATCCGTCGCGATTATTCTTAGCGGAATTTTTACATCTTCAAAAAAATGATGTCCAAGCAAGGTTTCAATTATCTTCTCATATTTCCGACCACTAACTAATCCGCCGCGAAAACCAAAATCAGAGATTCCTAATATCCGGCCTTTTTGTTTATCTCGTATTTTTCCTTCTAATCCCACGACTTCACCATGAAGAGCATAATAGGCGGCTGCTAAAGCACCAATAGAAGAACCGCTGATAAAATCGATGGGGATATTATTTTCAAGTAGAACTTGAATAACGCCAACATGAGCAAAACCGCGAAAACCACCAGAACCAAGAGCTAAACCAATTTTTTTTCTAGTTATCTTATCTTTCATAGGTATTAAATATTTTACAATTATAGCAAAAAATAAAGGGAAAAGCGATTTTTGAAATTAATTTAGAAAAAAAGAAGGCCGCTTTCGAAAATTGAAGGCGGCCTTATTCTAATTCTTAAACGAAGGGAATGCTTACGATAAATCGTGTTCCTCCGGGAAGCGGTTCGTAAACTAGTTCACCACCGTGAGCTTCGGCAATGGTCTTAGCACTATAAAGTCCCAAGCCAGTCCCTTTTTCTTTGCTGGTAGCGAATTTCTGAAAGAGTTTTTCCCTGATTTTTTCGGGGACTTCTCCTTTGTTGAAGATGCTTACACAGAGGATATTATTCTCTTCATAAATATTTACATCTATTTGATCATCCTCAGTACAAGCCTCAGTAGCATTACGCAATAAATTGCGCAGAAGAGCAGAAAATAAACTATTGTTAATAGCTATCTCCTTGTTAAATAGACTAATGTCCAAAAAACTGTTCTCATGTTTTTTGAATAAAACAAAAAATCTTTTGCTAGCTTTTAAGTCGGCAAAATTTTTTTTAATTTCATTAAAAAAATTCAACACGCTAATGGGCATCTTTTCCAAATTTGCTTGATTATGCTCCAGTTTACTAAGCAGAAGGTAATTATTTACCATATTCGACATTTCATTGCCGGCTTTATTAATAATAGCCAAGAAATCTTTAGTCGCTTCAGGGGAATAAGTCTCTTCTAAGAGTAGCTCTGAGAAACCAATCACGTTATTAACGTGACTACGCAAATCGTGAAACAAGATATTTACATAATCTTGCATTTCTTTTTTTTCATCATCAGATTCGTCGGATGTGTTTTTCATAAAAAACTTTTTTGGATTGTGGATTGTGGTTAAAAAAATAAATTGTTAAAGTAATAAAAAACCATATCAGTAAAATATATTTTTGTCAACCAAACTTGATTGACAAGCTATAAGAATAATATTAGGATAATAAGAATATTTGCTAGTTATTTAATAATTAAAAATTAATAGTATTAACCATTTAAAAAGAGAAGGAATGATACGACCAGTAACACACATTGATGATTTAGTTCCCGTGAGGAACGTGGTAATTTCCGTTTTTGATAAAACAGGCTTGGGTATCTTAGTTTTTGGACTCCTAAACAATTGCCCGGATGTTATGATTTTCGCCAGTGGAGGCACTTATACCTTCATTAGAACACTCATTGGCGCGACCGCAGCGGAAAACCATTTACAGGAAGTTTCGGAATATACAGGAGTACCCGAAACAACTGGGGGTTTAGTAAAAACCCTACATCACAAATTATTTTTAGGTTATCTAACGGAAACCTACTGTGCTGAACACCAGCAAGATCTGAATCGTGAAGATGCTGTCCCAATTGACCTGGTGGTCAATGGCTTATATCCTTTTGAAGACGTCATAAAAGCTTCGGGAGCTAATCTGGAAACTGCCCGTGGTAATATTGATGTTGGTGGCCCATCAGCTTTAAGAGCGGCAGCAAAAAACTGGCATCGCGTAATGACGATGGCTAATCCTTCACTCCAGGACTATGAAGAATTTGTACGCCAGCTTGAACAAAACAAAGGGCAAACTAATTTAAAAATGCGCTTTCGAGCCTGGGAAGAAACTTTTGACGCTCTTAGCGCATATGACTGTCAGATTTATAACTATCTGCGGATGGCAAAATTTGAAGAGGTGGAAAAAATTTACGCTATTCATTAAATCAACGCCAAGAAGTGTTAAAAAAAGAAACCCCGCCGGACTAATGTCTAACGGGGTTTTTGCTTTTTAAAAACGGGCTATGCAACGAATAATGCGATGAGTTAATCAGATATTAAGAGACTAACTCCAGCTTTCTGACAAAGTTCTATGACTTCGTCATCTCCGGTTGGGCTTTTTCTGCTCATAATAACTTTAACCCCCATTTCAATTGGTAGAACAATTTCTTCGACCGAAAAAGAACTACTAGTAGCAACGACTGCTCCGGATAAAGAGTGATAATGTTTTATCGCAATTTCAACTGCTAATTTAATACTATCAGCTGGAGATTGTTGCTCTACTCCATTACCAATTAATTGGCCCAGAGAAACCAGCGTAACAGCGTCACCATCGCTCGTGTTGCAAATCGCTTTAGCAAGCAGCAAATCATCTTGATCATTTTTGTTTGCTTCTCCATATTTTTCTAAACTTGAATCTTTTAGGTTTAAAATATGGTTATACTGCGACCGCAATAAAAAACCGCCACGCACATGTTGGAATATAGGCGATTTATCTAAACTAGCACGATTTACATCAAATAATTTTTGATTAGCAATAAAACGACAACCGTTTTCTGTGCGCTGCAACATTTTGATTGCATCTGTGCTAAAACTAGGAGCAATTATTCCTCCAAGTAAGCGATACTTATTTTCCGATTTAAAAGTAAGCATTAACTTTGCTTCTTCAATCTCAACTGGAAAATTCACCATAATCAGTCCTCCGAATAAAACACCCAAATCACCAATCGCTTTACGAATAGCATTGCGGTGATGATGTAATTCAATACCGGCGCCACAAACATTACCATGTTGCGCAGCAATGGCAATTTGAGGAACACAATCGCGATTAATATCAAAAGTTGCCGCAATGTGAGTCATGGTTCGGAGTAAGCGGCCAATATTATAATAATCATTATAACTTAGCGGCATTCCAGCTACTACTTCGAACTTATCAAGACCTAGCGGATCATCATAACCCTTAAAAAGTAGACCTTCTCCGCACTGAACAATTTCTGTTCCAATTAAATTAAACTGAGACTTTTCTTTCATGGCTTATTCTTATTTTTGTTAAAAAACTATCAAACTAATAAAATTATTTTATTTATCTTAGCATTCTGCTAATTTCTGTCAATTAATAGATGGGGTCAATAAATGTAAGTTTTACTCGGTTTGGTATCTAGAGTTTTTATAATTTCCCAACTAGGTATTTCAAAACCATAAGAAACAATAATTACTCCCTGCTTTAAATCTTGTTTTAGTTTTTCACTAATTTTTTTCATTACGGCGGCGGTAAGAAAAATAAAAATAGCATCAGCCTGGGATAAGTCTTGTTTAAAAAAATCTTTATTTTCAATCTTGACCTTACTATCTTTTAAAAATTTATTAACCATTGCTTTTAAATAAGGATAAAAAGCTAACTCATAACCAAGTGCTTTAAGCCCATGATGTTCTGCTAGAAATAAAAAGCGGCCGTCTCCGCAGCCCAAATCATAAACTAGAGATCCGACCGGTAAATTAAGGTGTACTAAAATATCTTCTAAGCCGTGCATCGGCGCTTTAGCCCAAGGAACAAGCGTTTTTAAATTAACATAAATCATGTTAAATCCAAAAAAAACAACCAAAAAGGTTGCAATAACTATAAAAGATAAGATAATAATGAGTAGCGACAAAATAAAAATAGACGTCATAGCTTTAGGTGAGAATGTATCTTTATAGACTAATGATATATACTTAATATAACAAAAATAAACTAGATAATCAAAGTAATTATGTTTTATCCGATTCAAATGTTAGCTAATTGGCTAACTTATTCAGTGTTTAATATTGCCCCACATACCTTGTTGGCTGAGACAATCAGCTACTTTATTTTTGATACAATTAAAATTCTTATTTTACTGCTGGTTATTATTTTTATTGTTTCTTTTATTCGCACCTACTTACCACCGGAGAAAGTCCGTTTATTTTTAGCGAAAAAAAATAAATTAACTGGACATATTTTAGCATCTTTAATCGGCATAGTTACCCCCTTCTGTTCTTGCTCGGCCATCCCTTTGTTTTTAGGTTTTGTCGAGGCCGGCGTACCGTTAGGAGTAACCTTCTCTTTTCTTATTTCTTCACCAATGATTAATGAAATCGCCTTAGTCCTACTCTTTGGTCTATTCGGTTGGAAAATCGCTTTGCTTTATATTATTAGCGGTCTGATAATTTCTATCTTGTCAGGATTAATTATCGGACGCATGAAGGTTGAGCACTTAGTAGCTGAGTTTGTTTGGAAAAATAAAGTACAAGAGAGTAGCGTCTTGAAATCAAAAAAGAACCTCAGCGAAAGGACTGCTTATGCTCTAAATTATGCGCTTGATATTATTAAAAAAGTTTGGCCCTATATCTTGGTTGGTGTTGGTCTAGGTGCTTGGATCCATGGTTATGTTCCGGCTGATTTTCTGGCTCAGTACGCCGGAGCAGACAAATGGTATGCCGTTCCTTTAGCAGTTGCAGTTGGTATTCCACTATACTCAAACACCGCTGGCATTGTTCCTTTAATCAGCGCCCTTACCGAAAAGGGGGTAGCGATGGGAACAACTTTAGCTTTTATGATGGCCGTTACCGCACTATCTCTTCCAGAATTTATGATTCTAAAAAGAATTATGAAGACAAAGTTAATTATAATTTTTGCTTCAGTGGTCGGCCTAGGAATTATTTTCACCGGCTATTTATTTAATATGATTATAAAATAAAAACACTGCAACAAAGTCGCGATGTGTTATTTAGGAATACACATTCCTAAGCCAAAACAATACATTCCTTGACTATCAGAAATAGAACAGGGGTCGTCATATTTGCAAATTGATGATTTTTTACAACTTTCCCAATCGCTAGACATCTCGCCACAATAAACTCCTATTTTCTCGGGATTATTTTTTATACGTAAAACAAATTCTGTACCAATTTTTTTTATTGAAAATTCTTTTATTTTTACTTGAAGCGTCTTAGTATCAACGAGAAAAAATGCAACCACTAACATTATAAAAACAATAATTATTTTGCCTATGTTTTTTTTCATATTCGCATTGTCTATATTATTTATATCTAGTATAACAAAATGATGGTAATTATAGTAGTCCCTAGGGGAATTATCGCGCTCGCTTTTCTTCCGAAAAGCTCACTTGTCCAGAGTTGGCGTCCGAATATCCCCCGGATATTTGTCCGACATTCGTCTGCATCCTCGCCGCTCAAAATAGCGGCTCGGATTTGACTCATTTCCAACTTGTTCGATTCCCTTGCCTTTGGCGACATATAAAAAAGAATGTACAAATGTACATTCTTTTTTATATGTAGTCCCTAGGGGAATCGAACCCCTGTTAACAGGATGAAAACCTGACGTCCTAACCACTAGACGAAGGGACCAATATTAATTGGCGAAAATAAAAATCTAATCTCTTAGATTTAAGTACATTCTATATAAAAATGTGCATTATGTCAATGACAACGCAGTTCTAATAAAAAACCCCGATTATCATACGATAGTCGGGGTTCGGAAATATTATATCGCTATTTCTAGCGTTAGCGCTGCTGTTTGCTCTTCTTTTTATTGAAGCAAAAAGACAGTTTAGAGACGACGTGAGCAATATCATGATTGTTTAAATCTTGAAGACGACGGTTCAACAATTTTGGATTAATACCAAGTCCTTTAATCGTCACGATATTCGCAAAATCACTGTGTTTGTGTTTTCCAGCTTTTCTATTTATTCCTTCCAAGACTTGGACAAGAACAAACTTTAAATCAATTGCGGGAGATTCAACAAAGAACTCAGCGATTTTATATAGAGCTGGCTCGGGCCTTTCTTTAGCCGTTAAATACATAACAACTGACCTCTCCCCTTCTTTGGGGTAGAAAGATTCCTTATCAATATTCTTCACAAAATGAACATCAAATTTCGCTTGAGTCATCAAGCTAGTTTTATTGAAACTATTATCGCCGATACGAGAAGAACAATTTTCATAGTACCTTCTACCAATAATCATACTCACGATTTCCAAACCTTCGTAAGCATAGATTAACTGCAATAATGGCTCCAGGATGCTGTAGGGAGGGTTCATAACCAGTTTATTTATGTCTCTGGGCCATTCAACGTCAAGCGCTGATCCCCAGATGACGGTAAGTTTACCTGGATACTTTTCCTGTAACTCAGTCATGATACCTTCAAATCTGGTATCGATTTCAATCACTGTTAGCTGTGCTCCCTTAGCGAGAATCGCTTCAGTCAACTGACCGGGACCGGGTCCTATTTCCAAGATATGATCTTGTTGTAGGACGCCCGCCGCTATCATAACATCTTCGATCACTTCAGGATTTACCATGAAGTGCTGATCCTTAAAATTACTATCAGGCGTGATATCAAACCTCTCCAGTAACTTTATCAATTGCTCTTTATTCATTATTTAACCCTTTCCATGCGTTTAACATAATAACCTATATGCAGTACTACTTTCCAGAGTAGAAAGTATAACATCAGACTTAAGCCACCCTCTTGATAAGCCGTTTTAAATCGATTCTTACGGTCAGTAAAAAGAGATTGAATATCGTCTAACAGCGCACTCAGAATACGAAGATTTTTTTGTTTATCTTTTGCTCCGTTTCCTTTTCCAATTTTGAAAGCAACTCTCAAATCATGAGCGATGCTTTCACTACCATGTTGTATTTTTTCATCCAAGATAAAAAATTTCAGATTAGCTTTATGAAGCCTAATCGATAATTCTCCGTCTTCACCCCAAGCAACAACTTCATCAAAAAAATATCCACCAATTTTTTGGCTGATTGTTTTTTTAAATGAAAGCCCGGGGCCAAAGAATTTCGTCCCATCATCAAAAATTTGATGAAATAATCTTCGGCATTCCGATACTAGCCTTTGTCCGTAGCTATCAAAAGAGAAATCAACTTGTGCTTTTACAATTTCATATTCATCAAGCTTAAGATAAAGATTATTTAGAAGTCCCGGCGTAAATAAGCAATCGGAATTAGTCAAAACTATTTTTTCATTAACAGCCAAACTAATCCCGATATTAAACGCTTTCGCTAGATTACAGCCAGGACCATCTAAGTAAACTGGCCTGCACCTTTTATCATTTTCAACAATTTCAATAACTTCCTGAGATGGAAAATTATTTAAGACTACAACGACTTCAACAATTGCATCAATGCTTTTCAAGCATTCTCTAATCTTTAAATCTTTAGATACTGGAATAATAACTGAAAGATTTATCTTCTTCATTCTTTATCCCTCTCTATAAATTTAACAATTTCGGATTAACCTTGACTACTTGAAACACTTCAACATACTCGCCTTTTCCAGAGATAACTCCACGAAAACGATTTAGACCCCGGATTGCATCGCACCAATTTTTTTGTTGAAGTTGAGAATTGTATATTGCCATCGCCGCTTCTTTAAGCGGCATGAATTTGGTAATATCAACGGAAAGTTGATAAATTTCCATTGGACGCCAAACTTCATAACCAAGAATCAATTCTACCGTGGAAGCTTTATTCCCTAATTCGGGGAAATAATCAGATGATGAAATCCACAAAGCTTCTTGAGCAATAGAATTAACAAAACGATGCTCGCTGTCGCCATCGTTTATGCTGGGAATATAGACAATATTGGGACTTATTTCACGCAGAGCGGAAATCAGAGATAGCATGACCGACTCAGGATTAGGAAAACTACGATCTTGAAAATTTAATTCAATAATCTTATCGACTCCTAATACTTTACCGGCGTTTGCTGCCTCTTTTTGGATAACTGAAGTTGCTTCTTTTTTATCACTGAGCCAAGGAATACCTGACCAGCCAGAGGCAAAAAATACTACAGTTACTTCATTCCCCATGCTCTTATGGAGGCAAATGCTCCCACCGCACCCGATAACTTCGTCATCGTGATGCGGTGAAATAACCATAATTCTTTTATTCATTTTAGCTTCTTTTTTTGATTAAAAAAGATTCAATCGCCAATATATCCATCCCGGTTTCAAAAAAAGTGCTTAAAGCATGAGCCGGAGTACAAACAATTGGTTCTTTCTCATTATTAAACGATGTGTTTAAAACGATAGGCACATCAGTTAACTTTTGGAAGTTGCTCAATACGTCATAGAAATTTTTATTCAGAGCTGAGGTTACTGTTTGAGGCCTAACCGAGTTATCAATATGAACTACGGCCGGTATCAAACTAATTTTTTCAGCTTTAACAAAATTCCTAGATAACATATAGGGGGAATAGGTCGGTAAAATAAAATAATTATTATTTTCTTCGGCTAAAATTGCGGGAGCGAGCGGTCTCCACTCTTCTCTCGATTTAATTTTATTCACAATGGTGTGGTTTTCTATTTTTCTCGGATCGGCTAAGATGCTTCTCCCGCCTAACGCTCTAGGCCCCACTTCCATTCTGCCTTGAAAATAACCAACTATTTTTCCTTGTTCTAAATGCTTTGACACTTCCAGATTTACATCCGATGATTCAGTAAAATTAATTCCTGATTTCACCAAACATTCACGAACTTCATCGTTGGTAAAATCAGGGCCCAAATAAGGACTAGCAAAAAAATTTGCCGGGATGAAATCAAACATGGCGACTGCAGCGCCTAAAGCTACTCCGCTATCATTAGCTGCTGGGTGAACAAAAACTTGTTTAGCTACTCTGCTTTCTACAAGCATTCCATTAGCCGAGCAATTAAGCGTAGCACCTCCAGCTAAACACACTTGTTTAGCGCCAGTAATAGAGAGGGCAGTTTTAACATACCACAGGTAAATCTTTTCAAATTCGAACTGAATAGAGGCCGCGATATTTTTTTCTCTTTTACCAAATGTAGGGTGAGACTCAAAGCCTCCGCTCATTTTGTTAAACGAGTAAGAAGCATTAATAGCATCTCCCCATTTTTGTGCAAACACATCCAGCCAATAGCGAATCATTGCTTCTTCCCAGTCTAAAATGTAATTTTTTTCTAACTTCATTTTAGAAAGTTTAGCGACAATTAAGCTATCATCTTTTGAAAAAGCAGAATCAAATAAATTATCACCATGGCTCGCTAAGCCCATTAATTTACCGGCGTGATGACGACTAAGCCCGATGTATTCACAGGCGGCGGCATAAAAAAATCCTGGTGAAAGAGGAACATCATAGGCCATCATTTTTTTAAGCTGGCCTTGTTCGCCCTTGTAAATACTGACTGAGGAATCTTCTCCGGCACCATCTAAAACTACCACGGCTATTGCCTCATCATTAGAACGAGAACAATAAGCGCTAGCGGCATGAGCAAAATGATGATCCACAAATTCAATTGGTATGTGCTTTTTTTTGTGAGGATAATACTTCTTAGGAAACAGCATCGCATTTAAATCGCTTTCGCTAAAATCAAAGCTTCTTCCGTGAAGTTCATGCAAGAGAGGTAAATTCCACCCCCAAGCAATCAGGTCTAAATCATTTGGTGATAAGTTCGCTACTTGCAAACAATAAGCAATAGCATTCTTAGGCAAACAATCAAAAGCATGTTTTTGACGAGTAAAGCGCTCTTCTTCAACATAGGCAATTAATTTACCATCTACAACCAGACAGGCTGAAGCATCATGGCTCCTTTCTATCCATCCATTAATTCCTAAAATAATCATGATTTATTTTTTTTAGTTTAAGTGATTACTAGTATAATTGTTAACGTGCATTAATATAATTTTCCCTTATATTAACTAGTTACCCTACCATCAACAGCAATATTAGTCAATACAAAAAAATCCCCCAGGATTATTTAAACTTAGTTAAATTATAAACTAAATTAAAAAAATCTGGAGGATTAGGAAATAGAAAAAATAATTATTAAACTGACAAAATGTGCTCTGGAGAAACCACGCGATAGTTATATTCTCCGTGCCACACGTTACCATGTCGCAGTGGTTCTGCTCCAATACGTAAACCACCCGAATAAACATAAACGCCAGCAACAATAAAATCATTCTCTGGCTTAATTATGCTGACTGGAGCAGATTCATCCTTCTTAATAAGAAAAAAGGTTCCGTTTCCGTTTTGTCTTAACCAATCAGGATACACTTCGCAAAATTCAATGACTTGATTCTGTGAAAGCCATTTCTCATTCCAATTACCCGGTAGAGCGCTAAAAATATCTAGTGCCGTCCCCTTCTTAATCATTTCGTGCACTTGAACTAATGTTTCAAGAGTAGGAATGCCTGGATTATTTGTCCCCCATTTAACAAAATCTTGGTCGATACATTGCACAAAAGTTTTTTCGGCATTATAAATAAGCCGACTACCATCCAAGGCTCTTAATGTTAGGGTGCCATTAATAGAAATCAGACGAAGAATTTCTCCAGCAACTTTAGCAGCAATTCTTCGTTTTAAAAAATCATCTAATTCTTCTTCGGTAGAGTTAATTAATTTCTGAAGAGCTTTGCCAAACAATGATTCTCCATTTTTAATTCTCTCAACGATCATCGCTTTGATTAACTTAAATTCAACATTATTTACTGTGTTCATTTTGGAATTATTTTTGGTTGTTAATATGCTTTTTATGTTTTATTTTCATCTAAAGTATTTCATTTTTTCTTAGCAGACTTTAGAATTAATTCTTTTCTTTCTGATTTCCAAATAATCTTATGTAATTGTATTCCAATCCGTACCTGCAAATTATCCTCTAATACCCATTGAGCCAACTTATCAGCCTTAACTCCTCCAATCGGAGAAAAAATAATATTAGTCTTGCCAATAAGATTATATTTTTTAATAACATCTTTAGCAAACTGATAATCAAGTCTACTCTTCATAATAAATTTAACTTGATCCTTTTGTTTAAGTACTTTTAAATTATCAAAATGCATACTTTTGTGCATCAAGGAACTAGGGCATTTAATATCTAGAGAATATAGGACATGATTAGAGTTGGGAAATTTTGCAATATCCATTGATCCGTTAGTTTCAATATCAAGCTGAAAACCAGCTTTTAATAAAGCCATCATTAATGTTTTAGTATTAGCCTGATTGAGTGGTTCTCCTCCGGTAATACAAATAAATTTCACTCCTTGTATTTTAGCTTCTTCAACTAAAATCTTAATATCGGTTATTACTCCTTTACCGTAGGCATATTTTGTATCGCAATAGGAGCAACGTAAATTGCACCCTGCTAGTCTAATAAAAAATGTGGGCAGGCCGGAATGAATTCCTTCCCCCTGGATGGATTTAAATTTTTCAATAATATTAATTGTTTTTTCCATAATATGTAACATAACTATCTGGGGTCTCCCAAAGTTCTATTTTATAAATAGGCAAATCTTTTTCTAAATGTTCCCAAATCCAAACAGCCATATTTTCTGCAGTCGGCTGTTTAATTATATCGTTGATATAACTATGATCTAAAATACTCAATACTTTTTTTTCAACTATCATTTTAATGGTACTAAAATCAAAAACCATTCCTGATTTTTTATCAACATTTCCCTTCAAAGTAACATTAAGCAAATAAGTATGCCCATGTAAGAATCGGCATTTCCCTTTATAATTCATCAGCTTATGGGCTGAATCAAAAGAAAACTTTTTAGTAATCATCATATTAATTTCTTTTTTATTTTTCGTTGATAATGATGGCATAAGCGTTATGGCTATGAATTGATTCAAAACTTAAACATTTAATAATATAATCTTCGACGCGTTTATCTTTTCTCGCCCAAACTCCAATTTCTCTAACGACATCTTCTACAAACATCGGATTTTCATACATTTTTTCCGTAACATATTTTTCATCAACTCGTTTTAATAAAGAAAATAATTCACAACTAGCGCTCTTCTCAATCACTTTAATCAGATCATCAATATTTATATACTGACGTGATTTAATGCGTAATGAAACTTCAGCTCTTTGATTATGAGCGCCGTAGCGACTAATTTCTTTACTACAGGGGCAAAGTGTAGCAACTGGAACCTTGACTTGAAAATAGCCAATGAACTGATTTGTACTATTTAATTCGTATTCAATTTTACATTGATAACTCATTGAAGAAGGTTTTCCAGAAACTGGCGCTTTTTTATTTAAAAAATAAGTAAAATCAAAATTTATTTTTGAGGTTGTTGATTCAAGCTTATTTTTAATATTTTTTAAGGTTGTCATTAATAATTTTTCATTCAACTCCTTATCTTTTATTTGATGAGCGATTTGAGAAAATCGGCTCATGTGAGTTCCTTTTAAAGTCGCGTCTAAATCAACCCCCATAGAAACATTGGCAATTATTAATTGCTTTTTAGCATTAGTACCGAAGAAAAGGGGAATATTCAAACCAGCAATACCAACTTCACTAATTTTTAAATCTCGATGATCTTTTTCTTTTTGAATATCTTTCATCTTCATATATAAAATTAATTTAAATCTTTAGACAAGAACATAGCAATTTCTTTGCCCGTGTTATCATAATATCTATCATTAAAGCCGCAAACCCGAAAACCATTTTTGAGATAAGCGATTAAAGCGTTGCTTAAAGAAGGCGCCTCAGCCATAACTGTTCTCGCTTTAATGGCCTTAGCTTCTTTAATAATCTTTTTAATCAACTTGGTCCCATAACCATTTTTACGAAAATTAGGATGCACAAAAATATCTATCACTGAAGCTGAATTGTTCCATAAATAGTGGTGAAAACCGCTAAAGCCGATAATTTTATTATTTTCAACCCCCACATAGAAATAATCATGATTGCCTTCAATAATTTTTTTAAAATCTCTAATCTCTTTAAAATATTTATCATTCAGGCGATTAATTTCTGGGAGGTCTTTAATTGTTGCCCTTAATATTTTCATACATTTATATCTAACTTTTTTATTACTGAGAGATAAACCCTCTCAAACCATTCAACTTTATCTAACTCCATAATTTCCTTTAATCCAAAGAATTTTATTTTCTGCCCTTCTCTTAAAAATATATTCTGAATATTGCCTTGATAAAGAAACGAATAAATGAAATGATGATATATTTTATCTCCTCCAATGTCTTCAATCTCACTAATAAATATCGGGGTTATATCTAAACCCAGCTCTTCTCGCACTTCTCGTTTTATGCATTCAAGCGGCGTTTCCTTAATTTCCTTACCGCCACCAATCATCCCCCATTTTGCCGAACCGTTAATCTTAGGGTCTTTATCTCTTAATTGCAATAGCACCTGTTGATTGCTATTTATAATTAAAACCTCACAAACTTCTATAATTTCCATTTTATTTAATAATTGCCCTATCAATCTCTAATTTTCTTCTTTGGGCGGCATGAAGGGTATTGATAGATAAATTATGATAAAACTCACTTAAATAACCAGGGGTAATGTCTAAAGATTTCTCTACAGCAATAATAAAATCTAATTTATTATTTCTAGCCATCTTCCCGGCTCTAATTCTAGGAATCCAACTGTTTTTAATCAGTCCGGCCGGATCTTTCAAGGGATTAATCCTTACCCTACCTTTTAAATCATAGCCCCCAGCTAATAAACAAATTGCTCTTTTAAGACAAGCATCACATTTACCGCAACCGCCGCCGTAATAACAAGTTATCGTATCAAATGGACTGATACCATATTTCTTTTCCCAGTTTTTACGCCAATACGCAATTACTTCGGACTTTGAATAAGCGCTAAAAGGTGAACCAGCCTTCACTGATTTATTAGATTCAATAGAAAAAAAATATGAAGCTTTGTTGAAAAAATACTGGCTCTTATCTTTATTCTTACGAAAACCCATCTCATCTTTATGCGCACATAAATATATAAATTTTTTTGATGCTTGAGAAAATTTTAAAATAGAATTAGCCAAACTTAAAAATAAAAAGTTTCTTCCAGGGATAATAAAATCCCAATCTTTCCAACCACGCAAGATATCTTTTTTTAAATTAATCTTTAAAATTAACGGTTTTATTTTTAACTTATCGGTAATTTTTTTTACCGCCTTATGCTCGGCCGTATTATTTCTCTGGCCAAAGTCTATCCATAGAGGTAAAACTTCAGTTTTCTTATCAAAAGCATAAAGCAAGCCGGCGGTGCTATCCAATCCGCCGCTAAAATTTAAAACAGCGCCAACATTTTTAAGAGTATTAGTATTATAATCCAAAATCTTAATTGCATCTGGGGCCTCTTTTAATTGTTTTAATCTAATATTAAACTTCATCGGAGCAATCCGATGATTAATAATATATGAAAGGAAGGTGCTTAATCTATTGATATCGATTTTCTTAGAAAAAGAATCATTAATAGATATACCATTACTTTTATTATAGCCGGTTAGAATTGTTAAAATTGCTAACTTAGTAAAATTATCTAAAAATACACTAGTAAAACCTAGGGTCGAGCTATTTACTAACATATCTCCGTCATTTTTTTTTATTTTTCCAATTTCCATATTATATTTTTTTTGCTATCCACCATAACCGATGGGCTCGCAAAATAATTCCTCCTTTTTTATGCATCAATTCTATCTGGGCTAAATATTTTGTATCTTTCTTTTTATCAAAATCAGCAATGATTGGTGTTCTTTCTAAAGTTCTAACTACAGCGTTAAGAGAAGAAAATTTTTGATGGTATACAAAATCTTTTAATAAAACTTTTTTAAGTTTAAACTGGTCAAAAAGCTTCTGTACCGATTCTCTTTTTTTTATAAAATACGGAAAATTTTGACCTCGATTAAAAATCTTTTTTAATTCTATTTTATCAGTTTCGCCGATAGTCTCTTCAATTAAAAGTCCATCCTTTTTTAAAACTCTTAAGGCCTCCTTAAAAAAAATAGAATTGGCTGATACTGGGCCACGAGAACTATAAACAACATCAAACATTTCATCTTTAAATGATAGCTTCCGACCGTCCTGGACTTTGAATAATACATTCTCTATTTTTTGATTTTTTTTATCTTTATTGGCAGTTTTTATATAATTCGCAAAACAATCAATACCGATAATTCTTTTACAATGACGAGATAGCTGTGTGGTGAGTTCACCAGAGCCACAACCTAAATCTAAAACCACAAAATCTTTACTAATATTTTCAACTAATAGCTTTAAAAACGCTGGTTTAGCACCACAAACTACTTGAGCGCCAGATTTAAACTGATATCTGCTAAATTGTTTCATTTTATATTACAAAAAATAATTAGTTCGACTATACGACTAGAATCAATTTTTGTCACTATAATTTACCACTGTCATATCCGATAGATTATAAATATTCACAAAGCGACTATCAGCTGAAATATTTTCTCCTTCTCCATAGCCTCTTTCAATTCCCAGTACCGCAAATTTTGAATTAGATATCCAATACAGCCCACTGAAACTACAAGCCGTTCCGCACTGAGCGACTATATAAACCTTGGCTTCTTTTAAATCCCATAAAGAAACCGACATATCTGGTTCGCTAGTAGAAATTTCTAAAGCATAAACTTTATTAGGATTATTTTTTATAATTTCACCATGATACGGCGGATCGGATTTGAAAAAAATAGGTTGGCCATCGGCTTGAAAATAAGAATCAACAGAAGAAGTGTTTATTTCATCTAAAGAAAACTCTCGAGTGGAAACGAAATGATATTTATCCGCCTCCGGCAACTCAACGAAATCTCGATTTTGTAATATCTCGGTTGATGACATAGGAATTTTAATGTCATGCTTATAAAAAAAGACGAAAAATATTATTCCCGCTACCAGTATTATAACCAACAATATTTTTAGAATTGTTTTCATAAAAAATATCTTATATATCTTAAATAATAGCACTATTTGTCTTTTTCTGAAAATAACCTACAATACATATATGTATATTCTTGGAATAGAAACTAGCTGCGACGAAACCGCTGCTTCAGTTATTAAAGCCGATCGTAAGACCGGAAGAGTTGTAGTTTTATCGAACATTATTTCTTCACAAATTGAAATTCATCAAAAGTATGGCGGCGTTGTTCCGGAAGTAGCGGCCAGAGAACATGTTCTAAATATTTTACCAGTTATAGATGAAGCACTATCAAGAGCGAAAATAACTCATAAAAAACTTGATTTAATCGCTGTTACTAAGGGACCGGGACTTATTACCTCTCTTATGACCGGCATGGAGACTGTAAGAACCTTAGCTTTTGCTTGGAACAAACCAGTAAAAGAAGTAAACCATATCGAAGGCCATATTTATTCTAATTTTATTAGCCCAGAGAGCAAGATCAATTTTCCGGCAATCATTTTAACAGTTTCCGGCGGACATACTAATCTTGTCTTAATGGATAAAAATAAAAAAATAAAAATAATTGGGGAAACTTTAGACGATGCAGCCGGCGAAGCCTTTGATAAAGGTGCAAAAATGATGGGGCTTGGTTATCCAGGAGGACCGATAGTTTCTAAATATGCTAGTATATACAAACAAAATAATACAAATCGCCAAGTTAGCGATATTAATCTCCCTCGCCCGATGTTAAATTCTAGTAATCTTAATTTTTCTTTTTCCGGCTTAAAAACCGCTTTACTATACCAACTTAAAAAAGATAAAAATTGGAAAAATCGAATAGAAGAATACTGTTTTGAGTATCAACAAGCAATTATTGATGTTTTAGTTGGGAAAACGATTAAAGCAGCCATAAAATTACATGCTAAAACAGTTATGCTATCGGGAGGCGTAAGCGCTAATAGTGAATTACGTAATTTCCTCAAAGAAGCGGTAAATAAAAAATTAAACAGAATAAATTGTTTAGTCCCTAATTTTGAATATACGACCGATAATGCAGCAATGATTGCAACTGCTGGTTTTTTCACGTCCTTAAACCACAAAACTACTAAATTTTCTAAACTACAGGTTGATCCTAGTTTACAACTTAAATAAGATAAGCTAAAATCCAATTATTGATACCACTAAATATGGCTTGATGGCGAAGTGGTCCAACGCTGCAGTTTGCAAAACTGCCATTCGTGGGTTCGACTCCCACTCAAGCCTCAAATAAAACTCTTAACTGACCAAGGTTGAGAGTTTTTATTTTAATTTGACAAGGCCTGTGCATAACTTGTGTTTTAAGTGTATAAATATATTTTTTTAGTCTAAGATAGCCTGGACTTAAATATTTAATTTTTAATAATCTATATTAATATTAGCTAAATATTAACTGTACACTAACTTTAGTCCACAATACTTGACCCCTATTTTTAAAAGTGCTATTATTATAGTAGGTTCTTTAACTAACTCCTTATATCCTTGTTGCCAATGCTGACGTGGCAAGGAAATTCCCGAGCAAAAATAAAAAACTAGCGTGCTAATCAAAAAGAAATAAGATTTAATAAAAGTCAAAAAGAAATTTTTACTAAATCTCATTGAAAATTAGCAAAAATAATTAAAATATTAAGTTTTAACATGCTAGGAGTTGGTGCAAGATATACTATTTAAGTCAGCAAGTAGCTTTAATACCTCAAAAATACAGTAAAAACTGTGATAAAGAGGTATGAGGCTCAGACGATGGCCCAGTATTTATTTTTATATATAATAAAAAGCGGCCCGTTCTGGGCCTCTTTTTATTTTCAAAAAAACCCTGTATATTAGAACCATGCTTGATGAGTCTTAATCTAAAAACGGCTAAATATCCAAAATTATGTCATTATCAATTGGAATTGTTGGCTTGCCAAACGTTGGCAAATCAACTTTATTTAACTTATTAACCAAAAAGGGGGTCGAAGCCGCTAATTATCCTTTTTGTACCATAGATCCTAACGTCGGAGTTGTAAAAGTCCCTGATTTTCGCCTAGAAAAGTTAGCTGAAGTCTCAAAACCAAAGAAAATCATCCCAACTACTATTGAATTCGTCGATATTGCTGGTTTAGTGGCTGGGGCAAGCAAAGGAGAGGGCTTGGGAAATCAATTTTTGGCTCACATTAGAGAATGTAACGCCATCTGCGAAGTGATTAGAGATTTTAAAGATAAGAATATTATTCATGTTAATGGTAAAATCGACCCAGCTGATGATAAAGAAACGATTAATATGGAACTAATTTTCGCTGATTTAGCAACGGTAGAGAAAAGATTGGATAGAATGAAACGTGATGTAAAAAGTGGCGACAAGGAAATTAAAAGCAATTTAGTAGTCTTAGAAAAAATATTTGCTCAATTGAGTGCCGGAAAAGCAATTAGAGAGCTAGAATTTGAAGAAGAAGACTTAGTGTTTGTTAAAAGCTTAAGTCTTTTAACTATTAAGCCTATTCTTTACCTCTTAAATACCGATGAGGAAACCGCTGGTGATGTTCTACCGGGAACCAATGAAGAAATAATTAACATTAATGTAAAACTTGAAGAAGAAATCGTTAATTTACCTGAGGAGGACCAAGCGGAATATATTAAAGAACTTGGTTTATCGCAAAGCGGCCTTGATAAACTTATCCAAAGCGCTTATAAATTGCTCGGCCTTGATACCTTTTTTACGACCGGTCCGGACGAAACTAGAGCTTGGACGATTAAGAAGGGTTCGAAGGCGCCACAAGCGGCGGGAGAAATCCATACTGATTTCATTAAGGGCTTTGTTCGCGCGGAAGTCATTAACTGGGAAAAATTTATTGAATGTGGTTCAGAAGGTAAAGCAAGAGAACTAGGACTGATGAAAATTGAAGGGAAAGAATATATAGTTTCTGATGGAGATGTTTGTAATTTTTTGATTAATAAATAAAACCTCATTTAGTTTTAGTTATTAAATTAACTAGCCAAAGAAAAAAGCCTGATGCATAAACAACATCAGGCTTTTTATTAAACAATTTTGGAAATCTTATATTCTTATAACTTAAGTTCCCAAAATTCATGTCCAATTTGATCAATTCTTGTTCGGAGCCTTTCCTTCATCGGCTCCATGAAATCAAATCTTTCATAGCAATCAATTGCAAATCTTTGCAATCTTTGCAATTCTTGTTTTGCCATATCCTTTTCTAAACTGTCATCACTTTTTTTGTAAAAATGACCTAAACAGTTTACTAAGCCAGTAAAGGCATCGACGTTAAACACTTTAGTTGAGGCATTAAACAGGGAGTCATAGCATCCCCGTTCTGAATAAACTAAGTAACTCAAAACTAATGCCGCTTTTTTATTAGAGGCCTTAAATAACAACGGCCATTCATTAAGAGAGAGCCGACCAGAAACAGTAGTAAATACTAAATAACTAAGGTTATTTAGTAGGCACTGGTCGATTACAGCATTCAAGAATTCCGAGTCCAATTTATATTTTGCATGACCAATTATATAGCAAATATATTTTGTATCCTCAGCGGTGAGTTTTTTCCCAATTTTTAATCCGGTTAGAAAAGCCTCTAAATAAAGTGCTTTCTGCTTTTTATTAAGATCTTCATCTCCAGATGTTACTTCGGAAAAATAAACATACATGTTTCCTAAATTGAATAAGGAAATATTGATAAAGAGATCAACTGCTGCTTTTCGGATTTTTTCAGCTTTTACTCGCTTCATTCTTTCGATTCTCAGTTTAATCCAAGACTGATAAAACCTTTCTGGAATTTTTGTCAGAACTATAAGCGCGACGTAAAATCCGACTAGCATAATTTTACCGCTTCCATTTTCATCAGGTCGTCCAAAATAATACTGAATAACCAGAGCGTGAATAATGAAAATAATAAAGGCAATTAATAAAACTCCAAAAAATCTAAAACAACCAAGAAGCGCATTTTTGTGCAGTAAATAAACAGCGTACAATTCAGCAAGTCCAAAAATAATAGTCCAAAAAGTTGGTACTTCTCCGTAATAAATTACGAAAATAATTACTGCTAGGCCTGCTAAGCCGAGGGTGACGGCAATATCAAGCATCTTTTGTAGCTTCACATTTACTACTATAACCTGAGGATCCCAGGTCAGCATTTCTGCTATAATTTTCGCCCATACGCCGAAAATCGCCAATGTAAATGCACTTAAAAAGACAATCCACCCGATAGGCATACCGAGTAGTGTAAACCCACAGCCCATTAAGCCTGCCCAAAATAGCAGGCTAATACCGAACACCCCAACAAAAATACTCCTAGCAACGCCTACGGTCGCTAAAAAAGCAAAAAGTTTTGTTTTCATTACCAATAATTTTTAAAGTAACCCTTATCCGGGTCGGAATTCCTAGGATTCAACGCTTAGATTACTAAAATCTATGCGCCCCAAGAACCCCTCATAATAACACCTTAACGCTATTTTTGTCAAGGTAGGGGATCTTACTCGTGAGTTGTCCGATTTTTGAAAATTGCCTAAACAATAACCTATTGCCGGCTTTGTGGATTTTACTCAATAAAATATTATTCTTTTTCTAAGACAACAATTTCTCTAAAAACTTTTTGTCCTGGACGACCATAAATTATTGTTCCGCGTCTGGTTGTAGTCTTTTGTATAATTCCGTTGCTTCTTAAATGTTCCGGGACAAAGTTAATAATTTTAAAACCATTAAAATTAGGACTAATCGGTTTATTGCCATAAAATACCGGCCAAATCATTACAACGCGTCCTCCTGGGACTAAAACTTCATAAAATTCTTTTATCGCTCCCGTGTATAGACTATCTAATTCCTTAACGATTTGTTCGAACTCTATCCTCCCTCTTTGCGGGCCTAGATATGGTTCAGTAATAATCGCCGCGACGCTTTCCGCTTTAATAAATTTAGATAGAGCTAAAACATTTTTAACTAAAAATTTGAACTTAATATCATTTAATTTATATAACTCTTTCATCCAAGAAATATTTTTCTTCGTATCTTCAATGGCCCGAATAGAAACATCAGACCCAAAAATATTTTTATAGCTCATGATAATTGCTTCACTCAAAATAGTTCCGGAACCACAAAATGGATCAATAATTAAAGCCTCTTTATCATTTACCTGCGCAAGATTAATCATTATCTGAGCAAGTTTTGGCGGTAGCATTCCGGATAAGTCATCACGCGCCGGGCGGCCGAAATCACGAAGTGATAAATCTTTAAAAGGTTGAACCGCTAAAGTTTCGCCAATAAAAATTTTATTTTCGTGTTCTACTAAAACAATTTCGATTCCTCTAGTTAATAATTTATTTTGGGCAATCACAACGCTAGATAAAGTTTTCTCGCGACTAACAACAAAGCGCGAACTCACATTTTCTTCACTAAAATGTTTTTTAAGTCTTAATCCTAAATCTTTTTTATCAAATACACGCACGCCATAATCGGAAAAACCAAAATTAAATTTACCATCGCGACTCACTTGTTTTTTAGAATCAGCTAAATTAATTACATTTTGTAAAATAATATCTCTCCCAAAAGGCGCTTCCAATTCTTCTTTAATTATTCCTATTTTAATAACTCCGCCTAAACGACCAATCAAAGTTTCTGGACTAATTTCCGCTACGCTTTCTACTACTAAAAAATCAGGTGCTACTAAAACAGCATCTCTAACATCCATCAGCGAAGCAAGTTCGGCAATAGATAAAGCGGTATTATTCCCTAAAACAAAAAAGTATTTCATATAGAGCTATCATAACCTTCTCTCTTGCTTTTTGCAAATATCTATGATAAAGTCCTGATACAAATAAATAACAATGATATCTTTCCCATGTTTCAACCCTAGTGTTGGAATAATTCTCTAAATATTAGCAGAATTAAAGGTATTCTAAGCCCCAAAGGTTCTTGGAATACTTGGGGATTTTATTTAACTGTGGGATTTTAGAGAATTTAGAGATTTTTTAACAATCGTTTAAATCGACTTCATCCCTTAAGTATTATAATAAATATGTCTAAGACAAAAAAATCAACTATTGGCCATTATGAAATGCTTTTCATTATGCCAAACAAATTTACCGAAGACGAAGCAAAAGCGGTGATTGAAAAAGTTGAGAAGACTATCGCTGATGGCGGTGGGCAAATCAGCTACCGTGAATATTGGGGCAAAAAAAAGCTTGCTTATGAAATCAAACATAATGCTTACGGCTATTATAGCCTATGCGAGTTTGATTTAGAAAAAAGCGCTTTAACTGCTATCGACCAAAATTTGCGTCTATCAACCGATGTTCTTCGTCATCAAATCGTCATCAAAAAATCAAAAACTGATGAAGAACTTGCTCATGACAAGAAAATCAACGCAAAAATTGTCGCTAAGAAAGCCGAAGAAGAAAAAGAGGCCAAAATAAAAGAAAGCAAACAGGCCGGAGCCCCAGAAGCGGCTTCTAAATCCGCTCCTAAGAGGGAGAAAAAAACTGATATGAAAGACTTGGACGAAAAATTGGAAGGCATCTTAAGTGCTAAAGATTTAATTTAATAATTCTTGTGTTCGCCGCTTGCGGCTGGACTTAAGAATTTGTCCAAAAATATGAATTTAAACAAAGCCATGATCATCGGTAACGTAACCCGTGATCCTGAATTGAAAAATACTCCTTCTGGACAAAGCGTCGTTTCTTTCGGCGTTGCGACTAACTTAGTCTGGACCGACCAAGGAGGCCAACAACAAAAGAAAACTGAATTTCATAATATAATTGCTTGGAGAAAATTAGCCGAAGTCTGTGCTAAGTATCTAAAGAAAGGCTCAAAGGTATATATCGAAGGTCGCTTGCAGACAACTGATTGGGCTGGTCAAGATGGAGTAAAGAGATACCGAACAGAAATCGTTGCCGAAAATATGATTATGTTAGATAATAAAACAGGTGGCGCTCCAACCGGGACATCGATGGGTAGCTCAAGCGAACAAATTATAGAGATCCCTGAGGATCCGATGGAGGAAGAGATACGCGTTGAAAATATTCCTTTTTAAATAAATAATAAATATGAACAATAAAAAAACCAAAGAATGCTATTTTTGCGTTAATAACCTAGAAGTCGATTATAAAGATACTAGGACTTTAAAACGTTTCATTAATTTTTACATGAAGATTCTTCCTGGAAAAAGAACTGGCGTTTGCGCTTGGCATCAAAGAAAGTTAGCAACTGCTATCAAACGATCTCGCGTAATGTCCTTGCTTTCCGCTACTCATAAATAAAAATTAAAACCAAAAACCTATGCTAAATTTTAACGAAATAAAAACCGGCAAGGTCATTAAGTTAAATAGCGAACCTTACGTTATTATAAAAACTGATCATCATAAAACAGCTCGTAGCGGTTCAGTCCTGAAGGTTAAATGCCGCAATTTGATAAATGGTAATATTTTAGAAAGAACTTACCAAGGAGCGGAGAAGGCTGAAGAGGGCGATACCGAAACTAAAAAAGCTAATTTCATGTATAAAGAAAAGGAAGAGGCCTACTTCATGGATAACGAAAGCTATGAACAATTTAATTTACCGTTGGAAGAAATCGGCGAACCAGCTAAATTCTTAAAGGATGGGACTGATGTTGATGTATTATACTTTGAAAGCAAACCAGTAACTATCAGCCTACCAATTAAAATGGAATTTAAAGTTGTTAGCGCCCCGCCTAGTGTTAAGGGTAATTCCGCCGGAAATGTTAATAAGCAAGTAGAAATAGAAACCGGAGCATTGATTAATGTACCATTATTTATTGATGAGGGTGATATTATTAGAATAAACACCGATACGGGAGAATATGTCGAAAGAGTTAGTTAATTATAGATATAAACAAAGCACCTCCGAGAACTAGGGAGGTGTTTTTGTTTATTTTTGTTTAAGAGAGGCAAATGGTATAATTAAAATATACTTAAAATTGTATTTATGCTAATTGTTTTAATTTTAGCTATTATATTTTTCTTGATTATTGCGGCTCTCCGACAAGACTTAGCTTTGTGTTTTATTATTGCCCTCCTCCCCACCTATCTTGTTCGATTTAGTATAATGGGGATACCTTTTACATTTTTAGAAATAATGATTCTCAGTAGCTTTACCGTTTGGTTTGTAAAAAATATTTTACCAAATTTAAATTCTTGGCTGAAAAACAGAAAACAAAGGTTAGCTTATCCATTTGGGTTAGAAATAATTGCCATAATTATTTTTTCTTTCATGGCCGTCGCTGTAACCGGATTTAATACAAGCGCAATGGGAATTTGGAAGGCTTATTTTTTTGAACCGATTCTTTTATTTATTTTGATCTTGAATGTTTGGCCGAAAGAAGATGGACAAAAAAAAATAATTTCTGCCCTACTTATCGGTGCGGCTGGAACAGCCTTAGTTGCATTATTTCAACAAGCAACCGGACTTTTTATCTTTAATAAATTTTGGGCAGATATTGAAACCAGGCGTGTTGTTTCTTTTTTCGGTTATCCTAATGCCGTCGGGCTTTTCTTAGCCCCATTAGTAATGATCTTCATCGGTTATTTATTTTCTCTAAAAGATAAGGGGGCAAAATTAATCATTAATCGAATAATTATCGTTGCAATTATAATTGCCTCCTTATTATCAATTTATTTTGCCAAGTCAGAGGGAGCAATTGTTGGGCTAATAGCGGCGCTATTTTTATTTTGCTTACTAGCTAATAAAACACTGCGCGTCCTCGCTATCTCGATTGCAGTTATTGCTTCGATTACCATTATTTCTATTCCTAGCCTTAAAACATTCGCGACTGATAAAATATTTTTACGAGACTTATCAGGAGAAATAAGACAAAGACAATGGAAAGAAACAATAATGGCTTTAAAGGGCTGGAAAATTATAACCGGTAACGGCTTAAGCGGATATTCAGCCGCTGTCAAACCATATCATCAAGAAGGAATTTTCTTTAACCGCGATAAAATAGAGAACTTTGATTCTAGATTATACGAAAGTGCAGAATTGCGTGCGAAATATTGGCAGCCGGTAGAAATATATATGTATCCTCATAATATCTTTTTAAATTTCTGGAGTGAATTAGGAATACTAGGTGCTTTAGTCTTTGTTTGGTTAATTATTAAATATTTAATAATCTCACTCCAAATTGCTCTTCCAAAGAATAAACAGAAAAATTACTTTGCTTTAGGATTATTTAGCGCAATGATAGTTATCATTGTTCATGGTCTAGTTGATGTTCCCTATTTTAAAAATGATTTATCGGCGATGTTCTTCATTTTCTTAAGCCTACTTAGTTCTTTAATGTTGGATATAAAAATAAAAGAAATAAAAAAAATATAAATATAATAATATGAATGCAGTTCTACAAAAAGTAATCGCTGATAGTGGTTTAGCCTCAAGACGAGAAGCCGAAAAAATGATCAAAATGGGTTCAATTAAAGTTAATGGTAAATTAGCATCACTCGGCGATAGAGCTGATATAGAAAAAGATATTATTACCGTTCGTGGTAAATTACTTCCAAAAAAAGCGGATAAGATTTATGTAAAACTTAATAAACCGGTTGGCTATACTTGTACTAACCGCTCTTTCCCGGGCGAACAAAATGTTTTTCAACTTATTTCATTAAAAGATAGACTGTTTTCTGTCGGCCGTTTAGATAAAGATAGTCGCGGCATCATTATTCTTACAAATGACGGTGACTTAGCTCAAAAAATTTCTCATCCCCGAATGAAGCATGAAAAAATCTACGAAGTAAAACTATTTGATCAAAGAGGCGAAGCCCTATCGCCTAGCGATGGGCGAAAAGTTGCCGGATCTCTTGTTAAGGGAGTTGAAATTGGTGAAGGCGATGGAATTTCTAAAGCAAAGCATGCCGAATATTTACAAAACAATTTATTTGGCATAATCTTAAGTGAAGGTAAAAAAAGACAAATCAGAAGAATGTTCGGGGCTTTAGGTTTTAGGGTCGCTGATTTACAAAGAATTAATTTTGCCGGTATCGGCTTGGGCGGGATTAAAGAAGGTGAATGGAGAAATTTAAGCCAACAAGAGGTAGAAAAATTAAAGAATAGATAAAAACGGGAGACGTGGCAGAGTTGGTTGAATGCGCCACACTCGAAATGTGGTATACCAGAAATGGTATCAGGGGTTCGAATCCTCTCGTCTCCGCTAGTAAATTTTAGGCTAATACTAGTCTATTTTATTTAAATGTTCAATTGACAATCGTAATATATTTACTTGACAATCATAAATATCTGCTTTACAATAGCTAATATGAATGACAAATCGATTAAAATTAGAGAATTTATTTTCAGAATGTTACCAGCACATTCTAATAACATTGTAGCTTTGACGGCAGCTGAATTTGGTATGACGCGTCAAGCGGCTCATTTATATATAACTAAAGAAATAAAAAGTGGAAATATAGTTAAAACTGGTGAAACAAAATCAGCTAGATATTTCTTAATCGGCGGTGAAAAAGTCGAATTTAGTTGTAAAATAAAAACGGGACTGGAAGAAGACAGAATCTGGTCAAAGTATGTAAAACCTATGATTTTGAAATATTCTTATAATATTCAAACTATCATTGCCTTCGGTTTTACAGAGATTTATAATAACGCAATAGATCATTCCAACGGGACAATAATATATGTTCAAATTGAAGTTATAGGAGATAATATAGTAATAACAATAATGGATAACGGGATAGGAATATTTAAAAAAATCCAAGCATCTTTAAAACTAGACTCTATAAGAGAATCTTTGTTGCATTTATCAAAAGGTAAGTTTACTACTGACCCGACAAAACATACGGGCGAAGGAATATTTTTTACTTCTAGGATTTTTGATCGATTTTCTATATTATCAAGCGACCTATATTACAGTTTTAAAGATCAGGACTGGCTACTTTCTAGTGAAAAAAATGAAACTTTTGGCAAAGGGACATTAATAAAAATGATCATCTCTAAAAATTCTAAAAAAACACCAAAAGAAATTATGGACAAATATACTGACGAGGAATTTGGTTTTTCTAAAACAACAGTCGCTGTAGCTTTGAGCGCGGATCCCAACGATCCTCACGTTTCAAGATCCCAGGCAAAGCGTTTAATGATGGGTTTGGATAAATTTAAAACCATAGTTTTAGATTTTAAAAGCATCCCCGATGTAGGCCAGGCATTTGTTGATGAAATATTTAGAGTTTTCCAGAACGAACACCCTTCTACACAAATCCAATATATAAACGTGAATGAGGACGTGGAGAATATGATTAAAAGGGGGACGCTATTAAAATCTTAGTATAAAAAATCTTGTAATAGATTGTAACTTTATTTATGCGAGAAATTTTATGTTTAAAGAATTTTACAACAAATTATATTCAGAAAATGAAATTACTTATGAAGACGGAAAGCCTGATGATATAGTAGAAGATATACTTAAATTTAAGTCATTCGGTTCGGCCTTAGAAATTGGCGCTGGCGAAGGAAGAAACGCCTTATTTTTAGCAGAACATGAATTCCAAACAACTGCCCAAGATATTTCTCAAGTGGGCATAGAAAAAATAAATAAATTATCCAAAGAAAAACATATAGACATAAAAACAGAAATCAGCGATGTTCGTTCATTAAATTTAAATTGTAATTTTGATGTTTTAGTTTGTAGCTCTATGTTGCATCAACTTACACGAGAAGAAGCCTTAAAATTAATTGAGCAAATTAAAGAACATACAAATCCGGAGGGATTAAATGTAATCAAAACCTTTACAGAAAACGGAGACTTCTATCGGACAAACCCTGATACGAATAATTTTTATGTAAAAAATGATGAGCTTCAAAAGCTTTATGAAGGATGGGAAATTTTAGAATATAAGGAGTCTGAGAGTGAAGCGCATAAACAAAATCCAGATGGGAGCCAAATGATAAACATATCAGCAAAAATACTAGCAAAGAAAATATAAATATGCCAAAAGTAAAATAATTCGAACTTATGTCGAATATTAATGAAAACAAAATAAAAGAAGAAGCGGAAAAGCATTTACTTCGATGCCGTCCTGGTGATAGAAATCATGCTCTTAGAGTTGTTGAGTGGATTAAAGAACTTGGAAAGAATCACACCGATCTTCTCTTAATAATTACCGCGGGATACATTCACGATATAGGTTGGGAGGGGGTGTTCCCAGCATGGAAAGAAAAAATTACTTTTGATGAATTGATTCAATTTGAAAAACAGGCAAATAATAACTCCATGAAATTTGCCACAAATTTTCTAAATGACTTGGGGTTTGAAGATGACGATATAGTAACGATTAACCGACTTATCAAAGCGGCTGACGAACACAAATCCGAAAAAGACGACGAGGCAGTCATTGTTGACGCTGATCAATTGAGTAAAATGAACATTAATCATCTCAAAGAAAAATTCAAGCCATCAGAATGGATGAAAATGCATGAACTGTGGTTTAGGAAATTTCCAGAACGAATACAAACTGAAAAAGGTAAGGAGATATACCCAAGTTTATTGGATAAACTAAAAAATGCCATTGAAAAAGAAATTGCCACTACCTAAAACATAGTCTATTATAACGGATAGCCGATATAGACATTTTAACATGTTTGTTTAAGCACTAATTATAAATTTATTTATGCGAGAAATTGAAAGAATAATTGTATCCGCTCTAATCTTTAGCAAAGACGGAAAGTTATTAATGGGCCAAAAAGATCCGGTAAAAGGCGGTGTATACCCCGATTGTTGGCATATCCCTGGTGGAGGAGTTGATGTAGGGGAAACATTAGAGCAAGCTCTTCAACGCGAAGTGTTAGAAGAAACGGGAATTGATATTTCTAATTATGAAATTGTTACCGTTCCTTTTATTGATTCGGCAATTACAGAAAAAACTCTAAAAACAGGCGAGGTGGTATTATGTAAGATGGAGTTTAATCGTTTCGAAATTTATATAAATAATAAAACTGCTGAGGAAATAAAGCTAAGCCCCACGGACGACCTAGTAGAAATACAATGGTTCGATAAAAAAAGGTTGTCTGATATAAAAAATATTCCCGGCGGAAAGGAATTTTTCCAAAAAATGGGTTATATTTAAAAACATTATTAATTTTTATGAAAAGTAGCAAAATGGTTATTTGTAATGATATAGAAGGTAAAAAATATAAAGTTGGTTCTAACCAATTAAGTTTCAGGCCATCTGTATATGGAGTAATTATAAAAAATGGAAAGATTTTATTATCAAAACAATGGGGCGGTTATAATCTTCCGGGAGGAGGAATGGATCTGGGAGAAACAATAGAGGGCGCCTTAAAAAGAGAAGTATTTGAAGAAACCGGTATTAAAATACGAGTTGGAAAAGTTATTGACTGTAAAAACTCATTCTTTAAACTTCCTTTTTCGGGTAAATATGTTCACTCCATTCTCATGTTTTATACTTGTGAGGCGCTAAATAATAGAATAGATACCAAGAAATTAAGTAATGACGAAAAGCAATATAGCGATTTTCCAGAATGGATGGATTTAAAAAATCTTAAAAAATTAAAATTTCGTTGTTCAATTGACAGTTCAAATATTATTAAAAAGGCGTTAGCAAAAAAGATATAAATATGCCCAAAGTAACCATCAGATATCAATTAATAAAGGACGCTCGGAGGTTTTTTGAGATTTTAAATAATCCTAACTTTATTTATTTTCCTACTTCTGTAAACTCGGTCGCCGAGGAGAAAAAGATACTCAAAGAAAATGCTCAAAAAAGAAAAGATAATATATCATGGAATTATTCTATTCTTTACGGTAATCAGTTAGTAGGCGGAATTGGCGTAAGAATTAATCGCACTCGTCCTTATGCTGGTGAGATTGGCTATTTTGTTGATGAAAAATATTGGGGGAAAGGAATAAGCACCCAAGCAGTTAAACTAGCCGAACAGGAGGGCTTCAAAAAGCTTGGTTTAAACAGAATAGAAATAATTATGCGCCCAGAAAATAAGGCGAGCGAAAAAGTTGCTATTAAAAACGGCTACAAAAAAGAAGGGCGGATGAAGAAGGCTATTAAAGATAAAAACGGAATGATGAGAGATGCCCTTCTATATGCTAAAACTTTATAAATATTCTTATCAATAAAATCTACAAAAAATAAAAAAGCTTCGTTTCCAACATTAATTGTCGAAAACGAAGCCTCTTTTAAACTTCTTGTGCCGCCAGAAACAAAGCGTGATGTTGGTTGACATCTTCTTTATACGTGAGATCAACCTTGAAGTCTTGATTTACTCCGACGATACTGGGGTAAAGCTTTACTATCCCATGACGGAGACTAAGGTGATCATTGGAAAGGATAAAATATTTTCCTTTACCATTTAAAACCCCGTCTTCCTTAATGAGCTTAGCGAGTACACTCATCTCAATGATATCAGATGTCTGAAATTTTGCTTGTTGCAATAATTCTAAAGCTTCTTCATCATTAGGATAAGGGTTTTCTCCTCCCTCCCACAAGTCAATTAACGAAAGTCTCATTAGGTTTCTGGCTCCTGTCTTTTTCGACTGGAGCCTCAACACATCCAGACTAACAATTGACGACATAATAGGTGCAAACGCCATGAGTGTAGAGGCATAATACACCTTAATCAACTTTTCCCAAACTACTTTGAATTTCAGCGGTTCGGGCTTTTTAATTTCTGAAGTTTCAGCGCCTCGCCATCTCGGTAGCGCTAGTTGCGTAACTGGTACGAAAGGACTCATTAATTTGAGTTTTAGTTAGTAAAAAATTGTTAATAAACACAAATTACATCTTAACCCTTTAATTAAAATCTGTCAACATGTAATAAGTGAGGGCAAGATAAGAAAAACGAAGATTCATTTGATAAAAATCAAAAAATTGATATAATCAATAAGACAACTTAAATTAATAATAAATATATGATGCCAGACCAACAATTTAATAATTTTATAAAACCAGTTAATCCAACGAAACCAGAAGAAGAAATAAACCAACTTCCCGATGATTTTCCAAAATACCAAGCTCCCGACCAAGACCAATATAAAATTTCCCGTGCCGGAATGCCTGAAAATGATAAGAGAATGTTTTTTGATAACAAAGGTCAGCTAGACGAAGAAATGACTACTAGACTATGGTATGGCATTACAAAAGCAGCACAAATGAATAATGTTAACATTCCAACTGAAGATCCGCGAATTATAGAGATAGCCTCCATTGGAGCTTTAAAAGGAATCCCTTTTAAGGAATGCATTGAAAAATCTGGAGCATATACATCAATGGCCTCTCTACCAGAAGGAGACGCGGAAAGACAAAAGCTCCTTGATTTCCAAGCTAATATAATTTCACGTTCATTTACTAAAAATTTACGAGAAAATATTGCTAGTGTACCAGAACTTTCAGCTATCATAAATCGTTTTCTAACGGCTAAAATACAAAACGAAGCCAATCTTTCAAGAAAAACGATGCTTAAAGATCAAGGGAATGATGATGATTTAACCAAAAAATTAAGAGAGGAATATTTAGCCGCTTACAAAGAACTCGAGGATGCGGTAAAAAAGAACAATTTAAACTAATCAAGCTTCCACACAAAAAAACAGAGCTAACACTCTGTTTTTTAAATATATAAAATTTAAAAGAAAAAATTAAAATTTCCCTGGTTGTCCAGTTATTTTATCTACCATTTTCTTTTCAAAAGACATCCCTACAGCTGCTGCGCCGCGCGCCTCATTTTCATCTTCTTCTTTTTGCATTTTTACAATTTTTTCTCTTTGCTCAGGTGTTTCAATTTTAATAATGTTTCTATCATCCAATTCGATAAAATCTCCCCCTCCCTTAATCTGAGCTCTTATTATCGGCCCCGCTTCTTTGTTAAACTCATTTCTCTTTTTTTCTTCAAATAGCTCCCCTTCTTTAAAAAATCGATCGCTACCCTCTCTATATGGCAGGCGTCCAGCTTTCTCTTTAAATTCCTGGTCCCTCTTCAGTTTACCGCGGTCCCATCTTTCTCGCTCCTCTTCAGCAGTGGGCATATGAATATCATAAATTTTATAAAAACTCCCTTTTGAATACACCTCATCGCCTGGTTCTAATTTTTTATTTTCTCCTTTTTCGCTACCATTCTCTTCTGCGTTCGCTAATGGCGGCTTTTCTCCTTTTTCTAACTCAACCCTAGTAATACTTTCGTCATTTTTTAATTTCTCAAAATCTACGTAATTACCATTACCTAATTTATTATAAAGAGTTTTTAGTTGCTCTTCCGCCTGCGTAACCTCATAAGGTAAGTCGCTATTATTCTCAGGTATACCAATACTTTCTCTCTCTTTATTAATCTCTGCTAAAGAGTCGTTTTTATTTTCTCGAAATTTTTCAAGCTCCTGATTAAACACCGACGGCTTAATTTGTTCGGCAACTTCAGGCGCATTTTCTACGACTGCTTCATTTTGACCGGGCATTACTTCTGGATTAGTTTTCTTTTCAAATGGATTTTGATGTTCAGGATTCATATAATTAATTATTAAAAAAAGTTATTTAATCGGCAATGAAAAGGAAAAAGTAACTCCTCTATCTTCTTTAGTTTCAAATATCAATTCCCCGCCATGAGCACTAACAATTTTTTTGGCAATAAATAAACCAAGACCAAAACCATTAGGCGAAACCGCGATTGCTTCTGGGCTACGAAAAAATTTCTTAAATATTTCAGGTTTGCTATCATCCGTAATACCAATACCATTATCAGAAATAGCGACTATTAGCTTTGATTTTTTGTTAAACGTTTCTTTCTTAACAGAAATATCTATCTTCCCTTCAGCGGAGACATAATTAATGGCATTAGCTAATAAAATACCCAGAACCGTTTTAATTTTAGTAGCATCACAAATGACTTCGGAATTAATCTCATCATCTTCAATTGTGAGTTTTATCTTTTTATTATTAAGATTTATTTGATTATCTTCAACAACTCGATTTATCAAATCTGTTATCTTTACCGGCTTTTTAGCAAGCATGACTTTCTTCTCTTCAATTTCTAAAACGGTTACTAGTTGATCGAGTTGGCGCCCCAAGGAAAGTATCCCATAATAAGCGGATCTAACTGTCTCAGTTTTCTCTTCCGGAGAAATTGTGTCATCAAAGAAAAGCTCTAAATTATAACGCGTTATCGTCACTGGCGTTCTAAGTTGATGAGAAACAACAGAGACAAAATTTGATTTAACTTTATCCAATCTTTTTAACTCCTCATAAGAACTAGCATTATCAATTGCAAAGCTCATTTCCCAGGCGACATGACGTAAAAGTCTAAGATCTTCTTGAGTATAGGGGTCTTGAGATTTTTTAGGGCCAAGTAAATACACGCCAATTAATTTATTTTTAAGCTCAATCGGAATAACCAATGCAAAATCATTTTTAACCAATTCTTTAATAACCTGGTTAACTGATACATCTGGTATATCTTTATTATAATTATCTCGTTCTAATTCATCTTTATCTAAGATTCTTTTTTTATAAATATTAAGATATTTAATAATCGGATTATTGTGTTTTAATTTAAAATTCTCTGTTTCTCTACCGATAACTTGACGAGAAATGAAATTACCTTTAGGAATAAGAATCATAATTTCGCCATGTTCAACCTTTAAGGCGTCGGTTATAACCTTATTAATGATTTCGAGAGTCTTATCTAAATTTAAGCCGATTTCATGAATACTTGATTCAATTTTTCTCGCAACATCAGAAAATTTATATTGCTGCTTAAAGAATATCTGATCCGTCGCCTTTTCTAAAAATTTCTTGATTGGCGAAAAACCAAAGGTAATAAAAAAGGACGGAATAATAAAGTTCCAAGGGGATTCTACCTGCAAAAAAATAATCAAAAAATAGCTAGCGGACGCATATATAAAGATAATTGTGGATAATAAGAATGTATAAATAGCCCCTAAGCGCAAAATCACACCGATATTCATCAAACGATAACGTACAATTGCGTAATATATACAGGCAATCAATATAATCGGACTAAAATTTCCGATTATAAATACCTCCCGAGAAACTGTATTTTGTAAAAATAAATTAAATGTTAAAGTAATAATCGAAGTAACAGCAAATCCAAAAAGGACATATCGAACCTGCATTTTTTTGATTCCTATAATCCGGTGCAACTGCACAATTTGGTAACCAATAGCAATAATTAAATAAACTAAGATCAAAGCAGTATAAACATTAAACCATGGCCCAAAGTCAAAACCAATTTTGTTATTATCAAAATTTATATTTCTAATTATTTTATCGGTTAAAATTAAACCGGAAATAAATAGGGTTGGTAGCACCAACCAAACAGCATATTTGCTTAGTTTTCTATTCGGTTCGGGAAAATTAAGTAAGAACAAAAAAATAAGGAAGAAAACAAATGGACCAAGTATAAAGTCGAGCTTCAGAAAAATAATTGCGAAGTCGGCTGAGGTCAACAGGTTTTCCAGAAAATTACTTGCGCACCAAACAGCTAACACTATCGAGAGCAGAAAAAATAGGCCGTTAGTGAGAGATTTCTTATTTCTTGAAAAAGCGGCATATCCCAAACTAGCCATTGAGATTGAAATAAAGAAAGTAACGATGATAAAGAATATTAACATAAAAATATAAAATAATATGATTATATTATATCTCAAATACGTATCAAAAACAACAAATTAGCTAAAATGAAAAAACCTGCTTCTTATAGAAACAGGTTCTTCTAAAAAAATTTTATTTTAACCGATACTTTTTAGATCGGCTTTGTTTTGCAACAACATTCCGGAATCTTCCCCAATATTCTTGTTTGGCGATATTGTTCTATCGCTTGATAAATAGCAGGAGAACATTTTGGACAATTTTCTGGAATAGCAATCGGCGGTGGCTCATCGGTGAATCCTCCGATTAACACCGGCCAATTGTTTTTATTAATTTGTTCTATTATTTCTAAAATTGACCACAGAGTCGGCGGCTTAAAATTACCGGCGAAAAATTCAGTAGCCATTTTAGTGTTGGTTTGAACAAAAGCACATGATAAATGCACCTCATTAACTCCCAAAGATACAACATAATTAATTGAGGATAGAGCTTCTTCCAAAGCTTCTTGTTCTGATAAGCCTAATGGCTTCAAAAAAATATATACAGCTACTTCAGCGCCAAAATTACGAATTATTTTTACCTTTTCTTCAAATAATTTTAGTGATAAACCTTTTTTAATTATTCGGTTTCTCACATAGTCACTATAACTTTCTAAGCCAATCCCAATCGTGAGACGTTTTTCATGACCAATAGTCTCAACTGCTTCAGCAATTTTCGCTTCCTTGATGTATTCACAACGATTCTCAATAAAGAGCCGGGTAACGAAGGGATTTTTAGCAACTCGTTCATAGAGATAACGTTGAAATTTTACTGGGATTTCTTTATCATTCCAAAAGCTACCGCCATTATAAATAAACAATTCTTTTGGCTTAGATAAACGAGCTTCTTTTTCGGCCAAATAATACATTAATTTAAAAACTCCACTACAAAATAAATGTCCATGCGTATATTTATTAGTAGAGTTTCCAAAACCACACATTGTACAACCACCGGTATTTTTAAAATATTCACAACCGGCTCCAGGAAGCATTAAAGTCCACCTTGAGATTTCTTTCTTTTCTCTTAGGGAATACTTAGGACTTATTTCTGAATACAAATTTAAAAAACTATTCATCTTTTATATTTTTTCTTTCTTAGCAACAGAAATGTTTTCTCTAAACTTAATAGGAACACGAGCGATTAACCACGCCCATAACCTACGAAGCGGCCAGTTATAAAAAGGATTTTTACGATAAAGCAAAACCCCATAGTTTTCACTGGGCGGATCCGGAAAATATTCCGGCAGAACTTTAATTGAGCAGACTCCATCTTTTTCGTACATGCGTAATTCAGGATCACGCAATTTACCATGGCGTTTTAGTTTAATATACTCTTCTGGAGTAATCTCGGGATGATGTTTTTTATAATTACTGTAACCTGGCATACGGGAACCAATGAAGATTCCTTTTTTGTTATTAATAATCATATTAATCCAAGCTTGAAGAGTTAAACCAAAACCTAATTGCTGACCACTCATGGTTTTATGTACAGAAAGGCTAATTCCGTACATATACTTAGCATCGGGTTTATGGCTCTTAATAATTGTCCCGTTATCTGTTATCGAGTCCCAAGAAAAATGTGGAAAATTTACCACATTATCTACATACTCAAACGACAAATAGCCGACTATTTTACCCTCATAAAGAGCAATGATATTTCCGGCCGGAAATATTTCTATCCGGGATTTAAGCTTGAAGACACTAGCGCCATTTTCTCCCCAAACATTTTGTTCTAACTCCGCGAGTTTCGTAATATCGGTCAAGGTAGCCGAACGAAAAATAAATTTAGTCCTTTTTGTTTTTGTTTCCATGTTTAAGTTTCCTTTCTTATTTTGATTGTTAATGTTCAATTTGAATTTTAGAAATAAAAAAAATAAGGCCTTCGCCTTATTTTCTATATTCTGCGGAACGGAAGGGACTCGAACCCTCGACCTCCTGCGTGACAGGCAGGCGTTCTAACCAACTGAACTACCGCTCCTCTTATTTCTTTTAAAAAGGCTTACTTAACAGCAAGTCACAGAAAAAGCATAGCAAAAAGATTATTATTTGTCAAAAGATACAAATATCCAAAAAACTTGCAAAAACAGGGTATATAGACTATAATTTAAACAGAACTAGAAAGATTTAGTTTTTTTAATTTACGCTAGTATAGAAAAATAAACGATATGTCAGCGGAGAATCAAATCAATAAAAAAACCGTCGAAGAAATAAAGGCTTCTCTTTTAGTACAAAAAAAACAAATATTAGAAGACCTTAATGATATTTCTAAGCTAGATACTCATGAAGCTGATAGCCGGGGTACTCAGTTTCCTGAATACGGTGACAAGCCTGATGAAAATGCCCAAGAAATAAGCGATTTTTCTACTACTGTCGCTACTCAAAAAATATTAGAAAAAAGCTTAGAAGATATTAATAAGGCTTTAGATAGAATTGAAAAAGGTACTTACGGTACCTGTAAATATTGCGGTAAATTAATCAATGAAAAACGATTGATGGCTAGACCAACTGCTGGTGCTTGTGTCGCCTGCAAGACCGAGCTTCAAGAAAATGAATAAAATTTTAACAAAAAGACTCTTTACAAACATAGCTATTATTACAGTAATAGCTATGTTTTTTATAGCTGACCGCTATTTAAAAGGATTAGCCCTAAGAACTGGAATAAACAACGGGAAATCGCTCTTTAACCAATATTTTTTGTTTAACTTTACGGAAAATCACAATATAGCCTTTTCTCTACCTCTCTCCGGCCCTATTCTTAATATTATAATTATTTCTTTAATAATAGCTATAATATTTATAATAGGGCAATTAATCATAAAAAACCGAGCCTTAACCCAAGATTCATTGATATTGACATTTATTCTATTTGGTGCTATAAGTAATATAGTTGATCGCTTGCAATATGGCTTTGTGATTGACTATTTAGAGCTTAAATACTTCACTGTTTTTAATCTCGCTGATGTGATGATTAGTTTAGGTGTCCTTACTTTAATCTTTAAATTAACAAAAAGTAAAAAAATATGTTAAAAAGCAATCTTGAGAGATATGAAATGGCAGAGAATCAAATTATTGAGTCGTCATCTCTTTTAGAGGAGGATACTATTGGAAAAGTTAACGGAAAGCAATACAAAGAGGAAGCTTATAACACCCTCTACCCGGAAAGGTGTCGGCTAGATAGTCTAGACAGCACTGAACGTTTTGAAAAAATTTTAAAAATAAGAGAAGATGCGCAAGCAGAATTTCAAGATGTAAAAAGTTTTAACAGAAAATTTGTTCCACTTGAAAAAGCAATGGCGCTGGTTGAAAAATGCCAAACTGGCGATCCTGAAAATCCTAGTCGTTTTTTTGCCAATAAATTATATCAAGCTGTGAAAGACCGCTTTGTCGGTGATAAGTATATATTAAAATTTTTTTCTGCCACTGGAGGAACTCATTTAGATGTTTCACATGGTATTGATTGTTATTTTAAACTTTACGATAAAGAAAGCGGAAAAGAATTAACCAGAGCAACAATAGATTTAACTCAAAATCCCAAAAAAGATAAAACCAAATCGGATGTCTTAATTTATATTAAAGATGAGGACCGCGAAAAGTTGGATGGTAGCCGAGGTAATAATCGTTTTGACCCCGCATTTTTAAAAAAAGTAATTGAGGAAGAAACAGAAAAAATTACTAATGCCATGATTGAAAATTATCAAAGAAGAGATAGCAAATAAACATAGTTATAGTACAAACTAAAAAAACCAATATATCGTGAACCAAAAAACAAAAACTGACTTAATTGGTACAACCAGAAAACCAGAACCAATTAGCCAGGAAGATTTTGATATTCTGGTAGCACGAACCATTCATAGTGGATTTGAATGGGAACGTGCAATTTCCATGTGCTTCTGCAGTAGATGCGGAACATACGGAGAAACACCCAAGGCATACGTCGAAGACTTAATAGAAAAAATGACAAGTCTCGGCCAAACGCCAGCCATTGCTTTGGATGATAATAATCCAAAACAATTTAGAAAGTATTATTTCGTAATCAATAATTGTGAAGTTTGCCAACAAGAAGGCGAACAAACCACAAAAATTGATATGATATATAAATTCTAAGTTTTCTACGTCCGTGCCTGTTTGGCACAACAAAAGGGGTTAAGCTTTCTGCTCAACCCTTTTTTATTTTTATTTCTCTTTTATTTTCTGTAAGATGCGAGATTGATATAGAAATTATTTTTTTAGGCAAAACTTTTTTCACTTTTTCTGCCCATTCAATCGCCGTTACCGTGATGCTCGAGTCTAAAAATTCTTTTATACCTAAATTCTCTAAATCTTTTCCGGAAGTTAAGCGATAAGAATCGATATGGCAAAATTCTTTTACTTTTGACCCAGCTTTTGTTTTGTACAATTTTAAAATATTGAAAGTTGGGCTATTAACTTGAATCTTTACGCCTAGACCTTTAGCTAAGCCTTGCAAGAAAGTAGTTTTCCCAGCGCCTAAGTCTCCACTAAGCGCAAAAACTTCTCCGCCGAGGCATGCCTTACCAATTTCAAATCCCAAGGCCGTTGTTTCTTGTTGGTTGTGAGTAATAATTTTTTTCATACATGATAAACATGATAAATAAAAAAACAGACGCGGTGAGCGACTGTTTTTATATGGGTGGGCGCACAAGGATTCGAACCCTGGACCCCTTCGGTGTAAACGAAGTGCTCTAACCAGCTGAGCTATGCGCCCTCAAGCGGCTAAGCCGCAAATAATATAGCGAACGAACGGTGGGCGAAAGAGGATTTGAACCTCCACAGCCTTGCGGCCACAAGCCCCTCAAGCTTGCGTGTCTACCAATTTCACCATCCGCCCAATAATTTTCTAACAAGAAAATTATTTAACTACTTTTTCTTTTAATTTTTTCTTATAGCCGGAACGGAGATAATAAAGTTTAGCTCGTCGTACTTCAGCAATTTTTTTAATTTCAATTTTAGTAATAGTCGGAAGGTTAAGTGGAAATATTTTTTCTACACCAACACCATCAGAAACTTTACGAACAGTAATGGTCGCTCCGATTTCTTTATTATGCTTGTGAGCAATAATCATTCCTTCAAAGTATTGAACTCTTTCTTTTTCTTCTCCCTTTGAATTAAGTTCTTTAATTTTTTGATAAACCCTGACGGTCATGCCCGGTTTTAATTCCATTTTAGTTTCAACCATATAGTTGGTAAATATATAAACGAGATTTATTAAATCCCGTTATTTTACTTTTAATTTTATAAATCTTGTCTAATATTATAATTAATTTTTGGATATGTCAAGATTTTTCTCAACAAATTCATAAACAGACTGAAAAACCTCGTCTTGTGTCAAATTTGTGGTATTTAGGTAAAAATCGTAATTTTTCACATCATTAACATCAATTCCGTAATACTTCTGGTATCTGAGCCTATCGCTCACTAAACGCTTTCTTAAGCTCTCCTTTACATCTTCAATACTTCCAATGTTTCTATCTTCATTTCTATCGTTTTCTTGCTGTAAATGGCCAAAAACTCGTCTATTACCCTCATCTTCATTAACATCTAAATAAAGCTTCAAAGAGTGCGGGATAAGAAACCAGGAGGTTCTTCCCTCAACTACAAAATTATCCTCAGTTTCCCCTAATTTCTTCTGATATTCATCGACTTCCTGATCAGTTTTAGGATCAGTTTCTCCTAATTTATTATATTCTGCTAGGGTCATGCCTCTTTTTTTAGCTGCTTCTCGTCTCAATCCACCCATATAATAACGTGGCCAACCTAATTTTTCGGATAACCTTTGTGCGATAGTGCTTTTCCCGGAACCATGAGCTCCGCTAATTGATATTATCATAAAAATATCTTAGCTGATTACCTTTCAAAAATCAATAAATTACCTTATAATGAAAACAGTTAAAGGCCCTGGGCCATTTTTGATTTTAATAAACAAGCTTTTTCGCTTCTGAAGCGATAAAATTCTATTTTGATATGTATTTAGAAAAACTGGAAATTCAAGGATTTAAATCTTTTGCCAATAAAAACAAATTAATATTTTCCGGAATGGTTGATAATAAAAGAAAAGGCCTAACGGCTATTGTCGGCCCCAATGGTTCAGGAAAATCAAACGTTGCCGATGCTATTCGCTGGGCGCTGGGTGAACAAAGCCTAAAAACTCTAAGAGGCAAAAAAAGTGAAGATGTAATTTTTTCCGGCTCCGATCAAAAAAGCCAATTAGGTTTAGCCGAGGTTTCTCTTTTTCTTAATAATGAAGAGGCGGTTAAAAAAAATTCCGAACAACCGAAAACGATTGAAAAAGAAAGTGATCTTGATCAAATTATTACCAGCTGTTCTGAAATTGTTATTACTCGTCGTATTTTTAGAAATGGCGACGGCGAATATTTGTTGAATGGAAATCGTGTCCGTTTATCGGATATCCAGATGCTCCTTGCTAAAGCAAACTTCGGACAAAAAACTTATAGCGTTATCGGCCAAGGGATGGTAGAAAATTTTTTAAGTTCATCGGCCGCGGAACGTAAAGATTTTTTTGATGAAGCGACTGGCGTAAAACAATTTCAAATCAAACGTGATTCTGCTCTCAATAAATTAGAAGCTAGCTATGAAAATTTACAACAGGTAGATATGCTTCTAGTTGAAATCAGGCCGAGATTAAAAAGCTTAACTAGACAAGTTGATAAATTGAAACGCCGCAGTGAAATAGAGGGTGAATTAAATTCCGCTCAATTTAATTATTATGGTTTTCTTTGGCAAGATATTAATCAAAAATTAGATTCTTTAAACGGACAATTTTTAGAATTAGAAAAAGTAAAAATTGACCATGAAAAAAAATTAGAGAAATTAACTGAGGATTTAAATAAAATAAGAACGACCGATAATTTTCGGGAAATCAATGAACTCCAACCTCGCCTTAGAGACTTAGAGAATCAAAAAAGCCAATACCAAAAGAAGCTATCTAAACTTCAAGCTGAACTTGAGGTTCAATTAGAAGCCCAAGGACAATTTGATGTTTCCTGGTTAAACAACAAAGCGGGAGAGTTAGGGGCTGAATTAGAAAATATTTCTTTAGAAATAAATTCTCTAGAAAAAAGCCGCCCCAAACTAGAAGAAGAATCTTTAAGCGCAGAATTAGCTGAAACCAATAAAGAAATATCTACTTCTGAAGAAACGAAAAGAGCAATTAGTCGTTTAGAAAATGAACAATTTAATTTTAATAGACAAATAAGTAAACTCGAAGCAATCTTAGAAGCGAATTTAGAAGCGCAAGGGCAATTTGATGTTTCCTGGCTAAGCGGAAAACAAGAAGAATTATTAAACGAATTTAAAAAAATAACCGAAGAAACAGAAGCCCTCCGCCAAGAAAACAATCGAGAAGAAAGCGAGGAAATGAAGCTTAAATTAAATAAGATTCAACAAGATCTCGGCTCTCTTAATAAAGAGCTGGCCGTTATTAATGATAAGATAAAAGCCGCCGCTAAATCTGGGACTAAAGATGAAGAAATCGGCAAAATAATTGATGAATTTTTGCAAAAACTAGACGGTATTAATTCAACCGCTAGCTTAGAAGAAGTAAAAAAACTAATTGCCGCCGCCAAGAAAGATTTTCAAATTAAAATTAAAGCAACTTTAACCGGAGAAAGCGATGAAGATGCTCTGCGTATTCAAGAAATACAAACCACCATTATTAATCTAACCGATAAGCGCCAAATTATTCACAATCGATTAAATGAAGAACTTTTACGCCTTTCGACTATCAACGAGAGACTGCGCATGACCGAAGAAAAGAAAATTCAAGTTCAAAGAGAGCTAGAAGATATCAAAACAAAGTTAGAAAAAGCTCAAATTAAATTTGATGCCGGTAAAATAGAGGATGAAAAGATAATTGTTACTAAAAAAATTGTTGAACTAGAAAAAGAAATAGAAAAATTAAAATCTTCTTATCAAGGAACAGCCCTGCAAGAAAAGAGGCAGCAAATTTTAGAGAAAATTCAATCCTGTAGATTAAAAGATTCTTCTATTAATGAGAGAATGAGATTGCTTCGTGATAAAAAAGAACAGCTAGAAAATGAAATCACTGATATCAAGAGCAAGGTAGCAAAAAGTGAAGTTAAGTTTGATGCTTCTGCTATTGATAACGAGAAAAAAGAACTAAACCAGCTGGTTGAAGACCTTAACCAGGAAATCAATATTATTAATTCAAAGCTTGAAAATTTAAACCAAGCCAAAGAAAAAGAAAAAGGCCAAATGTTTGAATGCCAAAAAAATATTCAAGCCTTACAACAAGAAATTAATTCCATCGCTACTAGATTGAACGATTTAAAAATTAATTCCACCAGACAAGAAACAAAATTAGAAGATTTAGAAAATAATATAAGAAACGACGAGTTAAACATCAGTGATATCAAAGTACATAAGATTGCTGGCGAAGCGATTGACTTAGAGCGTTGGCAAAAAACGCTTAACAATAGTAAAACTCAATTAGAGCAAATCGGAGGAATTGATCCGGAAACAGAAAAGGAATATACGGAAACAAAAACTCGTTATGATTTCTTAAGTTCTCAAACTGAAGACTTAAACCAAGCGGTTAAATCTTTAGAACAGGTAATCTACGAGCTTGATATGAATATCAAGAGTCGCTTTGACCAAGAATTTAAAATTATTTCCGAAAAATTTAATGATTACTTTAAAATTCTTTTTAATGGCGGCTCAGCTAAAATTTCTAAAATCCTAATTGAAGATTTAGAAAAAGAAGAAGCAAAAAATGGCAATACAAATAATGATACTATTAACCAAGGCTTAACCCCAGCAGAAATAGAAATGAAACAAGCGGCAAACGAAAAAATGAAAAAAATAAAGTTCTTAAAAAAATACAATGCCGTTGGTTTGGCAGGAATTGAAATTCAAGCAATCCCTCCTGGTAAAAAAATCCAAGCAGTTACCATGCTTTCTGGAGGCGAAAGAGCGTTAACGGCGATTGCTCTTATTTCGGCTATTATTAGCGCTAATCCTTCTCCATTTGTTGTTCTTGATGAAGTTGATGCCGCGCTTGATGAATCTAATTCTGAACGTTTAGCGAGAATTCTCGATGATCTATCTGATAAAACTCAGTTTATCGTGATTACTCATAATCGCGCTTCTATGCGCCGGGCTAGTATTTTATACGGAGTAACTATGCAATCAGACGGGGTAAGCAAATTACTAAGCGTTAAACTCGATGAAGTGAAATTAGATAATAAATAATTCATAATAAATTTAAGCCCTCTTTATCTATAAAAGATTATAATAAAACCGTTCAAATAATGAACGGTTTTATTTTTAATTTTAAAAAAATGGCGATAAAAATATTATCAGCTGCTCTTTCTGGAATTGAAGCGGAGATAATCGAAATTGAGGCGACTGCTGGTGGCGGTGATTTTGGTCAAATAACAATTGTTGGTCTACCGGATACTTCTGTTTCTGAAGCTAAAGAAAGAGTTCGGAGCGCGCTCCTTAATGGCGGCCTTGAATTTCCAAAAAGAAAAATAACTGTTAATCTTGCTCCAGCGGAAATTAGAAAAAGCGGACCAATCTATGACTTACCGATTGCTATTAGTATCTTGTCTTTGAAATATAAATTTAATTTTGATTTTTCTACTTGTTTAATTGCCGGGGAGTTATCATTAACGGGAGAAGTACGAAAAATAAGAGGCGCTGTTTCTATGGCGATTAAAGCTCGCGAACGTGGTTTAAAATATTTGTTTTTACCTTTTGAAAATGCTAAAGAAACTAGTCTAATAAAAGAGCTACTAATTTTTCCGGTAAATACCCTGCGTGAATTAATAGATCATTTAAATAAAAAAACATTAATCATTCCTTGTAAATCCCAAGTGTTCTATTTCAAAAACAAAATCACAATTGATTTTTCCGATATAAAAGGACAAGAAAAAGCTAAGCGAGCCTTAGAAATTGCTATTGCTGGAGGCCACAATATATTAATGAGCGGACCGCCAGGAAGCGGGAAAACTATGCTCGCTAAAGCAGCGGGTGGTATTTTACCGCCATTATCTGAGCAAGAAAGACTAGAAGTCTCAAAAATATATAGCGTCGCTAATAATTCAGAAAATGTGAATAGCATTCAAGCGAGACCATTTAGAGCTCCTCATCATAGCGCTTCTATGGCAGCTTTAATAGGCGGCGGAACGAAATTTAGGCCAGGCGAAATATCTTTAGCTCATCTAGGGGTCCTATTTCTAGATGAATTTCCGGAATTTTCTCGTGATGCCTTAGAAAGTTTGCGCCAACCTTTAGAAGAAGGAGAAATTGTAATAAGTCGTGCTGCTGGAAATTTAAAATTACCGGCTAAATTTATTTTAATCGCCGCTATGAACCCTTGCCCTTGCGGCTTAAACGGGATGAAAGGAAAGGAATGTACCTGTAGCCAAGAAAAGATAAAAAACTATCGACGTAAAATATCCGGACCGATACTAGATAGGATAGATTTATATATTGAGGTATTGAACCTTAATTTAATGGAATTAGATGAAAATGTAAAAAGAGAAAATTCAATTAATATCGGCGAGAGAATAAAAAAAGCTAGAAAAATTCAAGCTGAACGCTTATTGACTCTTTCTTTATCTCTAAATTCATTCTTAACATCAAAACAAATCAAAAAATTTTGCCAAATTAATAAAGCCGGCGAAGAATTGATTATCTCGGCCGCCAAAAATCTGAGTTTTTCTAATCGCTCTTATTTTAAAATTTTAAAAATTGCTAGAACTATCGCCGATTTAGACGGCAAGGAAATAATTGAAGAAAAGCATCTGGCCGAAGCTCTGCAATATAGACCGAGATTGGAATAAAACCGTTCTTTAAAAAATTGGAATAATCGGCCAGTATGCGTTATAATATAAGCAACTACAAAAAATAAAAATATGCTTAAAAAAATAACAGTTCTTTTTCTGTTAGCCATCTTTTTTCTTGGTTCTGGTTTTGGTTGCAAAGTCAACGATCAAGCTACCGCTAACGCGATGAAGCCGGTTACTCTAACATATTGGCGGGTTTTCGATGGCGCCGATGCTTTTGACGAAATAATTAAGAATTACCAAATTTTACACCCTTTTATTAATATCGAATATCGCAAGCTGCGCTACGAAGAGTATGAGACTGAGCTTCTAAATGCCTTGGCCGAGGATAGAGGCCCAGATATTTTTTCTATCCATAACACCTGGATTAGAAAATATCAATCAAAAATAACAGCCATGCCCGATACAACCGCTATCGCCTATCTGGTAACCCAAGGAACATTAAAAAAAGAAATCATCCCAGAATTAAGAACGACGCGCAGTTTAAGCACTAAAGAAATTAGAGATAATTTTGTTGATGTCGTTGGCAAAGATGTTATTTTAAATGATGGTAAAGTTTACGGTTTACCTTTATCGGTTGATACGTTAGCAATGTTTTATAATAAAGACCTTTTAAATAATGCCGGTATCAGTGAAACTCCAAAATATTGGAATCGCGATTTTTTGCAAGCTGTAAAAAAACTAACTAAACAAGATCCTAAAAGAGGATTGATTCAATCAGGAATAGCGATGGGCGGTAGTTCGAATATTGAGAGATATAGCGATATTCTAGCGGCGCTGATGATGCAAAATGGGGCGAATATGATAAGCGATGATGGTCGAGTATTATTTCATACCGTTCCTGAATTTGCCAGAGAAACCAATTATAATCCTGGACTTGAAGCCTTAAGATTTTATACTGATTTCGCTAACCCAACCAAAGAGTCTTATTCTTGGAACGGCGAGCTTAATAACTCTTTAGAAATGTTTATCAACGGAAATCTAGCAATAATGTTCGGTTACTCATATCATATCCCGCTGATCAAGGCGGGGGCACCAAAATTAAATTTTTCAATTGTTAAATTCCCTCAAATAGAGGGGACCCCTCCGACTAATATTAACTTTGCTAATTATTGGGTAGAAACTGTTTCTAAAAAGAGCAAGCACCCCAATGAGGCTTGGGATTTTATTCAATTTATGGTTAAAGAAGAACAAGCGAAGCTTTATTTAAAACAAACCAAGAAACCAACCGCCCTGAGATCTTTAGTCGCCAGCCAAAAAACTGATGATGAAATTGGAGTTTTTGTTGATCAAGTCTTAACCGCTCGAAGTTGGTATCGAGGAAAAAATGTTACTGCGGCTGAAGATGCTATTAAAGAATTAATTGATCTAGCTTTAAACAATACTAGCGATAAATTACAAAAAATTATTAATACTACGGCCGCTAAAATTCAACAAACTATTAACTAGAGCTATATGTTAAAAAAGCTTTTCTTAGCAACAATCTTGTCGGGAATATTTATTATAAATTTAGCGGCTGTTCAGGCAACAACATCGCCTACCGGTTTAGTACCAAAAGCGACCGGCGAAGCTTCTGTGGGATGTAATGCTCCAGCAGGGTCGGGACTTGATGATAAAACTTACTGCGGAGATTATCGTCTTGAAGATTTTATTTCTATTGCAATTATCGCTTCTAAATGGATATTAGGAATAGTCGGCTCCTTATCTTTAGTGATGTTTATTTATGGCGGAATAATGTTTTTAATCTCAGCTGGTTCTAGCGATAAGATCGGACAAGCAAGAAAAATAATTATTGCCGCCATAGTCGGGTTAGTTATTGTTTTCTCCAGTTATTTAATCATTCAATTTGTGGTCAGTGGAATCGGAACGGTTGATAAATATAAATTTGATGGGAAGATTGATGTAACAACGCCTTAATCAAAGATAAGCTAAATAATTACTAACCAATATCCCATGGTTTCTTTCACACCAAAAAGAATAATCTCAGAAAATAGTTTAGGCGAAGAGTTGAGGAGAATTAGAAATTTTAAAAACCTAAAAATTGACGAAGTCGCTAAAAAGCTTAACATTAGAAGTGAATATTTACTAGCGATTGAGGCCGAAGATCTTTATTCTTTACCGGCCGGATTATATGGTAAAAATTTTCTTAAACGTTATGCTGATTTTCTTGGCGCCGATAAAAAACTAACCGCTAAGTTTCTAGAAGAAACAGGAATGAAAACAGCCGCTGAAGATCCTTTTTCTCAGAAAATACTAAAGAAAAGTAAATTTTTAATTTTTCCAAAAATAATCAGAAATCTAGCAATCGGGTTAGCGGTTCTAATTTGTTTTCTTTATCTACTTTTCTATTTTAAAAAAATAATTTTACCGCCAGAACTATTAGTCACTCAGCCCGATCGTAATTTAATGACCAAGGAAGCAGTAATTTTAATAACTGGCTCAACCGATAAAGAAGCTGAAGTAAAAATAAATGGCGAATTAGTTCTCAATAACAACAATGGGGAATTTTCACAATTAATCAATCTCAAAAAAGGGGTTAATAATCTTGAAATTAGTGCTAAAAAAAAATATAGCCAAGACAATATCATTATCAGACAAATATTAGTTGAATAATAAAAAGTATATGTTCGAAATAAACAAGACCGCCCTATTTGACATTACTGCTATTTTGCATAAGATATCAGTAGAGGAAAAACAAAAAATAGCTGAACTTGGTTGCGGAAATTTTGGTTTTTTTACTTTTCCCTTAGCTAGGCTGGTCGGCCGCTCTGGTAAAGTCTATGCCGTCGATATTATAAAATCAACCTTAACCGAGATAAAAGATAGGGCAGCGAAAGAAAACATGCCGCAAATAATCCCTATTTGGAGTAATTTGGAAATATTTAAGGCTACTCAAATAGAATCCGATAGTTTAGACAGCGCCTTATTAGTAAACATTCTCCACCAATCGGAAAAAAGAGCAGAAGTTATCAGAGAGGCGACTAGAATGTTAAAAAGAGGAGGAAAACTCTTAATCGTCGAGTGGAGTGGAGCTGATTCTCCTTTAGGCCCAAAGCCGGAAAAAAGGTTAAAAATTGAATCTTTAAAAGCGGCGGCCAACAAATTAGGGCTAGATATTAAGGAAGAATTTGCTGCTGGTCCTTATCATTACGGTTTAGTATTAATTAAATTATAAAAAATTATGAAAACTCTCCTTACTTGGAACTATTGGTTTACGGTTAATCCTGGACCAGCCTCACTATTAAAACTACAAGCCTTTATTGGGATCTTAGTTTTGTTAATTATCATCGCGATAGCAGTCTCAATTGCAAAAAAACGAGGGGGAATATATAAAGGATTGTTTAAAAAATTATATAATTTCTCATCAGCTAATTTTATTATCGGCTTAATTATTCTCTTTTTCAATTACGAAAACGTCCCTTTCTTTTCTTCTAGAATGTGGCTCGGATTTTGGTTTTTAGAAATGATTATCTGGGGATTATACATTCTTAAAGATTTAAAAAGAATTCCTCAGAAAAAAAAGGAAATAGAGGCGGCGAAAGAACTAAAAAAATATCTTCCTTAATGACCTTGCAACCAGCATTACTCTTGTAAAAAATATTAAAATTATAAAGCCTCAAATCGAGGCTTTATTTAATAAATATGAAAACGCAAACTCTAGGCCATTTTGGCGAAGAATTAATCTGTAAATATTTAAAAAATAATAATTACAAAATAATAAACAATAATCATCGACTCGGACGCTTAGAAATCGATATTATTGCAACAAAAGCCGGTCGTTTATATTTTTTTGAGATAAAAACCAGAATAAAAAATGAAGAAAGTATCAAAGAAATACCTCTTCAGAAATCTCAAGCGAATAATTTAAAAAAAGCGGCTAGACGATACGCTACTACTCATCATATCAACTTAGAACTTATTAATTTTGATTTAATAATAGTATTGCTCGATCGTCAAAAAAATACAGCAACCATTAAACGTTACGAAAATATCTTTTAATCATTTTTAAATTAAATCTAAACAAAACCAATTTTTTGATAAATTGGAAACTATCGCTAAAAATTCTAATTTTACTCTTTTTTGTGCTAGCTCTATTCTCACGCCAGGTAACCGCTATCTCTAAAACTTTTAACTTCGCGATTCCTGCTAAAACAACTAGTTCGGTATCAAAAAACCAATCATCATCAACTAAAAATTTTTCTATTTTTTTAAAAGCCGCGCTACTTATTACTTTAAAACCACATTGAATATCTTGGACTTTATGATTTAACATTAATCTCGATAAAAAGGCATAACTCTTCGAAATTATTCCTCTTTGCAAAGATCGCTGTGCTGAAGCACCGGATATGAATCGAGAGCTAATAACTAAATCGGCTTCTTTCTTTAAAACTGGCCTCACTAATCTTTCTACGGCCTCTAAAGAAACGGCTAAATCAGCATCCATAAAAACTAACACTTCAGCGTCGCTTCTGCGCCAACACAATTTGATAGCTCCGCCTTTACCGGGCCTTTCAATATTTATCAGATCTAATTTATCAAAAAAGCTATTTTTTACGCTCTCGACGATAAGAGCGGAGTCATCACTAGAACCATTAATCACGCCGATTATTTTCCAATCAAAATCAAGCTTAATTGTATTTAAACAAGAAATCAGTTGTAAAAGATTATTTTCAATTACCTCGGCTTCATTTCTGATTGGTAAACAAAAGTCAACTCTCATACTTTATATTTAAATTAATTTCGAAAGTAAATTTTTGCAACCTTATCTTGATAGATAACTTCCCAGCCGTTTTCATCATCAAGATATTTTCTTAAATGATTAACAGCCCGTAAATCACTATCTTTAATACCAAAAAATATTTTTTCCCATTTTTTAGCAGTTATCTGTTTATCTTCGGCACTCATTAAAATTAATTTTATATTATACTCATCTAATTTTTCGCTTTGATTATTACCGGCACTAAAAAAATTATAATATTCTTGAATAAGCGTCCAGTTAGCAAACTCAACTTGCGGTAAACGTCCATCAATAAAAAGCTTTCTTTCCGGAATAGCCCAAATCATAAATCCCCCCCAATCATAGTTATTTAAAATCTTATCATCATTATACTGTGAATTATTTTTTAGAAAATCTATTGCCTCACAAGGATAATTATAACAAAAAGAGGAAAATGGAGTCTGAGTGAAATGAGTCGCTGAGAATTGAACGATGGCGATTAAACAACCACAAAAGACTACAAGATATTTCAACCAATTATAATAAGCGACTTTTATTTCTTTAAAAAACGGGCTAAAAATATCAATCATTAAGCTAAAGGAGACAACAAAGAACAAGGGAAAATGCCGACGAGACTTAAGGCTTAAGACTAAAAAAACAAATGATAAAAAAATTTCCCAAATATTTAGTTTTTGCCTTTTTTGCAATCTAAAATAAACATATAGAATTAAGGCGACCGCTCCCAGCGCCAAATAAATTAATTGATCATAGCGGAAGGGAAAAGAGGATTGTGGTAGCCATTCTTTAATCAGCGAGAGATATGCTTTATTTTTATATCCTAATAAAAAATTATAAAGCTCTAGCCGATACGGCGTTAACCCAGTAACTATTAGAGATAACAGGGCAAAGAGAGAAAATGAGCTAAGTTGCTTTAACTCGCCATTTTTAGTAATTATTTTTTCAAATAATTTAATTCCTATCCAAGAAAAAATAATAAAGAAGCCAATTAGAAAACTAGCATGTAAATTAGCCCAGAGGAAAAACAAGGGCGGTAAGAACAATAAAACGCGCCAATTTTTAGATCGACTATAATGGTCAATGATTATTAAAACTAACAAAACAAACAAAAGAGCTAGCTCTTGTATTCTAACCCCGAAATGTGGAATGGCCGCTAAGACCCCAAACAATTGAAAACTCGCTATTAACCAAAAATTAGCCCTATCTTTTAATACCTGGCTAACATAAAAGTTAAGAATAACCAAGATTAAGATTATGAGTCCTGCAAAAATATTAACTAAAGCCGCATAACCATAGTGATCATAAATATAATAAATAGCTAAATTACTTAACCACTCATGATCAACCCAATTGCCATGATAGGTGTAGTTATAAGTATTGAGCTGAGGAATTTGATAAGTAGTAGCTATTTCTTGACCAACTTTCAGATGCCAGCCAAAATCAGGATCGAGATTAGAAAAACCGCCTTTAACTAAAATGATAAATAATAATAAATAGAAAAAAACCCAAAAAACGTAAACAAACTTTATTTTTTTTATCGCTTCTAACATAGAAATCGCTATTATAAGGCTAACATTCCCTATTCTATCATAGGGCGATTTATTTGTCTTGTTGAAAGTAATATGCTAAAATTAGAGATGTAAAATTAAATTTATAAACATTAAAGAAAGGGGGTGAAAATATGAAAAAAATTTCTAAACACTTAATTTCATTAGCTATCATTTCTTTGTTAGTTCTACCTATTTTTGCTATCCCAGTTAGCGCACAAACTGGTTCTCAATTTGGGACAACGGAAGTCAATACTGGACTAAACGGAATTTTAGCTAGCGGTGATCCAAGAGAAATGGTTGGCCGCATTATCAACGTCGCCCTAGGGTTCTTAGGCGTAATCGCCGTTGTTATCATCTTAATGGGTGGCTTCAAATGGATGACTGCCGGCGGAAATGAAGATAAAGTTGCTGAAGCTAAAAAATTGTTAGGAGCTGGTGTTATCGGCTTAGCAATCGTTTTGGCCGCTTGGTCTGTTGCAAATTTCGTTGTTACCTCTATCTACAACGCTACTAGCGCGACCAATGCTACTACATTTGAATAGTATGACGTGGTTCTCATCTTTGGTATGGGAATCACTGGTCCAAGTATAAAATGTTTACGCTTGGACCAGTGAATAAATACTTTTTTATGAAGAAAAAAATCTTATCTTTTTTGGTTTTGATGTTTGCTATTGCTACAATATCTTTTCTTTTTTGGAACCCAGTTTTTGCTCAAACCGATCCAACCATAGACGGATTAAATGAAAGCGCTAAAAAAGTTACCGCCTATGATACTAGTGCGAGCTATACTAATTTCTTGCAAACTAAGGCTGGGGTAATAATCGGTGTTGTTTTATCTTTTGTTGGCGTTCTCTTTTTAGCTCTAATGATTTATTCTGGTATTACTTGGATGACGGCTCAAGGGAATGAACAGCAAGTAACTAAAGCCAAAGGTCTCCTAATTAATGCTGTAATTGGGATTATAATCGTTTTTGCCGCTTACGCTATTACCTCCTTTATTGGTAGTAATTTCCTTGGTTAAGTAAAAGTCTAAAACAAACAAAAATGAGAAATTTCTTAACGAAAAACTCTATAAAACTATTGGCGTTAATCTTATTATTGGCGCCTGTTTTTATTTATAGCCAAGCGGCATATGGACAAGATACTGGATATGATTTTGGTAAAGATAGCGGCTTAAATCAAACCGCTGATTCTGGCGGTTTTCTAACTGGAGCGAGCGCAATGACTGTAGATAGTCTACTAGCTAGAACTATTGCCGTTGTTTTGAGCCTAATTGGAGTTATTTTCTTAGTTTTTATAGTCTATGGAGGGTTCACTTGGATGACGGCTGATGGTAAAGAAGAAAAAATAAAATCAGCCAACACAACTATCACTAATTCATTATTTGGACTGATGATTACTCTTTCAGCCTATGTAATCAGTTATTTCTTAATTAATTATTTCAGATAATTATGAGAAGTAAAATTAAAATAACAATTATCTTATTATTTCTAGCAATTACCTCCTTTTCTATAGTTCCAACTACAAAAGCCCAGGAGGGGATTCTTAAAGAAACTAAAAAAACTGAATTTAACAATAATTTAAATACTTTTGCCGATCAAGCGGCGATTGAAAGACAAAAAAGTCTAGAAGAAATGATTGGAACGGCTATCAGAGTAGTGTTAACTGCTTTGGGAACGATTTTTATTGCCATGATGTTTGTTGCTGGGAATACTTGGATGCAAGCGGCTGGAAATGAAGAAAAAATAAAAAAATCACAAGAACGGATTCGATCCCTAATCATTGGTTTAATCATAGTGCTTATAGCTTATGCTCTAAGTGCGGGATTTTCTGGATTATTGTCTAGAGCTTTATTAAAATAAATTTCTTTATCTTAGATTTATATTAGAAAAGTTATGAAAAAGTTTATTAAATTATCAATCCTATTGTCATTATTTTTGTTCTTAATTATTCCTTTTTCAGTTGGAGCTCAGATCGGTGACCGTCAATATCAAGAAGATTTCGAGCCAGACTTACAAGCAGATGAGACTAGCCTCAATCCTCCACCAGCTAATCCATCTAATATGCCGACCCTAAAAGAAAGGTTGATGTCAGTTGGCGGTGCGGCTGGGTTTACTACCGATGAAACTAAGGCTTCAACCCCAAGAATAGTTGGTTTAATAGTCGGGGCTTTCATAAATTTTACCGGGTTAACATTCATTGTTTTGATGATTATTGCCGGTTACGGCTGGATGACCTCAAACGGAAATGAAGAGAAAGTTAAAAAATCAGTGAGTACAATTAAGGCCTCTATTATTGGTTTAATAGTTTCCTTATCCGCTTGGGCAATTTGGAGCTTAATTTTCCAGAGATTAATAATAGGCGGTTAAAAAAGATAAAAATATGATAAAAACAAAAAAAATCGCTTTAGCTTTATTTTCTTTAGGATTATTTTTCCAATTATTTTTTGGCTCAATTGCTTCTGCCCAATTACTTAGTACTACTACGGATTTAGATGGAATGACTAGAGTAACAAAAAATGCTGCTAATCTTGGAGATATTTCAGTCGGTACCTTGGTTGCTCAAATAATAAAAGTTACCCTGAGTTTTTTAGCAATCATATTTTTAATCTTGATAGTTTTTGCTGGATTTAAATGGATGACTGCTGGGGGAAACGAAGAACAAATCAAAAAATCAACTTCAACTATTACCGCGGCCGTTATTGGTTTAATAATTGTTCTTGCGGCTTATACAATAACCTACTTTATCTTTAAGCAATTACCGTTTACCGGAGGAAGCAGTATTCAAGTTATGACTGGCGATGGTCAAAAATAATATATTACTATTTTACAAATTGAAAAGGGAGCATCTGTGAAAGATACTCCCTTTTTATTTTTTGCTCTTGGTGAGCGTTTTGGCGTTACGGAAACCTTGGGGCCACTGCATAATTAAAGCAGGACATCCCCTGATATTTCTTTTCTTGACCATCGATAGTCATCTTTCTGGGTTCACCAGAGCGACGTCCATTGATGTAGATTTCAATCATATACACTCCGGGGAGTAAATAATTCACCTCCATAGATTTAGGAGGAATCATGGTAGAAAATTCCCCAATTCCACCAACTTGGCGGGCAATAAAGTTAACTGGTTCGACATACATGTTGTCGAAGATAACTTTATAGCCACTCTGACGACCAGAAGGATTAATCGCTGCATTTAGGTTTTCTTCAACTTTAGTAATTACGAGCTCGTCCAACCTAGTTGAGTGTGAGCGAGAACGTTGATTCCTGTTTAACCTACTTAACCGAGTCGGAATAGAACGATCCATCGGATCAGCTTTAGGAGTTTTAGTAATCATTGGTGTAGTAGTTGGAACGGTAGCAGTAGAGTCTTTAGCCGAAATGTTCAGCTTAGTGGGTTTTGATTGAGCAGTCAGTTGAATTTTTTCCTGTTGCACTTCGTAAAGAGCCTTTGTTAGATCCTTTACTTTTTGGTCAGCAGTTACAACCAGTTTAGAAACGGAGTCAGCTTGTTCATTTAGTTTTTTTACCAATATGCCCGCAGCATCTCTTTTGTTTGCGTCATCAGCCCTCGAGCCGATGAGTGTTTGCTGCTTTGCTTCCCTCTGAAGCGAAAATACTTTTCGAGTTTTCTCAACCTCGAATTTCTTTTCAGCCTGAGCGAGTTCGGATTTAGCTTTTTTAATTTGGCGCTCCACTGAAGCCAAACCCTGAGCAAACGACTGGCCAACGGTTACTACAACCATCAGCACTAAAACTACTAACATTTTTTTCATGATTTCTACGTTTTATATGATTTTTATTTGTTAATATACATTTTTACTTCTAACAATTATATCACAATAAACAAAATTTGTCAATAATCTTATCCCCTTCCTATCCCCAGCCTACCATTGACTTTTAGCAGTTCTTATGCTAAGTTACTTAGTCAAGAAAATCCCAGCTTGATCATAATCAATGATGATATGCTAGGGATTTTTTATTTGGCTAATATTAAACAATATGAAAATAATCCGAACAATTAGAGAGGAAATTGTACCTCTCAGTAAACAGCAGGGGGTAATTCTCTTAGTAATTATCGCCTGTATCTTCCAATTCGTCCTTTTCTATGCACCAGCGCTTGCTGATGACGCCGTAAAACAAGCCAAAGCCCAAACAAATGAAGAAGATATGCTTGTTTTTAATGAAGTAATGATTAAAGATTCAATCACCAACACGGCAACCAAGAGCCAAGAAGCTTCTTCAACACCAGTCGTTATTACTGTCCCAGAAAGCACACCAGCCTCTTCAACCCCAGAATATAAGATTGTTAGAACCAGTACCCATACAATGACTGCTTATAACTCCGAACCTGGTCAAACTGATGATTCTCCTTGTATTACCGCTAACGGCTTCAATGTTTGTAAACATGGCGAAGAAGATACTATTGCAGCCAATTTTCTAAAGTTTGGAACAAAAGTTATGATCCCAGAATTATTTGGCGATAGAGTATTTACTGTTCGTGATCGCATGAACCAAAAACATCCTAATCGAGTAGATGTTTGGATGAAGGATCATTCTAACGCTATGAAGTTCGGCGTTAAGGTCGCTAAAATCCAAGTAATCGAATATAATTAAAAAAAATAATTTTCAAATTAGTAAAACAAAAAACGCCTCCTTAATTGGAAGCGTTTTTTGTATAATTTGTATAATGGGTTTTATTTAGAAGAATAAACTAAGGAAGCCTCGCTTGCGTCTGAGTTGTTTTTCTTTTTTAACAATTGCGATTGTTGTTGGAATAACTGAATCAGGATTTAAAGATAAACTATTAATTCCCTGTTCTACTAAAAATTCAGCAAAGTCTGGAAAATCACTTGGACCTTGTCCGCAGATACCAACCTTACGACGGTTCTTTTTAGCGGAAGCAATTAAATTTTTAATTAATATTTTTACCGCCTCATTTCTTTCATCAGAGCTACCAATTACTTCAAGAGTTCCGCCAGAGTCGCGATCTATTCCTAAAGTAAGTTGCGTTAAATCATTAGAACCAATGGAGAAGCCATCAAAAATATGACAAAACTTATCAGCTAAAATTATATTGGCCGGAATTTCTGCCATCATATAAACTTCTAAACCATTTTGTCCGCGTTTCAAACCATTCTCCGCCATAATTTCCAATACTTTACGGCCCTCTTCAATGGTGCGGCAAAAAGGAACCATGACCTTCAAATTATTTAACTTCATTTTTTCACGAACAATCTTAATTGCTTGGCATTCAAGCTTGAAGGCTGGTAGAAATACTTTTGAATAATAACGACTCGCGCCCCGAAAACCAATCATCGGATTAGATTCAATTGGCTCATAGGCTTTACCGCCAATTAAGTTAGCATATTCATTGCTTTTAAAATCACTGAGACGGAAAATAACATCCTTAGGATAAAAAGCGGCCGCGATCATTGCCATCCCCTGCGCTAAACGATCAACAAAATATTGTTTTTTATCATCATAACCGACTGTTAACTTATCAATTAATTTTTTAGCATCTTGATCAATTAATTTTTTATAATTAATTAAAGCAAGCGGATGAATCTTGATGTAGTTATTGATAATAAATTCCAATCTCGCTAGGCCAACGCCATCATTGGGAATCATCGAGTTTAAAAAGGCCATATCCGGTTCACCAATATTTAACATGATTTTTGTTTTTGGTTTTTTTAAATCCTTAACGTCTGTTGTTTCTAATTTAAATGGTATTAGTCCTTCATAAATATAACCCTTTTCTCCTTCCGCACAGCTCACGGTAATTTTTTTACCGGTTTTTATTTTAGTCGAAACATTTTTTGTCCCAACTACACAGGGAATTCCCAATTCACGAGAAACTATCGCCGCATGGCAAGTACGTCCCCCTTTATCAGTTACAATCGCGGAAGCAATTTTCATAATCGGCTCCCAATCCGGATCAGTCATATCAGTTACCAGCACTTGCCCAGGTTTAAAACTAGCAATATTTTTAATACTCATCATCCTGTTAGCTATTCCCGAGCCAATCTTATTACCAACACTTTGACCCGTACAAATTAACTTGCCTTTCTTTTCTAGACTATATCTTTCAATAATATTTTTATTATGAACACTTTGAACCGTTTCTGGGCGAGCTTGAATAATAAATAATTCGTTAGTCCGGCCATCTAAGGCCCATTCGATATCCATTGGTCTCCCATAATGTTCTTCGATCATCATTCCCCACTCAGCTAACTGAACAACTTGCTTATCGGAAATCGATTGTTTTAGTTGATCAAACGCAGAAACGGGAATGTTTTTTACCGGATTTTTACCCTTAAAGTCATAAATCATTTTCTTAGATTTTTGACCGATACTTTTAGAAATTATCGCCTTAGTCGGTTTAAAGAAATAAAATTCATCGGGCGTAACATGTCCCTGAACAATATTTTCACCTAAACCAAAAATCGAATTAATCAAAACGGCATTCTTAAAACCTGATTCTGTATCAATCGTGAACATAACCCCGGATGAGCCTAAATCAGCTCTAACCATTTTCTGGACGCCCACTGATAGCGCGATAGAGAAGTGATCAAACTTCTTATCAACTCGATAAGAAATAGCCCGATTAGTAAACAAAGAAGCGATACATTTTTTAACGGCTAAAAGTAAGTCTTTATCACCGGTAACATTTAAAAAGGTTTCTTGTTGCCCGGCAAAAGAAGCATCGGGTAAATCTTCCGCCGTTGCGCTTGAACGAACTGCAACATCAGTTCCCTTTGATTTATACTGAGCGGATAAAGTTTTATAAGCGGAAATTATTTCATCAGCGAAATCTTTCGGGAAAGGAACAGAAATAATTAATTTTCTAATTTCTTCACCGCGTTTCATTAAATCTTTAATATCGTGCGTATCCAAACCTTTTAAGATTTTTTTTATTTTTGTTTTTAAATCGGCTGATTCAAAAAAATATCGGTAGGCATTAGCAGTAGTTGCAAATCCATTAGGGACGCGCAAACCTTTTTTAGCTAAAGTGCAGTACATTTCCCCAAGAGAAGCATTCTTGCCGCCGACTTCCGGGACATCCTTAATAGAAGTTTCTTCAAAAAATTTAACGTATTTGTTCTTAGTCATAAAACTAAATTTACTAAAATTTTATTTTTATTTATAGAGTCATTATAACACAAACTTTACTTTATAAAAATAATTGTTTAATATAGAAATATGCGGACGTGGCGAAACTGGTAGACGCACTTGGCTTAGGACCAAGCGGGGCAACTCTTGAGAGTTCGAGTCTCTCCGTCCGCACAAGAAAAAGCGCTTTTAAGCGCTTTTTTTAATTGTTTTAATTAATCATTTTGCTAATAAATCCTAAACTTGGTAAAATTTAGATATGATAAATCTACTACATACTTATCTTCCAGAACCAATCCTCTTTAGTTTCGGCCCCCTATCTATCCATTGGTATGGCTTATTTATTGTAATTGGAATAATCGCCGCGCTTCTAGTTAGTTTTAGGCTAGGAAAAAAATATTACCATATAACACGGGACGAAATTTTCGACTTAAGTTTTTGGTTAATAATTTGGGGGATAATAGGTGCTAGAATATATGATGTTTTTCTTCAGCTTCCATATTATATAAACCATCCCGCACAAGTTTTAGAAATTTGGAAGGGTGGGTTAGCTATTCATGGAGCTATTATCGCCGGATTAATAGTAATATATTATTTTAGTAAAAAGAGAAAAATAGAATTTTTTAAACTAACGGCTCTCCTCGTTCCTGGATTAGCATTAGGACAAGCAATTGGACGATTTGGAAATTATTTCAATCAAGAATTATTTGGCCTACCAACCAATCTCCCCTGGGGAATTCCAATTAGCATATTCAACCGTCCGGCAGACTATATAACTTATCAATATTTTCAACCAACTTTTTTATATGAAAGTTTGGGATGTTTTTTAATTTTTTTATTATTATATAACGCAAATCGTTTGTTAGAAGGATATAAAACATTAAATAAATCTTTTTATGTTTGGTCAACGGTTGCTTATATGGTATTATATTCTTTGCTAAGATTCTCTCTTGAATTTATTCGTGTTGATTATGCGCCAATACTCTTTGGGCTTCGCTTACCGCAAGTTATGAGTCTAGTTATCATCTTTATTTCAATATTAGTATTAATAATACAAAAAAATGTTTGGGACAAAAGAAAAAATAAAAAGTAATCGTTATAGACGATATATTACATACATCATGGGATTTATCCTATCAATCTCCGCTGCTTTACCAGCGTATATTCAATCCAGTCTTTTAAAACAGTATATTAATTTAGAGGCAATTAGTTTATTATTTGTTGCTTCTAATATTATTACTGCGGTAATGATTGGTTTTTTCCCGAAAGTTATCAAAAAATTAGGGAATTATTTTACGACTAAAGCAGTCATGATTACTTATGGTACTGCCCTGCTCGGATTAGTTGCGACTAATAGCGTAGTGATAATTATTATTTCATTTTTACTTTTTATAATAAGTTCTAATTTACTTTGGATAAACATCGATATTTTATTGGAAGACGCTTCGTCTGATGGAAAAACTGGAATCATCAGGACTCTATATTTAACCCTAAATAATTTAGGCTGGATATCAGCACCGATGATATCGGCTTATTTAGTAAATGTAGGCGGCTATACTTTACCATTTTTAATATCGGCGGCCTTAGTTTTTCCTGTATTTGCCATCCTAATAGCTAAAAGAAAAAACTTAAATGTTTCTAAAAAATATAAAAAAGAAAATCTCGTAAAAAGTTTTAAAAAATTATGGGCTAACCCAAATTTAAAAGGAGTCTTTATCGTCGCTACCCTTTTAAATCTATTTTACAGCTGTGCTGTACTTTACGTCCCCATTTATCTAAATCAAAATTTAGGAATAGATTGGCGAGAACTTGGTTGGATGTTTGCTGTCATGCTTTTACCATTTAGTTTATTTGAACTTCCAGCCGGATATTTAGCTGATAAATATCTTGGAGAAAAAGAAATTATGTCGCTCGGGTTATTTATTATTTTTATTTCTTTAATTCTCTTTTTTCTTATTAAAGTTCCGACTCCTTGGATTTGGGCAGCTGCTTTATTCTTAAGTAGAGTTGGTGCAGCTCTAGTAGATTCAATGAGAGATACTTATTTCTTCAAAAATGTAAATTCTAAAGAAGTCGGTTTTATTAATATTTTCCGAATGACTGGTCCCTTGGGATATATAATCGGTACAGCAACGGCTTCATTCTTCTTAATATTTTTCCCCATTAACTATCTTTTTCTAATATTTGCCGCAATTATGATTCCAGGATTCTATTATATTGCTTTAATTAAAGATACAAAATAAAGTAACAAAAATAATTGACTTTAAACCGATTATTTTATAAGATGATAAGCGTAAAAAGAAGATTGCGGGTATCGTATAATGGTTTTTTATATCAGCCTTCCAAGCTGAGGATAGGGGTTCGATTCCCCTTACCCGCTCATAACAAAAAAGGTGCCAATGTTGGTGCCTTTTTTGTATTTTAAAAATAGAAAGCTTTGAAAAATTTTATTTGACATAAAGACTAATTTAATGTTAAATTACCTAGTTCTTTAAAAAATGTGTTAAACCTTATAAAACGTTAGAAATGGAAAAACAAGATCATTTGCCTTATCACCAAAGCTTAGTTAAGTTTTTGGAGATTATTGAATTAGATTCTCAGGAGTTTATTAGTATGGAGCCGGTATTTATTTGTCGTTTTCGTTTAGAATCTGCCGTGCTTTTGAGTCATATGCAGATTGTAAAAATTCCTGAAAAGGAATTAAACTTCACTGCCGTAAATTTACTCTCATTCTATAAAGAATTCATGATTCGTTATGAACATCTGATGGATGAAGCGACTTCTTTTAGTAAAGTAAACGAGAAAGAAGTTATTGGCCATTGCTTTATGAATGCCGTCCATGACTTAATTTCGCGCCCGTCTGAATCCCCGGAAATTCCGGAATTAGAAACCATAAACTGGTTTGATGTTCCCGACGATCAATCGGATGAAGCACTGGGCCTTAGATTAGCCGGAGAACTTCTGCTAAACAAGGGGCTCTCTGTAAATCAAATAACTTCTTTGTGCGGGAAAGCGGCCTGGTTTATGAAAAATTATGGCGATATCCGATCAGCCGCCATGGAAAAGGTTTTAAAGATAGAATGTCCAAATTTCTTTAGAGAATGGGGCAGTTTATTTATTAAAACGTGGACCTGGCCGTCACAGTTAACCGAATCAGAATTTGCAACCGTAAAAACTAATTAAAAAAAGCAAATCATGAATCTGCAAATCAATGCACTTCGAGCAGTAACTGAAATTGTAACTCATCCAAAGGACAAAGTGTATGTCCTCAAAGTTACAATCACAGGGCTTTACCAGGAACGCACAAGACTGCATCCTTTTATCGTAAGAGCCCTGAAAGCTAGCAATCTATCAGTCGTTGATTCCATGTCACTGGGAGAAACCGGGCCGTCTGTTATCGAAATTCTAAACTGTACCAGCCTTATGTTTATTGACTTGGTGCGCAAGAATAATTTTTTTATAATCAAAGAAATCGAACCTGAATTTGAAGAACAAACTGAACAATGAACACAAATGTATCTCAAGAACAAATTAATGCTCTTAAATGTCTAATTATAAATTTAGACGGTGACAATGAAGTGAAAAAAGTAATTTTTGCTTTAATTGATGCCAGTGAATGCCTGACTAAACCCGTCGCCTATACGACCACCTCCCCCGAATTAATTAATAAAATTAGTCTATTTATTAACTCCGGTGAAGGAATACGTCTAAAGGGGTTGATGAAATTACTTGGGGCGAATTTTAACCCTGACAGTAATCACCAATCAACGAAGAATTTCGCAATTACAGCTGATTCCGCATGGCGATTTTCAAAGCACGATGGCTGTCTCTCAAACGGAAAATTTATTGTCGAAATGCTACCGGGATGTGATGATACAAGAACATTCTGGTTATCATTTCACTCGTATGATCCTGATGCCGCTCAAATCTCCGAAGCGCAAGTTAATCAGATGGGGCTGCCTATCTTGGTAACATAACTATTGGTAACATAACTTAATAGCAAGGCCGGGTGTAACACTATCCCGGCCTTTTTTATTTCTCCCATTGATTTATTCTTAATAATGAGTTAACATTACTATTATTTACTATCTATTTATATGGCAAAAAGATCTACCGGAGTTGGAAAAATGAAGAAATCACATTCCCCTAAAACCAAGAAACGTTTAGAAATTAAACGTTTAATGCTTGAAGAGAAGGCGGCAAAAAGAAAAAAGGGCTAAACTATAAGCATATTTCTTAAACAACTCACCAAAAAACAGGCCTTAAGCCTGTTTTTTGTTATATAAGAACCTAAAATTCTATTTTTTGCTCAACTTTAATAAAGATACTAAAATTATTAAAAAAACAAAATGCATGAAAAAATCGGTTACAGTAGCATCAAAAACAAATAACTCTTCCGCTTTATCAATAATTCCCTGCCCATTAATCATTAAGGCTCGACTAAGAGCAACAATTAAAAACAAACTAAAAATTAAAGATATTTGTTTAACAAATTTATTAAATAGCAGCGTCATACCGCCGCCGATTTCAATAATCAGAATAAGCCAAGTAAAAAAAGATGGCAATTCCAATTTTATTAATTCATTTTCAGCTGCTACCGGATTAAATATTCTGTAAACCCCGGCCGAGATAAAAACAACGGCCATCAAAGTTCGCAGAATATCATGAGGCTCAATAATTATTTTTTTAAAATTTCCCAAAGTCATATTTAACAATTTGTTTTTTTATTGTTCGATTAGTAATTGTAAATAAACCCATTTTTAAATATTTCCAGCCGACATTCCAAAACCCTTCCTTCTCTATTCGACGTGAAGAATATAATAACTTAGTTGATTTTATAATTCTGAATTTTCCTTGTTTCGATAATCGGGCGCAATAATCATAATCTTCTGCAAGCACAACTTTTAAATCGAAGCCATTTATCTTTTCATGAGCACTGCGCATTGCCATCAAACCGGCGCCAACCGCAGCCGGATGTTTTGAGCACTGCTTTAGAAAACAAACTAAATTATAAATAAAAGAATAAAGATTGTAAGACAATTTATTCGGATTAAAAACAAAAAAGAAACCAGCGGCGATAAGATTATTATTAATAAATTCCTGATAAGAATTCTTTAAAAAATTAATCGGTAGAACAGAATCAGCGTCTAAAAATAATAATACTTCCCCTTTAGCAATTTCGGCTCCATGATTGCGTTGAGCGGATGGATGTTTAATCTTTGGATTAATAGTTACTCGAGCGCCGAATTCTTCTGCAATCATAATAGTACGGTCGACTGAACCGCCATCAGAAATAATTATTTCATAATCAGAAAATTCTTGTTTTTTAATCGAATCCAAAAGACGCGGCAAATACTTTTCCTCATTCAAAGCTGGAATAACAATTGATAACATAAACTTAAAATATTGTCCGGGCTAATTCCCAATAACTTTTATCATCATTCTTATATTGATAATACCACCATTCAACTCCCCAAAGATAAGCTTTAGAAAAATCGATATTAATTCCATATTGAAGATTAGCCTTAAACTGTTCTAAATTAAACGATTTATCAGCCTCCCGTTTAGAAAGATAAATGATATTTCCGTGAGGAACCCAGGGCTCTGCTTGCAACTCAATAATTAATCGATCCTCTTTAGGGATTCCAGCGAAATAAGCTTTTAAGCCATAAAACCAAGCTGGAATAGGATAACGAACGTATCCGCTCCAATTACCCCAAACAACTCGATAGACCGTACTCCCAAAAATATCGGCTAATTTTGCCTCTCTTTTCCAAGTACTTAATTCTCCGGTTGCCGAAATAATAACCGGCCGAGAATCAAGAGTCTTAACTGTTTCTAGTTCTTTTTGAAAAAACCACTCATCGCTAGGCGGACATACTCCAAATTCATTAAAAAATGGTTCATTTTCTAATTGCCAAGCAGTAATTGCTTCTCTATCTTTATAATGATTAACCGTATTGGTAAGCATTCTAACCGTTCTTGCTTGGGTTACCGATAAGTTTTCTTTGTTGGTCCATTCCGGAGCATGACATTCTGGCCAACGCGGTAAACGCCAACCAATATTAACAATAAAATTAACTCCACGTTTTTGCCCCTCGCTAATTATGTAATCATAATCAGTAAAATCAAATACTCCGGGAGTTTTTTCAATCTCATCCCAATATATAGGTAGTCTAATTTCTTTAACTTTTAAATCATCCAGTACCGCTAAATAAACTTCTTTGGGGTCCAGTCCCATTTCTCGACAAAATTTTGTCGAAAAAGTAACTCCAAAAAATCCAGGTTTGTATTGTAAATTTTTTTCTAACGGATAATTATTAGCAATCTTAAAAAAATAAAATATAATTGCAATAACTAAAATAATACCAATCAAAAAGATCTTTTTAAAGTACTTAATTATTAAATTGTTTTTTTTAAAAAAGTTTCTTATCAACATAGACTAAAAGATGGTATAAAAATTAATTTTAAGTAGCAATAAAATAAAGACCGATCATAATTAAAATAACCGCCAAGGTTTTCTGTAAAATTATTTTCCAAGAAAAATTAACTTTTAATAACTTAGGAGATAAAACTGCTAACCCGGCGCTGATAATTAAAAGAAAAGCGTATTGAAAGCCTTGCAAAGCATTAACGATAGCTACTGACCCTAAAAAAATAGCATAATTTTGCAACATAAATCCAGACGCTCCTAAAATTTGATTAAATACAACTAGTGTATTATTTTTATTAGGATTTTTTTTCTTAAATAAAGAAATAATTTTTTCTCGATCAGTCTTTCTAATTAAAAAAATCAAAACAAACAAACCGGCGCCTAATCTATTCCAAAGAAAAGCGCTTAAAAATGGTTGATCAGCGTAAGTATATTTACTAATAATAAAATAAGATGAATATGCTAGGGCTGAAAGAAGAGCAACCCATAAACCACCGCTACCGATGTTTTGATTCACCTGTAACTTATTTAGAACTCTTGTAAGATAACTACGAGATTGAGGTAAAAAGGCGATTACAATTGCTCCAATTAAAAGAAGCGTCATTCCCAACCATTGATTTGAAGTAAAGCTTTCCTTGAAGAACAAAATAGAAAAAATAATCGAAAACACTGGCGTTAAACCACCGATAAAAACTAGAATTCTGGCGGCTTCGCCTCTTTTTAAGGCTTCGTATAAAGACCATAGAGCAACGGCAAATACAAAACCCGCAAATAAGTTAAGAAATAATAAAAAAAATCCCGGCCATTTTAAAAACCAGGGGGCGATAACTAAAACGATTAAACCTAAAATACAAGCAGCAAAAGCATAAGCCTTAGCACTTTTCAAAACATTATCAACTACAAACTTATCAAGCAAATTAGCAACTGCTAACAATAAATAAGCGCTAAGTGCAACAATGAGCCAACTCATAAATTATTTTCTATTAATAATTTCTTTTCTATCCTATACGTCCCTAAACTATCAGCATTTAAAAATCCATCCATCGCCGCTCGAGCTAAACGGCCTGAGTTAAGATCATTAAATAACCATTCGTCAACATATTTCGGATCAAGACTATCTATCCCAACCCCGACTGAAAGTAACCATTCGCGATTAAAATCTTCTTGGCTACCAACCGGAGAAGCAATCACAATTGGTAATCCTAAACCGCCATAAAAAGATAACTCTGATGGCTTAGTCCAAAGAATATCGGTTGCATGCAAACATTGATTGAAAATTTTAAAATATTCTATTTTATTTTTACTAAATATGATTTTAACATTTTTACAATTATCAAGTTGAGAATTTTTAATTTCTCGAGCAAAATAATCAGCCACTTCTTGCCTATTACCAGCAACTAAATTAAGAATCACTTCTTTATTTTTTATCTTACTAATCAACTTTCGCATAATGGTAACACCAATTTCTTTTTGCGCCCCAGCCCCGCCGACCGCAAAAGTAATCGTTAGCGGTTGAATATTTTTTTCTTTCAGACAATCAGGAATTTCTTTTTGCAAAAGTGCTTTTTCTTTTTTACGATAATTGTATTCAGGATCAAGCGCGATGATTCTTCTGGCTAAATCTTCTTTTAATATTTCCTGTTTAGTACCAACATTTTCTTTCGGTAGGGGAAATCCGGAAATAATTATATTCTCTTCTTTTACGCCATACATTCTCAGTCTTATTTTTACTTTTTCACTCGGTGCAAAAAATTTAGTACGGCTATTTTTAGGATTAATCGGCGCCCAGGCTCTAGAAATATCGGTATCACAAATAATACAATATATATCGCCTTGATAATTATGATATTCAGCCATATAAGCAACTACAAAAAAAGTAGTTACTAGGGGTAACCTATCAAGACTTAATTTATCAATTAAATCTTTACCTAGGCCCTTTTTTATAGACTTAAAAAAATATTTTTGTTGCGTAGTTGTTCCGGAAAGATTTCTAAAAGGATAGAGCGGTGGTATTTTTTGAAAAAAATCCATCACCTCAAAAACAATTTTTCCTAAAACTGGAATTTTCTTAAAACGAGAAATTTGTTCATACGATCTAAGTAAATTCAACCAATATTTTTTTTCCCAGCTCGGTATATCTTTATAATCGTTAATAGTAAGAACATCACCGCCACCAAGATCCATTAAAGGATAGGCCGCTCGCTGATGTCCATAACCCATATCGGCTGCTACCAAATTTATTTTTTTAATACTCATAAGTAAAGCCTAAATTAAATGCTTAAAATAAAGTCCGCTCTAATTATTATAGCAATTTAGGCTTCATTTGAATATATTGATAAGCGCTCAAAGCGGCGATGGTTGCTTGTCCCATTGCAATAGTGATTTGTTTAAATTCACAATCAGTAACATCGCCGGCCGCATACAGACCAGGCGTTTTAGTTTCCATATTATTCCCTACTAAAATTTGATTTTTATCGTTACGCTCAACAAATTCAGAAACCAAATCAGTGCTCGCAATACGGCCAACTTCAACAAAAACTCCATCAACCAAAATTTCTCTCTCCGAAGCATCTTTTCTATCTAAAACAATAACTTTTTCAACTTTACCAGAACCTGAAATATCTTTTATTTCTGCGTTCATGATTATTTCTATATTTTTTCTTTCTTTGACTTCATTCATCAGCGTATCAAAGGCTTTAAAAGTATCATTTCTATGAATAAGATAAATTTGTGAAGCTATTTTAGACATAAACTCAGCGGCATCAAGTGCAGAATTACCACCACCAATTATCGCTACTTTTTTGTTCTTATAGAAAGGGCCGTCACAATTAGCACAATAAGAGACCCCCTTGCCATTAAATTCGATTTCACCAGGGACAGCTAAACGTCGTGGAGAAAGCCCCATAGCGATAATTACCGTTTTAGCTTCAAATGATTCTCTAGCGGTATGTAATAAAAAACTATCCGTGTTTGTCTTTTCTATTTTTTGAACCTCATCATCCTTAAATTCTACTCCAGCGTTACCGGTTTGTTGTCTAATTCTTTGAATAAGTTCAAAACTTTTAACTATTTCAAAACCAGGGTAATTTTCAATTTCATTCGCCCAAACTAATTGACCGCCAAGTTCTTTGCCAATAATAAGAGTTTTCATTTCCCTTCTAACCGCATATATACCAGCCGTCATACCAGCTGGTCCTGAACCAATTATTATTACATCATACATAAAACTAGAAGCACCTCAAGAAAGAGGTATAAAATTAATGAATTATAATTATATTATAAGGTTTTTAATCATTAAAAGCAATCAAACAATATTTAAGACTTTAAAAAATAATAAAAATAACAAAAGTTTAATTCTAGCCAAATATTTTAACATAATAACATCTTTTCCACAGTTTTTACTCTAAAATATTTTATTTAATATTAGCCAAATAAAAAAGAAAAGTCTACATTTTTGTAGACTTTTCCTCTGTTTTTAATAAAAATTAATTTATTTCTTTTAAGGTATTTTAATTCTTAGATACTTCTAAAACTACCTTCAAAATAGCTTCATAAACTGGTAGGCCAGAGGAGCTCGAAAAATGACCTTGGTTATGTTCAATTATTATTTCTGAAACTAAAATATCCTTAAAATCATCTATATTATCCATCGGAACATATGGATCATTATCAGAAAATATGGCCGCGCTTTTTAACATATGTCTCTTAACAGAGACTAAATCAAGCGGCGTATTAAGCCATTCATTTATTATTTCTTTTGAAAGGCTATCCTCGCCCATATTTGTTAACCTTCGGAAGAATCCAGCAACAAAAACTGCTCCCCCGACTGATTCTTTGTCTAGCAAAGTACACAAATAACGAGCAATAGCTTGGCAACCAATGCTATGACCAATAAAAAAGGTATCCTGGTCAACTTTACCAACTGCACTAGCGATGGCGTCGACCCAGGGTTTTATTCTCGGTTCATTAGTATTAGGCATTTGTATCGGAAAAACTGTAAATCCAGAATTCTCTAGTTCCCTTTTAATCCAAAAAAACCAACCTTCGTTTGCAGTACCGCCCCAACCATGAATAATGAATACTCTTTTAGACATATTTAATTTACATTCTCTACGTATCTAATTAATTTATATTATCATTATAACATAACTGACTATAAAACAAAAAACTGGTCTAAGCCAGTTTATTTGTGGACCATAAGGGACTTGAACCCTTGACCTCTTCCATGCCATGGAAGCGCTCTAGCCAACTGAGCTAATGGCCCTTTCTGATAATGTTCTGCGCAGAACATTTTTATAATTTTATTAACACCTCATCCCTACAAAACAATTAACCTTTGAACTGTATTGTTCCTTGAGGAACAAAAAGGAAAAAATAATTCAAACTACAACAATTATAGCTAATATTGGATTAATGTCAAGAGTTTCAAACGCTAACTTATTACTTCTTTGTCAATCTATTGACAAATATAAAACTACGTGTTCCCACCAGGAGTCGAACCTGGATCTAGAACTTAGGAGGCTCTCGTTCTATCCATTGAACCATGGGAACAATATTATCTCCCTAAAAAAATATTAGTAAATTTCTATTAGGAACCTGAGTTCATATTATACTAAAACTTTTTGTTTTTCAACTTTTTTCTTTGACAAGCAGATTATATTAACCTAAAATGATAATCAGCTAGGCTATTTTATTCACCTTTTAAATATATGTTCAACAAAGAAAACAAACTGGAAAAATTTAAAGACGCGGAAACAATAATTGGCGCCTCAATTAAAGTAAAAGGGAACTTTCATGGACAAGGAAATATTGTTATTGAGGGAACTTTAGAGGGATCTTTAAAAACTGATGCCAATATTTTCATTGGAGAGAAAGCAAGAGTGACTGCAAATATTGAAGCAAAAGATTTAATCGTTAACGGCGAAATAAAAGGAAGTATTAAAGTTAAAAGTTACTTATCACTTGGCGGAACCGCTAAAATAAACGGTGATGTTCAATATGGAGAATTATCAATAGAAAGAGGCGCAATTATTAACGGACAACTTATTGCTATAAATGATACTAATAAAAAAGGGGAAGTAAGGGAAGCAGAAAAAAATCAAGAGACTGAAGAATAAATCATAGCCGTCTTAAAATACTTCTATGCACGTCTATATATACGACGACTATTTAAATAAGAGTAAATACACGAAGGCTGTAAACCGCATGGAAATCAGGCTTACGGATCTTGGTTTAAACGGAAAGATTATTCGTTTGGGTGGAATCAAAAATATTAAAGGAACTGTTCAAAACGAAATCAAGCTTGGCGCTAAAACCATTGTGGCTGTTGGTAATAATCAAACAGTTAATAAAATCATCGGCGCAATTATTGATACCGATATCTATGGTGATTTTCAGAAAAAAACTTTACTCGGTATAATACCTATCGGAGATGATAATTCGATTGCCGCTTCTTTTGGAATTAGAAACGAAGAAGACGCCTGCAATATTCTACTCGCGAGACGTATAGAAAAAATTGATCTAGGATTGGTCGGCGATCATTATTTTTTAAACGATGCAATTATAGAAAGCGAAGGCACAAATATTAATTTAGGCGATTACTCTCTCGAGTCCGAAGAAAAGGGAACCGTAAGAATTATAAATCTTCTCAGTGATAAGCATAACAACATTAACTCTAATCCTCATGACGGGTTATTAGATATAGTTATTACTCCTCGTAAAAAAAGTCAAACAATTTTAAAATTAAATAAATTTGAGGTTACTAACGAAAATGAACAACTGCTAGTTGACGGCGTAATCTCAGTTAAACTCCCAGCCGAAGTTAGTGTAGTAAGAGATCTAGTTAGCGTGATTGTTGGGAAAGAGAGATCCTTCCAATAACATTTCTCCAACAAAAAAGACCGGCTTAAACGGGGAGGCAAGAAAACTGTTTCTAGGGACTTTCGAGCTATAAAGCCGGAAAATCCTAGGAAACAAATCCCCATGCTTGTCGTGCCTATCCCGTTTGAAACGGCCTTTTTAAAAAGTAGTCATCAAAAGACGACTTGTTAATATACCACGTACAAAAATCTTTGTCAATAGAGTTATACACATTTTATGAACAAACAAAAACCCCGCTAAAACGGGATTTTTTGTTAAGTTCTTATGAAGCCTCTTAAAGTCTAATTTATACCTTAATTACTACTGGCAAAACCATCGGGCGACGCTTGGTGGACTGAAACAGAAATTGGCCAATTTCATTTCTAATCTTGTTTTTAATATAATCGTCATCGGCTAAAGTCATCGGGTTCTTATCTTTAACTATTTTCTTTACCTTCATTCTAGTTTTCTCAATTAAATCACGGTTTTCCTTCATATGGACAAAGCCACGCGAGATAAGGTCAGGATTGCCGATAATTGCCCCCGTCTTAGCGTCAATTGTTGCAATAATCACAATCATGCCATCATCGGCCATCATACGCCTATCACGTAAAACTATCTCTGAGACGTCACCAACGCCAAGGCCGTCAACCATCACATAATCAGTATTAGCTTTTTCTTTAAGAACTAAAGGTTGTTTACCTTTTTGGAACTTAATAATTTGACCATTATCGAGAACAAAAATTTGATTATCACGGAATCCTTCGCGTAAAGCTAATTTTTTCGCCTCAACTAACATATAATGATTAGCGTAAACCGGCAAAAAATAATCGGGCTTAATTTGATGCAAAATCTTCTTTATATCATCGATATTAGCATGGCCACCGGAGTGAACATCCATAATACTGCTATGGATAACATTATCGCTTAAACGATATAGCTGATCTTTAACTTTCTGCACGGAACGTTCATTACCGGGAATAACCGAAGAGGAGAAGATTATTACATCAGATTTCTTAATACTGATAAAGCGATGATTACCATTAACAATCCTGGAAAAAACAGCATTAGATTCTCCTTGAGCACCGGTGCATATTACTACAATTTTATTTTCTGGATATTTATCAATATCTTCAACTGGGATAATAGTATTTTTATGAGCGGGGATATAACCCAACTCTTGAGCGATTTTAACATTCATTTTCATTCCATAACCGTCTAAAGCGACTTTCTTACCAATCTGTTCAGAATAAGCTAAGAGGCTGGTAACACGTTCTAGTTGGGAAGCAAATGTACCAATAATAACTCGTCCAGGAGCACCACTAATAAGTTTTTCTAAATTACCTTGGCTAGTTTTAATTGGGACTCTTTCCTTCGAATAAGCAACACCAAGACTTTCTAGCATTAAAATACGGGGAGCTGGTAACTGGGCTAAACGCTCGTAACCAACTATTTGTCCCTCCATCGGATCGCCTTCAATCATCCAGTCGCCAGGATGAATAACGGTTCCGTGCGGCGTGGTGATGATAACGCCAACCGCGTCAATGATAGAATGCTCAACTTGGAAAAAACTTATTTGGAATTTACCCAAAGCGATTTTTTGATCAATCGAGTTAATCGTAATTGTTTTGAGACTTTTGGTTGTCCCACGTTTATAGTCTTCTTGACGATGTTTAATCATCGCTAGCGTTAATTTCATACCAACAATCGGCGGGTTGCCTAATTGTTCTAGTAGAATGGGGGCGGCGCCGATATGGTCAAGATGACCATGACTAAAAATAACGCCACGGATATTTTTTTCTTTACCGCGTAAAGAAGCAACATTAGGAATAATGTAATCAACGCCCGGCATATCCTCATCAGCGAACTGTAAGCCCATGTCTAAAATGATAATATCATTATCATATTCAAAAACGGTGCAATTACGACCGACTTCTTCTTGCCCTCCAAGCGGACAAATTTTTAACCCAGATATTCCGGGAACCGGCTTCATCGCGCTCACATTGGTATTCCGATTAGTATTTGGGAAATGCGGCCGCGGTTGAACGGCGGCGATATTTTTTACCGCCATCGGCTGATTCGATAATTGATTAGGTTCACCGCGTCGCGGCAAACGATTAGAAAAGCTTTTCCGAGGCATAGCCGTCGGAGCATTTTGATCTTTAACAAACATGTTTTTTTTATTAAGTTTTATGAGTTATCTACTTGATAAATAATTACCAAGTTAGTTTTTTATTTGTATTTATATACCAATCAGAAATATTACTTAGGCGATCAGCTGGCTCAATAACGGCTTGGCCAAAAAATCCTTTAACTTTTTTACTCTGCACATAGCTATATGTCGGTGAATATAAAAATATGACGGGAACTTCTGCAGTTATTATTTCTTGAAAACGGTTATATTTTATTTTTCTATCTTCATCAGAAATAGCTCCTCTAGCTTCAACTAGAAGTTTATCCACTTCTTCGTTATTATAGCCGGTTATATTCAAGCCTTTTGCTCCGGCCTGAGTGGAGTGCCAAAAAGCAAATTCATCCGGATCGCCGCCGACTGATTGGCCATAGATTAAAGCTTCAAAGTCTCGATTCTTTATGATATTAGCCGCTTGTTCTAGCGGAATTGCTTTAAGCTCAACCGTCATTCCAGCCGCCTCCCAATCAGCTTTTATTTTTTCAGCAACAGCAACATTACTATTTAAATCAATAACCGTTAAGATAATTTTAAATGCTTTTCCCTCGAGACTCTTTCTAGCCTCTTCCGGGGCATAGCTATATTTAGTAACGTTTGAGTTATAAGCAAAACTAGTTTTTAAAATTGGACTATCAGCGTCTTGATAAACATCAGAAAAAACATCAGTTAAAATTCGATCTTTATTAATCGCTTTAGCTAGAGCAATTCTTAAATCTTTGTTTTCTAAAGATTTATTTTTTGCTTTATTTAAAAATACTCCAACTACTTGCGGCCTAACTAAATTAAAAATATTTGAAGAATCTTTAGCAAGGAGCTCTTGTCTTTCGTTGAAGGGAAGATAACTTAAGCCATCTACTTGATTACCATTAAAACTTTTAATTGCTTCAACATAATCAGCAAAAAATTTAAAAATAATATTCTTGATATAAGCCTTCTGATTATAATAATCAGGATTAACTTCTAGGCGGTACTCTTTCAAATCTCCACTTTTACTTTTCACTAGTGATTTAAATTTATACGGGCCTGATCCAATTGGTTTTAAATTAAGATCTGTTAGGCCGGCGGCATCGGGACTAATATTTTCCCAAATACTTTTCGGTATAATACCAAAAGTAAGCATTTCTAAAAAGGGCGCATATGGTTCTGATAAAATAAACTTCACTGTTTGTTCATCAATTTTTTCTGCCGTAACATTTGCGAGTTCATTTCTTAAAGGAGAGCGATAATTTTCATCCTTAATTAAATTTAAAGTAAAAACGATATCAGCTGCTGTTAAATTTTCGCCATTATGCCATTTTACATTGTTTTTGATAGTAATTAAATATTCTTTCTTATTATCAGAAATCTGATAATTATCAGCTAAATCTTCGATAATCGCACCATTAGCATCATATTTAAAAAGACTGGAATAAATTAAACGACTTAAATCGTTATCAACATCACGACTTGCAGCATAAAGCGGATTAATTGCTTTAGGATAACCAACAACTGCTTCGATGTAAGTTCCTCCATAAGTCGGCGTGTATAAAATATGTTTTTTAACAAAGACGACGCCTAAATAAATAACGTTGATTAAAATCAAAACTCCACAAATTTTTATTACTAAATTTTCTCGTGGGTTTAAAAATTTATTTAAATGTTTAAATTGACTTCCATTGGGAATTTTACGAGGGGAAAGAGAATAAACCAGTCTTTTATCAATATCAAGCTGACTAATGCGTCTTGGTTTTTTGATAAAACTAAAATAAGCCAAAACCTGTTTCGCTCTTGTCAAATAAACAAAAATTTTATTTTTTAGTGAAGACACAATATAAGCTTAAGCTTTTATCCAAAAAGTACCTAAAGAAATCAGAATAAAAAGAGCGGCTAAAATTATCGTTAAAATATGTAATTTTTTTTCTATTCCTCTTTTAGTAAGATAAACCCCACCGCCACCGCCACCAAAAACTCCACCGACACCACCACCTTTATTTTGCATCAAAATAACGACCATTAAAAGAATAGCGATAACAACTTGAACAATTTTAAACCAAAAAATCATATTTATTGTTTTACCTTATTGATAATGGCTAACAAAACTTCCTTATTGTTAACAGCTAAATCAGCCATAATCTTCCTATCAACTGCAATCTTATTAATCTTTAAAGCATTGATAAAACGAGAATAAGAAAGTCCGTGTTCTCTAACAAAAGCGCTGATTTTAATTTGCCACAAAGCGCGCATCGTTCTTTTTTTCTTACGACGATCAACAAAAGCATGAGCACCAGCCTTAGTTCTAGCTGTTCTCGCTAATTTTATTAAATTATTTCGGCCCCATTTGTAACCTTTTACGGCTTTCAATAACTTACGTCTTTTCTTTACATGGTTTGTACCGCGTTTTACTCTAGGCATATTAGCAAATAGAAATTAAGGGATTAATTATAAGGAGTTAAGGCCTTAATGGTTTTAGTTATAGTATTATGAGTTGTAACATCCAGTCTTTTTTGTCTGGTAGTATTTCCGGTTTCACGAGCATTAAAATGATCCTGACCAGCTTTTCTTTGAGTTAGCTTATCAGTTCCAGTTCTTTTAAAACGTTTAACAGTCGCTTTATGTGTTTTTATTTTTGGCATAAATGCAGATTAAAAAAACAGGCAATCACCTGAATTTAGGATTTTTACTTTTTATTAATCAATATTATAGTAAATCTTCCGCCTTGATTTGTCAAGGGCTGTTCTACCTCAGCTTTTACGTCTGGCATGGCTTGAAGTTTAGCTACAAAACCATTAACAATTTCCACTGCTTTTCTGGGATATTGGCGTTCACGACCCTTAAGGATTAATTCAACTTTTATCTTATTATCTTTAACTAAGAATTTCTCCGCCTGAGAAACACGTAAACTAAGGTCATGATCACTAATCCTAAAAGATAGGCGGATATTTTTAGTTTCTACTTTCTTTTGTTGCATCTTTTGTTTATGAGCCATCTTTTCTCTTTCATACTTAAGTTGGTTCATGTTTACAATCTTTACAACCGGAGGATTAGCTTTAGGGTTTACTTCAACTAAATCTAAATCAACTTCATGGGCTTTTTCTAAAGCTTCTTCAATAGTAACAATACCGATTGCTTCATCAGTTTCATCTATTAAAAACACTTCAGGAACTTTAATCTGATGATTAGACCTGAATGTTGGCTCTTCTTTCCTCTCAACTCGATGAAATTTAATACGCATGGTTATTTTTACTATTTATTATATTTATCTTTATATCTTAAAACTAGCTAAAAGTCAAATAAAATAAGCCCGTAATTACTACTCTTGACAGACATTTTTTATTAGTATAAAATAGGGTTATTAAAAATAAAACAGAATAGGAAATACAAAACAAGATAATTTATTATCTCTGTTTTTTTCTGTCTACCACGAACATTAAAAAATAAATAAATAAACAATCATGGTGATGGTTAATTTTGATGCTAATCGGCATCAATTCGGAAAACAAAAAATTTTGTCCGTTTTTAAACGGAATCTTATATAGAAGGTTAAGAACCTTCATTTGAGCAATCAAATTTTTAGAGAGTTTGATCCTGGCTCAGGATGAACGCTGGCGGCGTGTCTAAGGCATGCAAGTCGAATGTCTATAGCAATATAGGCATGGCAAACGGGAGAGTAACACATTGGCAA
>JBAYIC010000004.1:0-89584 GCA_041665845.1 Patescibacteria group bacterium
CCTTGCGGGGCTCCGACTCCTTGTAAGTATATGGTTTCAGGTACTATTTCACCTCCCTCAACGGGATGCTTTTCACCTTTCCCTCACGGTACTTGTTCACTATCGATCATAAGAAGTATTTAGTCTTAGGTCATAGTCGACCTGGCTTCAGACGGGATTTCACGAGTCCCGCCCTACTTAAGAACTCCAACTACGAAGAGTTAATTCTTTTCGCTTACCGGGCTATCACCGTCTCTGGCCGAGCTTTCCAACTCGTTCTGCTAAGAATTATCTTTTTTGACTTCGCCCTGTTTTTCTGGAAACAGGCGTTAGGTCTTGCAACCCCGAAAAAACATATGGCTCCAGAGCCTTCAAGATAAAACTTGGCGAACCAAGTTCTATCTGCAGTTATTTTGGTTTAGACTGTTCCCCTTTCGCTCGCCACTACTTAGGGAATAATTATTATTTTCTTTTCCTCCAGCTACTAAGATGTTTCAGTTCGCCGGGTGTTCCAGCTCGCCTAAAAGGCTGAGCTTCCTCTATCTTCAATAGAGGGGGTTTCCCCATTCGGAAATCTGCGGGTCAAAGGTTGCTTGCCACCTTACCGCAGCTTATCGCAGGCTGCTACGTCCTTCTTCGTCTTCTTATGTCAAGGCATCCGCCATATACTCTTAATGAGATTTTCCCACACTTTTATCTTAAAGCTACTAAAAGCGCGTCGTATTTTATTTTACAGCTTGGAGATCTCGTCCTCCAATTAAAATACACTTTATATTTACATTTTTGATGTCTTTACTCTAACATGAATTGTTAACGGACGCAGGGCGCAAAAAAACCGCTTACTAGCGGTTCTAAGTAATCGCAAAATAGCTGATCAATTAGAATCGCTGTTCGTACTGGTTTCTAAACATTTTTTGCATATTGTTCTAGGCATTTACAGCCCTGTTAAAACTGTTAACAATTATAGCTTTTTTAAAAATTATGTCAAGGGGGATAAATAATCAAAAAACAGCCTTATTTTAGCTGTTTTTTTAAATATCAAAATTGTTTAATGTTAGATAATTTTTTATTCTTCTAAACTAGCCTGATCTTCCATTTGCCCGAGCGCCGTCGCTCTTTCAATTAATCCGTCTTTATACAGTTGCCTAATATGTTTATCAAGAGTAATCATCCCCATTGATGACCCGGTTTCAATTACGCTTTGTATTTGAGCGATCTTCCCTTCTCTAATTAAATTAGCAACCGCAGAATTATTTAGTAATATTTCTCTAGCGGCAATTCTACCGCCGCCAATCTGTGGGAGTAGACGTTGAGAAATAATCGCTGATAAAACAAAAGATAATTGCGATTTAATTTGATTTTGTTGGTCGGCTGGGAAAATATCAATAATTCTATCAACTGTCTGCGCCGCGCTGTAAGTATGAAGAGTTGCTAAAACTAAATGGCCGGTTTCAGCTAGCGTAATCGCCGTCGCAATTGTTTCTAAGTCTCTCATTTCACCCAACATAATAATATTAGGGTCTTGGCGCAAAACATGCTTTAAACCACTAGTAAAACTAATCATGTCCGTTCCTAATTGACGCTGAGAAATAATACTAGTTTTAGATTTAAAAATATATTCTATCGGATCTTCTAAGGTAACAATGTTGGCGCTTTTAGTAGTGTTTATATAATTTATCATCGCCGCCAAAGTCGTCGACTTTCCACAGCCAGTTGGACCAGTTACTAAAATCAAGCCTTGATGCAAATTCAATAATTTTTCAATAACCTCGGGCATGCCTAATTCTTTCAAAGTTGGCTCCTGATCTTTTATCACCCGACCGACTATTTTAATATGACCCTTTTCAAAAGAAAAATTTAAACGATAACGATATTCCTCTAGTTGATAGCCAAGATCTAAATCGCGCTTATCAAAAAATCTTTTTTTCTGATCACGATCTAAAAGCGTATCGAGAAAACCCTCTAAATCAGCTTCACTTAATTTAATAAAATTACCATCTTTAACAATTTGGTTAATGTTAAACAGCTCACCGTCTATTCTTAAAATCGGATTTTGTCCAAAAAGAAGATGAATATCTGAAGCTTGTTTTTCGGCGGCTAATTTTAATAAATTATTTATATCCATAATTAATTTAAATTTACCAACTCATTTTTTTAAGTCCTTTAGCGGCGGCGGAAACTTGAGCCTCTTGTTTTGATGATCCTTCGCCATTGGTAACTAATTCTTCTCCTAAGTATAAACCGACCGTAAAAATTTTAGCGTGATCGGGTCCAGTCTCATCTAAAATTTGATAATGAGGAGTAATTCCTCTAACTTCTTGGGCTTTTTCTTGAAAACGTGATTTTGGATCAAGATATAAACGATTTTCTAAAATTCCATCTAACTTGCAAACAATATTTTTTAAAACAAATTTTTTAGCAACCGCGATTCCCTGATCTAAATAAATTGCGCCGATAATCGCTTCGATGGCATTAGCTAAAATAAATTGACGTGATTTTTTATTTTTATCTTTTGATTCTCCTTTAGATAAATACAAAGCTTCTTCAATCCCTAGTTCTTGAGCAATTTCGTAAAGCATCTTAGCGTTCACCAAAGAGGCGCGCCAATTAGTTAAATCCCCCTCCGGAACATCAACAAATTTCAGAAATAAATATTCCGTAACGATTATTTCTAAAACAGCATCTCCTAAAAATTCTAAGCGCTCGTTATGTCCAATTTTAAAATCTGGATGTTCGTTGATATAAGAACGATGCACCATTGCTTGGCGAATTAAGTTATCATCTTTAAAGGTAACGCCAATATTTTTCTGTAATTTTGCTAAACGAGCTTGTTCCATATAACACAAAGGGGGCTATAGACTTAGCTCCCCTAATTTTAAATTATCTTCTTGCTTTTCTTGAGCTTCTTCCGCCTCCGCTTTTGCTTCCGTTTCCGCTTTCACTTCAGTCTGTTTAGCCGCCTCCGCTTCTTCTTTATTATCCCGTTTCTGAATTTCCGGTTCATCACTATAAAGAGCGCCTAAAACGCCGTTAACAAATTTACCGGAAGAATCACCGCCAAAACTTTTAGCGATTTCGATTGATTCATTAATTGCTACCCGTGGCGGGATAGCGGTATATAATAATTCATAAATACCGAGACGCAAAATATTTCTATCAACAGCGGTAATTTGATCAAGCGGCCATTCCGTCGCGTACTTGATAATATGCTTATCAATAATATCTGTATGACCAGCAACGCCAGTAATTAAATCTTTTACAAAACCGCCATCATCAAAATTAGGAGCAAAATTAGCAAAATTATCAACCATTATTTTTTCTAAATCACCATTTTTACGTCCATTAAAATCCCAAGCGAATAAGGTTTGAAGAGCAATAGTCCTAGCAAGATGTCGATTAGACATAAATTATTTTTTTGGTTTGATTTTTGTTTTTGGTTTAATAACTTCCTTACCTTTATAAGTACCGCAGAATGCACAAACAGTATGAGGTTTTCTCATCTCTCCGCATTTAGGGCATTTCTTAAGAGTAACTTTTTTTAGGGCTAAGTGAGCGCGACCGGCATGGGTCTTACTATGGGTTTTCTTTTTCTTTGGATTAGGCATATAAATTTTAAATTATTACAATTTTAGTATAACGCAAAGTGGATATTAGTCAATGAAGAATAGAAGTATTATTAAGCCATCTTCGGCTTTGGCCCAACAATACTTTCAAATTCTGTTTTTTCTATAGTTTCTTTTTCTAGTAAGGCAGTAACAATCGCTTCTAACTCTTTTCTTCTCTCATTAATTATTCTTTTAGCGACCTCTTCTCCTTGTTTAATAAATCCACTAATTTCTTCATCAATTCTTTCGGCAACTTTTTCACTATAATCACGTTGTTCGTGAATCTCGCGACCCAAGAAAATCATTTCTTCTTTTTGACCATAAGTTCGTGGGCCAAGATGATCGCTCATACCGTAATCGGTAATTAAACTACGAGCAAGTGAAGTCGCCCGACGCAAATCGGAAGTTGCTCCCGTTGTTACTTCGGAAAAAATATCTTTTTCAACAATATGACCAGCTAATAAAATCGCAATCTCGGAAATAAATTCAGATTTAGCATGCATATGGCGATCTTCAGATGGCGCTTTTAACGTATAGCCGCCGGCTGAACCACGAGAAATAATCGAGATTTTATGAACCGGATCAGCGTCTGGTAAAAAATGCGCAACTAAAGCATGGCCGGCTTCGTGATAAGCGGTGATCTTCTTTTCTTTATCAGTTATCACTCGGCTTTTTCTTTCCGGGCCAATCATTACTTTTTCAATCGCTTCAAATAAATCTTCATTAAAAATCTCTTTCTTATTTTCACGCGCTGCTAAAATCGCCGCTTCATTTAAAATATTAGCGAGTTCCGCTCCAGAAAAACCAGAAGTACGTTCGGCAATTTTCTTTAAATCAACGCCAGTGTTGAGTGGTTTCTTGCGTGCATGAACTTTCAAAATTTCTTCCCGATCTTTTAAATCTGGAAGATCAATTGTTACTCTTCTATCAAAGCGTCCCGGGCGCAGAAGCGCTGGGTCTAAAACATCAGGGCGATTAGTAGCGGCAATAACAATAATATTTTGAGTCGCTTCAAACCCATCCATCTCAACTAAAATTTGGTTTAAAGTTTGTTCTCTTTCATCATGACTTCCGCCTAAACCAGAACCGCGACGACGTCCGACCGCATCAATTTCATCAATAAAGACGATACAAGGCGCACTCTTCTTAGCTTTTTCAAATAAAGAGCGTACACGTGAAGCTCCAACCCCAACAAACATTTCAACAAATTCTGAACCAGACATATGAAAAAATGGAACCTGTGCTTCACCGGCGACTGAACGAGCTAACAAAGTTTTTCCTGTTCCTGGCGCTCCGAGCAATAACACACCGCGAGGAATTTTTGCACCAAGTTCATGGAATTTTTTTGGAAATCGTAAAAATTCAACAATTTCTTGTAATTCTTCTTTCGCTTCTTTCGCACCAGCAACATCTTTAAAAGTTGCTCTGTTTTTATCGTCCGGTTTAAAATCTTTAGCGGTTGATTGTCCAAAACTCATAGCGCGAGAATTAGCTCCTTGGACACCACGCATCATAAAGAAGATAAAACCGCCGACTAATATAAACGGTAATAAAAACGGAAGAATGTTTATCAAAAAATAATCCCAACCGCTTTCGTCTTTAACAGAAATTTTAATTCCATTTAATTTATTTTTATCAACTCCAAGATTATCAAGTAGGGCCGATAATGATTCCGCCGGTTCTTTGCTAATTACTTCTTTTTTACCATCTTTTAAAGTCGCAGTTATTTTATTCCCGCTCACTACTAATTCTGAGATTTCCGCTTGATTAATGCGACTGACTAAGGCTTCGATTCCGACTGTTTGGCTTTTTTCCGTATTTCCAGAAAAAGCGCTAAAAACAGCAGCGATTATCAAAAAGACGCCAAAAAAAAGTAAGAAATTTTTTATTAAATTTTTCATTGTGTTTAATTTAAATGATTATCTCTATTATAAGAGGAAAATAGCCTTTTGTAAACGGAGGTCATTTAATAAAAATTCCTCGCTGATTGAGGAATTTTTATCTCGATATTTTTGAATTTATTCAGCGGTTTTTTCCGTTTCTTCCTTCACTTTTTTAGTTGTCTTTTTCTTCTCCGGTTTTTTTCCTTCTTCAGTTTTTTCTTTCTTTTCACTTTCAGTTTTTTCTTCTTTTTCAGCCGTCGGCTTTTTCCCGTCAGCCAACTTTAAACCTAAACGATGTTCGGATGGAGAAACACTAACAACTTCGAAATCTTTAACTTCATCAGATTTAAATAAATCGGTAATTTTTTCTTTAGCACCTAAATTCAATTGGCTGATATGAGCTAAACCATGGATTTCTTCATCTAACTTAACAAATAGACCGAAAGGATTAACCTTCAAAATAATACCAGAAACAACTTGGCCGGATTGATATTTAGCACTCGCTTCAAGCCATGGATCCTTTAATAATTTTTTAGCACTTAAGAAAACTTTAGCACCATCAATAGAAATAATTTCAGCCTTGATTTCATCGCCGACTTTATACATCTCGCTTGGAGAATCAATTCTCTGCCAAGCTAATTCAGAAATATGAATTAAGCCTTCAATCCCTTCACCAAAAGAAACAAAAACGCCGAAATTAGTAATCGCGGTAATTTTACCATCAACTCCCATTCCGATAGTATATTTATCAAGGGCTGGTTTTTGTCTTTTATTCCAAACATCTTTTTCACTGAAAATAATTTTATTATCTTCTTCATTTAAAGTCATAACTGTAACTTCAAATTCTTGGCCGACAAAAGATTTTAATTTTTCTAAAATTCGACTCTTATCACCCCCAGAAATGCGAGGATAATTTTCAGGCGCTAACTGAGAAACTGGTAAGAAGCCATCGATTTGGCAATAACGGCTGAGTAGTCCGCCCTTATTAGCATCCATGATTTTAACTTTAACTGTAGTTTTATCTTTAATGGCTTGGCGTAAATTATTCCAAGCTTTTTCTTGTCCAACTAAACGGAAAGAAAGTTCAAGCTCACCATTTTCGTTTTCTTCATCAACGACGGCCGCTTCAACTTCATCACCCGGTTTTAGTTCAGAAAATTCAGGAACTTCATTATAAAGTTCCGGACCGCGAACAACGCCCATTAAAACACCAGCAACGTCTAACTTAACTTCAGCCTTAGAAGCAGAAACAACGGTTGCTTTGATTATATCCCCGGCTTGAGGAATTTTGATATCATCCTTCTCTAATAATTTAGCGAAGTCTGCATCTTGGTCAACATTTTTGTCTTCCATATTATTTAAAAGCCAACTCTTTTTATCTGCTTAGCAACAAAAAAAGCGTGCTGAACCCCGTCTAAACGGAGCTCTTCGGTCGCCTAGTAGAGCGTTTGCTGCTACCCGAAGATTTTATTAAAGGCGAAATATTTAATTTGTACTTGTATTCTATGGTAATTACTTAGTTTTGTCAAGAAAAAAGAGGTTCGCATTTCATCGCGAACCTCATTCTATTTTCAGCCATTAACTGTTCTATTTGATATAGCTTTTGGCTACAATTTGCAAACAACGGAGCTCCTCAGAGAGTGTTTTGCTGTCTAAAATCGCCTTTTGATGTGCCGGCATCACCAAAAATCCAGGATCCAATAATTTTTGTAATTCCACGGCCTGAGCTTCGTTAAGACCAAGTTCAATAGTTTTCTTGGCTAATCCATCAGCAAACTGTGCTTGATTAGCATAAGCGCCATCAGGATTGACGGCGATGTCCTGAATGGCGCGATAAGCGTCGCCCGGAATCCGCATTCTTTTCAAAACTGTTTGCAAGGCACTACCTGACATTCCAGGGTATTCTTGCAAAAAGGAATTAATTTTTTCCTGACAAGGAGCATAAGACTTCATCTCCCTGGTAATCCTATCAAGCGCGATAAAAATCGGCATCACGTCGGTTCCTAATTCCCGGAATAAAAACGAGCGTCCCATGTTACCGGCATTCGGATAGTTCGGCAATTCTTCAGCCAAAAAAGTTAAAGCGTTGCGTGATTTTTTGAGCATTACTACCGCCCCCTCCATGGCCCAAGCGTTTGATTTATTCGGCATGATAAATGATCCTTTGGCGCCTTTCTTTTTTTGTTTAACAAAAAGTTGCGCCGGACAGCTAGCCATGCGAATGAAATCTTCGGTCAATTTGATAACCTGAGTCAAAATATTGGCCACGATTAAAAATTTTCCGGCTTCAATGGCATAAGAAACACATTGGTCAGTCCATGGTTCATACGTCAATTTATAATCTTCAATGTACTTCTTGGCAAAATCATGCCAGTCAAGTTCAGGATAAGCAGCATAATGACAAGTTAAGTTGCCGATAGCGCCTCCCATTTTTGCCGAGAAATCAGTAAATAATAAATCTTCCAATAAGCCTTGAATTGCGCTTATTCGAATTACCGATTTTATTCGGTGAGTTGTTGGTTCGGCTGCTTGAAGATGAGTTAATTCTGGCAGGATAAGCGGTCCGCCATTTATTGCTTCCTGTAAATGACAATAATCAAACAAGAAAAAACAAAAGTCCGCTAACCGGTTAGACAAATGTCCCAGAATAAGTTCGTTGGCAATCAAGCCAAAAACGATACTCATCGTATCCTCAGACGTTTCCGCAAAACCAACCGCTTCAACATACCTGGCTAAATGCGGCATTTTATTGGCAATTTTTAATTTAATAAAGTCGCCTGCGGCCGCCGTATCATGCTCAGTAAAGGCCTCAATCTTTTCGGCCTGAAAAATCTCATCCAGAGAGACACCGATAGTTTCCATAATAAAATCTTTATCTTCAAGGCTCAGCTTCCCAATAATCTTTTCCTCATCAGGAATCGACTGTTGCGCCAAAAAATCGCTCAGAGCAATTAAATATTGCTTGATTACATAAAAGCGCTTCAAGCCGATGGCTTTTCCAGAAGTTATATCATTCATAAATTCAACGCTTTTACCATAGCGTCCCAAGAGAGAGGTTGGAGATGATAGAGTTTCTACCGTTTTCGTGTCTGCTCTTAAAGCAAACAATTCTTCTAAACTAGGAAATCCCGGACCGTAGCCGGCAATCATTCCCTGAACGATTTCATTCATTGCCTAAAATTTAAGTTATTAATAGTTTTTAATAGTTTTTAACGAACTCTTGAAATTCTAGTAAGATTATAATGAACCTTAAAATATGTCAACAAAAAAGCCTGACCAAAAAATCAGGTTGCTTTTACTTTTTAAAATATAAAATTCTTTTTAATCGAGCGATTTAAAATAATCACAATGACCCTCCGGAGAAATTTCGCCGTTTTTTTCTAATAGCTCTTCAAAAGTTTTATCATCTGAAGTAACACAAACACAAACATCCTCTTGATTATGAAAACTGCTGCAATTTTTACATTGGGTTACTTCATTCCCCCATTCGTTTACATATTCACTATCTAAACTTCTATCTGACATATAATTTAAACTAAGTGTAATTAAAATTATTATATCATCTAATAACGACGGTGCAAGTCGAAATCTAAACCCAAGAAAAAAAGCGCCGAATTTCTTCGACGCTTCACATATAAGTCTTTTTGACTTTTTATATTTCTTCCATTGCGGCTTTCAATTTGGCCCAATCTCCTTTAGGATCGGTGCTCAATTTGCCGGCGGTAATCAAATCAGCTACGGCCGGATCTTCCTGCTCATACTGATCAGAAGGCACAGAAATACCAGCGATAACTGGCAAGCCTTCCCACTCCTCAATATGATCTTTAGACCGATTGGCCACACAAGCAATTCCTACTGTAACAACTCCGAAGGCATTGAGGGCGTTAATTGCTTTTTGAGTAGTACCGAAATTATTGCACAAGTCCTCAAAAATAAGAGCGAACCAACCGACCTTAAGTGCTCCGGCATTCCGGCGCATGACCAAATTAAACTCTTCTTTGGCAGTTGCGGTTTTAATGGCTGTCACCTCTTTTTCCAAACGCAAGCCGGGGATACCCAGTAAACGCCCGACTTCCTGAGCAATTTTAGTTCCGCCTTCGGGAGCGCCTATCAGGCAATCAACTTTATGGCCCCAGGCTTCTTCAAAGGTTCGGATTTTTTCGACCATCAACTTGGCAAAGTAATTTAACCTTTGCGGATGGTCCTCTATCACGGCCAAATTAAAATAAACATCTCCGACATAATTCTTTTCACCAGTTGGTGAGGGATACTTGCCACTATAAGCGACTAATGGCCCCAAAAACCTCCCTTCAGAATCCTGACGTGATTGATAATGAGCTTCAAAATTAATCAGTGTTTCTAAGGGCTGGCCCTTAATTAAACTTAAAGCGTCAGACTTTAATGCTTCCTTGATAGAAAGTCGGCGGCTTTCAGCGGCGCTGATTTTCCTTTCGGGGTTGCCTTTAAAAAGTTGGCCACCGAGAATTAAATTATCAGCCCCGGCGTCCAAAATATTCTTAACGCCATCAATGCGATCAGCCGATTGCTGACCAACTTCCATCCAATAATCACGAACAGCCGGGATATACGTTTCAATGCAGTCCGGCAAAATCTGTTTCATAAACTTCAATTCTTTCGATCCACAAACTACAGAATCAAATAAATCATTGCCATACTCCAACAAATTCATAACATCATTAAGAATTGCCATTTCCGGAACGGCGCCACGGCGCATCCGACATTCATCGCGAGCAGTATCTGTTAACACTGACACAATGGCAATCTTAACACCGGCAGGAATCAATTTTCGAACATCTCTTAAAGCGCGCAGAGAGGCTATACTGGAAACTGTCACAATATCACCGGGGCGCATGAACGGAACATACTTCAACAAAATGTTTTTGTCAGTTCCATTTGTGTCCGGTAATTTTAAATCCCAAAAAATATACTTATCCGGATACAGACTGACAATTTTTGCTAACACGCCATTCTCTCCTTTCATCCCTTCAAGATGTAGGGCATCATTAAACTTGAAATAGCTGATATAATCAACAATCTCGCTCGGTTCAGCAAAAGCTTCCGCAATACTGTCTAAAATTGCTTGGGCGCTTTCAACCCCGTCAAACCCCATCATAAATGGTTTTCTTTTCATTCTTTTTAATTTTTGGTTATACAATAAATACAATTACTACAATTACAATGCGACAAATTGCTCTTCCCGATCAAACAGAAAGGCTTTTATCTCGTCTCTTAAAAGAGTAACCGAGACATTGCCCCAAAAAATATCATTCGGGAAAATTAATTTTTCACTTATTCGGTCAAAAACATTCTCCTTATCAGCCATAACTCTAAATAACTGGGTCGCTAAATTTTCTAATTCTTCTTTGCGTCCATCAATTAGGTTGCAGTTAGTAAAAATATGTTGCAGACATTTATTGAAATAAAATATTTTTTTATCAGCCTTAACGTCCTGCATTAAAAGAATCTTATTCAAAGTTTTAACATCAGAGTAATCGCCTATTTCAAGCTTAAGGTAGCAGGGGAAACAAACATTTCTACCCAGAACTTCAACTTCAAGCACGACTTTGATACTATAGCTGATAACAATTTTCGCACTCCAATCTTTGGGAAAATAAATAATTTTATAGTAAAACTTTCCCCAAACTGGTTTCTGATATTTCTCCGGCGTAGTGCCATCGCGATAAATAATTACCACCTTGCCTGGATTAGACGAAAAACTGGTAACCTTTTTACTAATAACCCAAAGGTCAAGCGATAAAATTACAAGAATCAAACCAGCAATCCAAGTTGATGTTAGAGATTCCAGGGAAAGCCCCAGTATAGAAACCACTGCCAAGATATAGGCAATAGCACTTAAAAGAGCGGATACTACCAATACGTAAACCAGCTCACCAGCAGAAAACAAAATGATTTTTTTCATTTCATGATTTTTTTTATTATGCATTTCTTACTCCTAATGTTAACAACATTAACTTAGTTTTTGCTCCCAAAAACAAATCAGGAAAACTAGCCATCTCTTCAATTTCACTTAAAGCGTTAGCTCGCATTTTCATATTATTAGTAGTACAAATACTAGCCAACATTTTAAATCTAGTCTCTTTCTCTTCCGTCATGTTCGCGTGATAGAAAATATGTTCTAAACATTTTTTCAGAGAATATACGCTTTGATTAGTGCCTATATCTTGTCTGTCAATAATATATTTCCAATCTTTAGCATTTAATTGTCTATTGAATTTAAAGCTCAGGAGGAACGGGAAAATTATCGTCGAACCTTCAACATCAACATAAAAGTCAATCTTCAAGATAAGACATTTATCAGTATCCCAGGGCCTTTCCCAATCCTGATCATCGGGAAGCTGAATTATCTGACAAAAGCATTTCCCCCAAAAAGGTTTCTGGTAAATAGACGGTTCATCCTCATCAATATTAGTTAAAATCACTTCTTTTTCATTAAACTTGAAAACCGTAATCTTTGTCCTCACTATCACTAAATGAAGAATCACGAAAATCAAAATGTATAGAAGGAAAAAGCTCATGGCCTGATAAAAACTATGTAAACCTTTTTCCGAAGGCCAATAAGGAGCAACAAAAAGAGCGAAATGCAAAGAAAATGCTATCAAGGCAATAAATACTCCAAAAGTAGCGGGTTTCTGAGCTGCCCTAACAAAATACTGTTTTAAGTATTCCTTAAATTGTTTCATCTTCCAGATTTTTTACAGGTTTAAGTGGTTTTTCTAATAATTCATCATCAACAGAAATATTGTTAGATAATCTAATGTTCATAACAGTAAGAGTAGAAAAAAGGTCTCCAAACAAGAACCCCAATTTTACTAATTCTTGTTCTAATTTCTTTACCGTAATTTTTTCCTCTTTCCATTTGAGAAGTTGTTCTTTTACAACCGCTTCATTTTCCATCAAACTCGCAGTTACTATATTCTCTAAACATTTTTGGAAACTAAAAACTGTGCAATTTTTTCTATCAGCACCTTGTCTGTTAATCATTTCTTCAAGTTCTTTCGCTTGAAAATCCTTATAGAGATAGAGATCAAGATAAAAGGCTAGGTAAGCCCAGTACTGGCCAATAACGTCATAGGGCAGAATTTCCAAACTTAGTTTCTTGTTCCTTAGGTCTAAATCATCGCTACTTAAATCCCAATTTTCTGGAAAAACTATTTCAATAGCGATGGGTTCACCCCAAACTGGAAATTTATAAATCTCCGTCTCTTTTTTATCATCATAGCGCAAAAGGATTATTTTGTTTTTCCGTTGCGGAAAAACGGTAATCCGAATATCTTTAACTGCTAGATGTAAAAACCAAAAGAAACAGACGCAGAGGAACAGAAATCCTAAAGTAATCTCCAGTGGAATTTCTAAGCACTTTTTTGAATCAACAAGCATGGCCGAGCCAAATACAATTAAAAACACAATCGTAGCGGCGTATAGAGCCCAGACAAACGGGCTACCGGCCGCATACAAGAAATACTCTTTGATTAACCCCTTGATTAACTTTTTCATTTTTCTTCTTTTTTTGGATTGGTGTGTGAAAACTCCAGAGGCAAAAGCCTCATTTCAATAACTTCAATATTTGCAAAGAAGTTTTTAGGAAAAAGACTTAATGGCTCGAGCTCTTTGGTTAATTCCCAAGAAGTCATTAGGTGCGCTTGGCATTTAAATAGATGAGGAATAATTTTCTCAATATTCTTAGCACAACGATTCGTAATAAGATTTTGCAAACAAGTTTGAAAATGAAAAACATGGTTATGCCTATCAATTTCTTTTTGTTCCTTAATTAAATCTTCTAAATCTTTGGCCTGAAAACTACCGCTAAAATTTAGCAAAAATACAAATGTTAGGTTCGCTAAATTTTTCTCATCAAGTGATATGGCTACTTCTAATCTGATTTCCCTCGCTATAGAGTCCTTATTTAAATCCCAAAATACCGGGAAATAAATTCTAACATAAGGTACTTTGCCCCAAATTGGGTTTCTATAAATACGTGAAGAAGAATTCTTCGGCCTCAGCAGGACAATCATTCTTTCGTTAGAAAAGAAGTTAGTCATAAACCTCAAAGGAATAGCCAAGTTCAACAATAAAAAAGCAACCAAAATAGCCAAAAAACAAATATAAATATCCTGTTTAACGGCGTTGTAGACATCATTGTTTATTGCAACAATTTTAGCGGCTACAAGAGCTGGAATGAGAAAAACTAAAGCCACAACAAAAGCGGCTTTAAACGGACGATTAGCTGCCCATAAGAAATAACTTTGGATAAACTTTTCGATAATTTGTTTCATTGTAATTAGTATAAAGGTTAATATTAAGTTAATTATTCAGCCCACCTTATAATCAAGATAAACTCAATAATTAACCTAATCTTCCCCTTGTTTTTTAAAGATCTGATTTAACAGTTTACATTAACATAGAAGCTAAATTGGGTCAACATGTAAAAACCAAAAAGGCGAGACTTCTAAGTCCCGCCTTTTTAAATAGAAATATCTTATTTTAGTCTAGCTTACATTTTACAAAAAGAGACCTGTGATCAGAAATATACTTACCTAAGATAGCTTTCGAGGCTTTAAGGTCGCGCACAAAAAACCAATCTAGTTTCAAATGAAATATTTCCCATCTAATACTAAGTATAGACCAGGTTGTTTTGGAAATATCAGTCGCCTCCTTAAGCCCCTTCTGTTTAGCAATTTCTACAAAAGAATATCTCTCATCGTTAATCAACTCTTTTTCTCCTATCACAAGACTTTTATCTGGTACATTATGAAACCACTTCACAAATTTACGGCCAAAACCGTGAGCCGGGATAGTAGTGTTAAAATCTCCACAAATAATTGTTGACCCTTGATGATTTTTAGAATTAGCAATAACAAAGTTTAGCGCCCTAGCTCTTTCTCTAGGACCAATACCAATAATTTCAAAATGACAATTATAAATTTTTAATATTTTATTACCAATCTTAATCTTGGCCCAAAGCACTTCACCGGTAGATTTATCAAGGAATGACGGACAATTAATTTGGCCGTAAGCAATAATCTTAAACTTACTTAAAATAACATTGATACCGTCTTTATGCTCACATGAAAAAACATAATTATATTTTTGCGATTGCTTAAAATAATCTAACTTATCAATAATAGTATTTCCCTCTTGTAAACAAACAATATCGGCACCTATTTTTTCAAGCTCCGGTTTGATTTTTTTAAAACTAGTATGAGTATAATATTTTTTACCTTGGATGTTCCAATCTAAGACAGAAAAATTCATTTTAATATTTTAATTCGTTAAGCTCTTTTTTTGTTTCCTACTATATAACTCCAAAGACTGCGGCGATTTAATTTTGTCTGTTCTAGAGGATGTGGTGTTGCTTGCGCCATTAAATTAGGCTCTAAGTCAGCTGATTTTGTATACTTAGCTTCCGGTTCATTTTTAATTTCACTTCTGATCAAAGCTGAAACTTTTTTAGCTTCCTCTTTTTGATCTTCTTCACTTAACGACTCACGGTAAGCTAAGGCTGATTTTCTTACTTGAGTAATATCTAAACCTTTCGGCATTTCTCCTATTCCATTTAAATAATCATTACTAATTTTTCCAAACGTTAAATTATTTTTATCTTCTTCCGGAGTAATGCGCTCATAAATCTTTTCTTCTGCACTCGAATCATCTTCTTCTCCATATAAACCAGCATTTTCAGAAATACTGGTCGCTGTTTTATAAGGCGAAGTTTCAAAACTTTTTGCGCTTAAATCGTTACCATAAAGACGCGTCATTTCCTCTTGCCCTTTATTACCATCATTATGCGAATTGAGTTCTTCAAATTTTGGCATATAATTTTATTAATCTTAAATAAAGTCTAGCTATTCATAATTTTAAGCGGGAAGCTTTAATTTGTCAAAAAATTTTCCTAGAAAGGCTGGGATAAATTAAAAGACTCCATGAACATGAAGTCTTAAAGCCGGTTGCTGTCGGTGCAGATAGAAGATCATAATCTAAATATGGCTCACCATATAAGATTTTCGAACTCACCCAAAATCTAATAGCATAATGATATGATTTATGAACTATTGATAGTATAACACAGTTATAAATAATTGTCAAGACCTGGCTAATGGGTTATCGGTAAGCCCTTTTTACTGTGTAGATTTAAGTTACTGACGAAATTTTCTTAACATAATTCTCCAAGATATCATTAGTCCCAGGAAATAGGGGCGATGGTAAAGCATTAATATCAAACCATTTCCACTCTTCGCATTTATCCGGCTCATTAACAATCGCATCTCCCTGTATATATTCTCCTTCAAGAATAATAGTAATATGACGAACAAATTGAGGTGGTAAACAATTATCTCTCACGGCTATTATTTTATTTAGAATTTTAACTTCTAAATTATTACCCAATTCTTCTTTTATTTCTCGATGAGCAGCGGCCATAATTTCTTCTTCATCTAAAATATGCCCACCGGGAAAACTCCAGGTTCCATGTCCAGCGCTATTTAATCTCTTGCCGAGTAAAACCTGGTAAGTACTATTAAAAATAGCGACATCAACCGCTAGCGCAATTTTATTAGCTTTTGTTTTTTCCGCTTCCATATATTTATAGTTTTCTAATAATCCCCTTATTAGCATTAACTTCAATTAAATCCCCATCTTGGAAAAGTTTCGTAGCTACTTTTGTTCCAATAATACAAGGTTTTTTTAATTCTCTCGCGACGATAGCCGCATGGCAAGTTAAACCGCCCTCATCAGTAATAATAGCGGCTGCTTTTCTCATGGCTGATAAATACTCTGGCGACGTCATCGGCGTAACCAAAATTTCTCCGGATTTAAAAGCAGAAACGCCATATGAGTTATAAATCTTTTTTACTTTACCTCTAATAATATCGCCACGGCAAGCAACAACGCCAGAAATGCTATTTGCATTGCTAGTTGGCTCTAAATTAGTAATAGCTAATTTATTTTTAACTAGAAATTTATTAAAATTATCTGAGATAATTATTTTACCATTAATATAGATGTAACCCCGGGCTCTTTTTTCTAGAATGTTTTTACTTGGTAATTTTTTCTTTTCAATAAAATTTTTAATCTCTAAAACGGTTAACAACCGAACATATTCTGACGGATAATTATGTTTTTTGAGCATTGGTCCCAGCCAGGAACGTAAATGAAGGCCAACAATTTTCAGCAGCCCCTCACTTTGCTCACGGCTATGAAGTAAACGATTAAGAACTTCCTGTCCATCTTTTCCATGAATTTTTAAAAAGTCTTCCCGCCAAGGACCGGCAATAAAAATTCCTAATGGATAATAAGGATACATCTCTTTGAATAATTTAGTGATGATTGTAAGATGTTTTTTATTATTTTTAATTTTAGAAATAGGTGAATTTATAGTTAAACGCAAGTCTTTAATCAACTTTAAAAAAGCATCCTGTTTAGTAATAGAAAATATTTCACTATCAATGGATTTATGTATTAAAAAGCTTTTAAGCTTCTCCATATCTTTTTGATAGCGGTACCAATAAAAAGTAACGCCATCAAAATGCACAATTTGATCAGTTATTCCCTTGCCCCAAATTTTAGGAGCATCAATTACTAAAGAATCTCGGATAATGTTTTGTACCCATTGATCAAAATCACGTGTAAAAATTAAATTTATCTTTTTCATATGTTTAGCTTGTTCCTTAAAATCATTATACCATCAGACTAGTATCTTTAAAAATAAAAAAAGAAGGCGACATGATAATTACACGCGCCTTCGAGAATAAAATAACTTACTTTTAATCAAGCAAATGGATTAATAACTTTCAGATCTTCCTCCCGAACGGGGAGGCCTTCTTTCCTGCAAAATTCGGCAAGGAATTTGTAGAATTTTTGCTCTTCAGAAATATGTACAGTAACCTGAACGTGGTAGCCAAAAGGGTGAGAGTAATACCCATCAATGGCCTTTGGTTCTTCACTTGAGTGGATTTCTTTGACTTTAAACGCTTCTCCGAAAGCAAGGGCAAAGTCCCACACCTTGTCTTTAGGTATAACAACATCTAATTTCAGCTGTTTGCTATAAATAATTACTTCGTTGTCCTCTATCATAACGCATTCTCCTTTTAATGTTTAAGTGTTTGTTTTGTTTGGTTTTAAGTAACTTATTGGTTAATCGGTTGTTCTACAATCCCAAAACCATGCATCCTTAAGAAATCGATAATTTCAAGGGTTGTAATTTCAGGAATTAATATTTCTGAAAAACCTTCTTTTAATTCTGAGACACTTATAATTCCGCAGTAATATGTCCTTAATAGTTTTTCAATTTTGGCATACATTACATCGTCGTAGTTTATAAGCAAACGCAAGGCAAATCCTTTTGATTCATTAAAAGGAACCATTTCGGTTTTTACTAAAACTTCATTTACTAATAGGTTCATGTTAACTTTTTTAGTGATGTTTTTCGGTATTATTGTTATTATTTCAATATCTTCTTGAACATACCGGCTAGAATAATGCCGGTAATTTCCAGAACTGAGATCGCAAAGGCAATGTTAACTGCTTGATTCAAAGTAAGCGGTTTAAAAATTATGCCTTCAATAGGAAGTTGAACTATTACATAGTTCCACGCGTAAAGAATAGCGACAGCCGTTACTATAACCGCTGCGACAAAAGCCAAAAGTAATTTTAAGAACATGACATAATAATTTTTACCATTTATCTGACCAATCTTCAATCTTTTCTCCCCAATTAGCGTTCAAATGAAATTTCTGATCGTGTTCCCCCCAGCCTGCACAAAAAAGTATTCTTTTATCATCCTTTTCAATGCTCATCACAGCTACCTCTGCGACAAACTCGTGCCCTTTTGGTAGACTATTGCGATTTAATCGTATCTTTCCTTTCGGACCGATAAAAGAGGCACACCCGGGAATGTGATCGAATCCAAGCAAAATAGCTTCTTCAAGGGTCTTGGCTGAGTACATTATCAGTACATGATCGGCCGGTTTTTTCCTTAAGACATTTTCAATAACACCAAAATCATCATCAATGGAATCGATTTGTTCAATCCTTTTTTTCCAAGCATCAATGATAATGTCATGATCCTCCGGAATTGTAGTAGCCTTGATCAGTTCAGCTAAAATTTTAAGGTCACCAACAAACCAGCAATTAATTGCACTCACGACTGATTTGTGAAATGGTTTTCCTAATTCGTTTTTTTCCATTTTGTCCATAACAACGGGTTCTCCTATAATTAGTGAATATTTGTAAAAGTTCTATAATAACTAAAAAATATACCTTAATATTCCTATTTTTGTCAATTATTTATAAATCCCATTACCATGCCCTTTATAAATACCAGAATATTTAATATAATTGAGCTGTATGATATTCTTAAACTTTACAACGATTTCAATAATTTCCGCCTTCTTTGCGGCTATTGCCAATATCATGGCGCGGACGATTTTAAAAGACTTGAAGGCTAAGGATATTTTGGCTATTAACTTCTTCACCATGGGAGCGGTTCTTCTAATTTTATCACCTTTCTTTTATAAATTTACCCCCTCTCCTTTAAATCTCGGCCTGTTAGTGTTAATCGCTCTGATTGATACGGTAGCAAATTATTTTTACTTTCAAACTTTTGAAAAGACTTCAGCCAGCATTGCTTCCCCCTTGCTTTCACTAGCTCCCGGGTTTACATTTCTTTTCGGTTGGCTCTTACTAAGTGAACCGGTAAACCTGAGAACAATTTTATTATGCTTAATAATTTTAATTCTAGTAATTTTATTCTCGGTAAGTCTCTCCGACTTTCGTCAATTTAAAAAGAATACCCTTTGGCCGGCATTATTATCATCATTATTATTTGGTCTATCAGCTATTCCTTCTAAATTTTTATTAGACTCAGCTCAAGCAGTTAACGCCCCAACCCTATACATGTTTCGGGCCTGCTTTATTGCTCTTTTCTCAGTATTATTTTTCAAATTTACAATTCAGAATATTTCTATCAAACAATACCGAACAATATTTTTTCGAGGACTATTTGTTATTGCACAATGGATACTTCTTTATTGGGCCCTATCGAAAGGTAGCGCTGGAGTTACTTTGACGCTTGGAAATATAACGCCAATATTTGTTTTTATTTTAAGCATAATCTTTCTAAAAGAAAAACCGACTTTAAAGAAATTGTTGGCCGCCGGTCTGGTTCTTGTCTTATCATTTTTAATTTGATAGCCTTTATAATAATTGAACTATAAATATATGAGTAAAACCCTTCTTCTCTTCTGTGGCGGAACAATCTCAATGCATAAGAATAACGAAACAAAAGCCCTAGACGTTTCCCACGGTTATGACCAGTTATTGAAGTTGGAACCGCGCTTTTCTCAAATTTGTGAAGTTGATATTGAATTTATAGATAATATCGACAGTACAAATATGACTAGCGAACACTGGTCTAGAATTGCCGAGACTATTGGGAAAAAATATAATGATTACGATGGTTTTGTAATAACCATGGGGACAAATACGATGGCCTATTGTTCGGCCGCCCTTTCTTTTGCTTTACAAAATATTGGCAAACCAGTTGTTTTAACTGGGGCACAAATTCCTGCTGAATCACTTTCGACAGATGCCCGTAATAACTTTATCAATGCCTTAAGACTCTCAACCCTAGACTTGGCAGGTGTCTTTATTGTTTTTGGTAGTAAAATTATAAAAGGTTGTCGAGCGAAAAAAGTTAGTGAATCAGAGCTAGACGCTTTTAGGACTTTTAATCAAAAAGATTTTGGCGAAATAGGCGTTGGAACTATTTTTAACTTCAAACAACCTCGTCACCAAGAACCTCTAAAAGTGCAGAGCAAATTTACTGAACAAATAGTTTGTTTAACTTTAATTCCTGGACTACAATCTAATATTTTAAAGGGTTTAATTGATTCAGGAACTAGAGGTTTTGTTTTACGCGCTTATGGATCCGGTGATATTCCCTATGATTTCGAAGAATCTTTGCTGTATGCTAAAAATAAAAAAATCCCAATTGTTGTGACGACTCAGTGTCCTGGCGGAGCTACCGTGATGGGAATAAACGATGTTGGTTTAAAAGCTCTCCAAACTGGCGTTATTCAAGCTTTTGATATGTGTATGGAGGCAATGAGTACAAAATTAATGTGGCTTCTTGGTCAAAAGACTCCTTATGAAAAAATTAAAGACTTAATGGAAACTAATTTAATTGGTGAGGTGGATTCGTCACGGGCAGCAGCAATTATGGGAGTCGGAAAATAAACCTAAACAAATAGATTTAAAACTGAGTACTAAAAAATGCCTTAAAGTTAAGGCATTTTTTTATTAAGCTCTTTTTCGCGGGTTGGTTATAAATTTTGGGAAATAAAAAATCCCGAGGTTAATCAGGATTTTTTTAATGTTTGTGTTGTTTATTATTTGAGTTCATTTGAGCTCAATCGTAAAACATTGATAGCTTGGCTTATCAGGAGCACCATCTGATTTTACAGATAATTTACAAAATCGTGATAAGATAATATTTATATCTTCTACAATTTTTTGTAAAGAATTGGGTTCACCATTAAAAAGATCTATACCGAGATTCCTGATATGCATATCATCCACATAAATAAATGTCGTGGTTATATACATATTTGGGTTTTTCTCTGGGTGGATTTTGATTGACTCGTTAATAAGCACTTGAAGTAGGGTTCCTTTTTCTTGATGGCTCATTATATTGCTTCCACCAACATAAGCATGTATATACGCTTTTAACTGCAATAACTTTGCGCAGGGTCCTCCCGGCAGAAGCTTTATTAATTCTTCAGATAATCTACTCGCAATCGCTGTTTTCGATTTATAAACTTCTTTATTGCTTTCTTCAATCTTTTTAAGCAATGCTGTTTTTTTAACTTCATTGTTTTTTAACATTTCCTGAAGCTCGGAAATTCCATTTTTTAAAAAATCATTTTTCGCCATTTTGTCCTTTTTAGGATTATTAATTTTACGCTTGGTTGATTTTTTTCCAAGCAGCTACACCGTCGATGATTCTAAAATCGGTTTCACTTATTTTCCAATAAAAACCAATAAGTTCACCTGGTTTCGCGTAGATATTACCAAAAAAAACAACCTCGGCCTCAAGCATTTCACCGCTGGTAAAAATAACCGAATATTTTCTACCTTCATAATTTTTTGGTAATTTAAGGTAATGAGAGAGCCCCTCTATTCTCTGGCCATTAGATCTTTTCAATAAGTCAAAATACTCGTCCCATAAAGGACTCTGCTCTTCGCCGTTATCAATTATTTCTTTTAGCGCGGCGGCATTTTCTGCCTGATTTTTACTTAATTTATAAATCAGATAAGATTCTTGACCATCATCCGGTTCCATATACGGGAGCAGGGAGTTAATATTTTCTTTTAACTCATTCAAATAATAACCAGGGAACTCTTTGTGGATTTTCTCAACAACAGAAATTGAACTCTGAGTGACCAAGCAATGAAAAACGTTAATGTCAGATAGACCATAAGCCGTCAGCTTAGCTAACAATTCATTTTCGAATGAATACTGGTATTCCCAGAAGATATTATTCGCGATAGGATCTTTTAAAACCAAAAATTTAGGGATACTGATATTTGTTTCGCGAAATTTGCAAACAGAAGCTACTAATGTATCTAAAGTTTGTAAAAAATATTTTTTGCACTCTTCATCGGTGCCCGGCATATAGCTTGATGGCAAAAACGAAGTATTTACCACATAAACAATTGGATGTTTTTTCATTTTTTCTCGTTTTAATGATTATTTGTTAATTATTTTTTATTTAGTTACCTAAACAACCTGAAACGAGTTGCTTGGATAACTAAATAAATATTAACAATAATCATGCATGTTAAAGTTCAATAACAGAAAAATATACCACAATGGCTTCATTTTTGTCAATTATTTACAAAATCTGCGACAATGGTATTTTTCGGATACTAAAAATTACCTTAATCTTAAGGTAATTTTTAAGTGAGCTCTTTTTGCAGTTTGGTTATAAATCTAGGTAATAAAAAAGGCCTTATTTCTAAAGCCTGTAAATTCTGCCACTGGTGATTATTAATCGGACACTTCAATTACCTCCTCATTATCAGCTATCTCTATTTCCAACGGAGTCCCGTTTACTTTACGGTATGCACTATTTTTATCACCACCGTCTTTTCTGAATACAGTTATTCTCTCCTTATCTCCAGCTAACGCCTTCATCACTTCATTTTTAAAAACGAAGCTGTAGGCTCCAGATAAATCTTTAAAATGTTGAATTGCCATTTTTAGTTTCCTCCCATATTTTAAATTAGTATTTAATTATTAAAGTAATAAAATAACTTAACATAACCAATGGTAAATATCAATGCTTTTCTATCCCGTTAGGAGTGAGCCTAAATCGAATGGCTAATACCAAAAAACGCCAATGAAATGGCGTTTCTCGTTTAGAGCTCCTTTTGCGGTTTGGTTATAAATTTAGGAAAATAAAAAAGAGCCCTAGAACTCTTTTAAAATTATAATCTGACCTAGCCGCCATTCTTTTAAATGGCCATCTAGGACAAATATATGCCATTACTTTCTGACTAATTTAATAGTTACTATTGGATATTCTTCTATAACTATGAATTCTTCTTCCGGTAATTGTGCGGTCGTAAGCGCTAACTTTAATTCAGACATCCATTCAGAATGGAGTTGATGTCCCGTACGTTCTACGGTATCAACTAACTGCACAGCCGGACAGCCACATCGCAAAAAATTAATAGCTGCTATGACATTGTTTATATAAGAACTTTTCATGCCAATTATTGGCACTTGGTTATTGTAGGCTGATATAATGCCACATTCACCATTTTGCATAATTACTTTTTTCTGTTTCATCTTGTGCGGTTTTTAATTTATAACTATTAATTTTTAATGTTCAATTTGTTTTATAGCTTAAATTATCACTTTTAATGCCATTTTGTCAAGGAAAATATTCCATTATTTATAAACCTAACCAAAAGATTATTCTCTGGATACTAAAAATTACCTTAATCTTAAGGTAATTTTTAATGGAGCTCTTTTTGCAGTTTGGTTATAAATTTTATTAATAGAGATATTTAATTATCTCTCCTCGCCAAAGGCAAATAATAATATCAATAATTACTCCTAATAAAACAAAGGATATAATATAAGTAAAATAACGCCATAGGAAATTTTTCTTTGGTAAGTCAATTTTTCCAACCATCTCCTCCATAGCCTTTTTTGATTCATTAATAGCAGAGTCATAATCAAAAATTGAGAATAGCAATGATGCTGGTATTAAAAATAATAATACCGAAAGAATCACTTTTATATTAGTAGTAATTTTTAATAAATCCGGATTAAAACTGGCTACTACTAGCACCATGGCTGATAACGAAGCAATGGCTGGAACTAAATTTGCTTTTTGAAGAAGGCAATTCTGAAAAAAGACTAAATGGAGTTTTAATCTTTCAAGTTTTTCTTGTTGTTCTAAGGAGAGCTCTTGCATATATTTAAATTAAACAACAAAAACCCCCATTACGAGGGTTTTTATAATCTGGGGATTATAAATTTTTGAAAACATAAAATTAAAAAAATTGTAATCTATTTTATTATCGTTTTTTTCTTTTCCGGGAATGCGGCGTCCATTGCCCCTGATTGAAAGCCATCTCCCCAAAATCCGCTAGACATCTTCGCGGCCTTTTGATCAAATTCTTCCAACAAATCCTCTAGCGGTCTAACAAAAACTTTTTTTAACCACTCCTTATCATTCTTTAAAAACCGAGTAATTATAGGGGCACTTCCACTCATAAAAAGATAATTCCCTGCTGATGGAGTAGAAATCATGGGTTTTTGTGTATCTTTATCAATTACATCCATGGGGGACAAGCACAAGACATATTCACCAATATAAAATTCTCTCTCCTTATCTCTGATAGGATCATCAGTTATAAAAATTTTATCAATTAACTGCTTTGTATATGAGGCGACTGGGTCAATCCATCTATTTTGAGGATATCCGCCATGCATGGGATGAAAAATTCCTTCTGCGCGGCGAATAAAAAAAAGTACATACGTAATAGGAAGTGGCTCATCATAGTGAGACCTGCTATTTAGTTCAAGCTTTAAAACTCTTTTTAATAATTTATCTTTTTTCTTCGCAACTGCAATTATAGAAATTAAATACAGAGAAATAAACAATGGATAATATCTTATGCTCTTGCCCCATTCTGTATAAGGGGTGCCATCTGGTGATTCTATTTTTCTAGATAAATATGAGAGAACTTTTACTAAAACATCGTCGTAAACCCCCTTGTCATCCTTTGAAACTAAACTAATAATTGCCGACCAAAACTCCTGAGACGCCGACCCTATGTTAGATAATATTGCCGTACTCATCTCTTTATCTTCCTTGCCAATATCCCATGGAATTACATCTGAATCTAAAAAATTATTTATTTTATTAACTTCATCAAACATACCCTTCGATACGGCGTCTTCTTCTTTTGTTAATAGAGAATTTATCAACTCCGACACTGACCCTGCTGGTTCTATAACTTCTGGAGATTTTACGGATTTTTTTTCCTCAGCAACTCCACTCACATCGCTAGGCCTAACTTTCAATTTTTTTAATTTAATATTTAAGTCCGATATCTGCCGTTGAACATCATATATCTTCTGTTGAGAATTGTATGTATGCTCTTCTAAACGTTGACTAAAAAATCTAGCAAAATCGCCCGGCTGAGCCTTACTTGTCGTCGTACCATTACGCACATAGATATCACCAACATACCGCTTATGAATATCCTTAATAAATACGTGAGGTGGTTCATTGGACGGCGGTATGACTAATACTCCCCATTGTTTGTCATCTTTTCCAAAAATAAATAGATGGGTCGTAATAAATTGACCAATATACTTTTTAACTAAGTCATCGATGGTAGCCTGGAGGTGATCTTCGTTATCAGGGAATGTAGTATATAATATGCTATTAGCAGAAGCACCAAATATTATAAACCCGTGATTCTTATAATGATGACAATACGTGTTTGCTATCGCAGAGATATCTTTTAAAAATTCTCCTTGATGTTGAATATCGGACATGTTAAAAGAACTTTTTAAATCAACCTTGCCGGCTTCGCCAGTAGAAATTATCTTTGGCAAAAAACCTTCCAATGTAGCTCTATCCCATGGTAAATGTAATTCTTCCATATTTATTAAAAGTATATATAGCTATTTAAAAATAATAATATACAACAAAAACCCCCATTACGAGGGTTCCTGTAATCTGGGGATTATAAACCCCCGTAAATGGAGCGGGTAACGGGAATCGAACCCGTCTATCGTGCTTGGCAAGCACGTATAATAACCACTATACTATACCCGCTTAATTAGAATTCTTTTCTAAACAAATCTAACCAAACTAAAATTTTCTTTTTTAAATACTTACTATGTACAGAAACAATGCAAACTCCATATCCCAATTTTCTAGTTTTATGCCTACCTTTAATCACGGTTGATTTAAAAAATCTATCTTTTGCTATTTTAATTTCTTTGCTCCAAAACTCTAAACATTTTTCAGAATTTAAATCTGGATACAACAACATTCCAGCTCTAATATTTTCAACACTCACATTACAAACCTTTTGTAAAAAATCATTAAAAACTTTTAAAACTTTTTCATCAACATTAGAAATTCTTACAATACCATTCTTAAAGATTTTATCACCCTCTCCCCAATATAAACTGATGGCGGTTATAAATAATGTTTCTTTTTTTAAATCTACAAATTCTTTAATAGCCTCTTGCTCGGCTTGAGCATAATGTTTATCTAATGCATTTCTTCTCTCAATATTTAAGTGCGTTAATCTTTTTCGACTACTTTCTTTTGATTTTTCAATTAATTGATTTTTTATATCTTGTGACCAATTAATATCTTTGAACCAAGCAGAAATTGTACTTTTACTTATTGCTAAAAGATTAGCAATTTCCTTATAACTTTTACCGCTCTTACGCAAACCAAGCGCTTGATTTTTTACTGCTTCTTTTTTCATAAACCCATGTTAATACCTTTCCATTATACTACACGGGTTCACTTTTGTCTAACGTGGTCCAGGTGGGAATCGAACCCACATACCTTTTGGGCACAGCATTTTAAGTGCTGCGTGTATACCAGTTCCACCACTGGACCAGTGCTATTTTGTTTAACCAAAAACCTCAGTAATCTGTGGAGATGATGGGAGTTGAACCCATGTCCAATCGGTTTTTCTAAATACATTTACAAAGTTATCCCGATTTGTTTTGTTTAACTTGAGCTATCGTAAACCGGACAAAAGCAGTTCAAGCGATCTTCCTATTGTTTTGATATAACTTGGAAAGCGCAAATTTTATCTATCTCCATTTTAATGACACCGGCTAGCGGGTATGGAGACTCGCCGTAGTCCGATGGCTTTAGCTATTAAGCTAAAACAGGAGCGTAACTTGGAGTTAACCAAGTAAACGCTGTTGCCTTTTTGGCATTTGTGTTTTTTTAGCCATTTTAACGCGATTAACTAAGCGCGCTTTGAATATTTAGAAAAGAATCCAACTGTCGATTCCTTGCATCCCCTAATCTAATTTATCTACTTCTTTTTGTTAACGACCTCAGATTTCTTTCCACTTCCCGCTTCTTAATCGATTCTCTTTTATCGTATTTCTTCTTACCCCTTCCAACGGCGAACTCAAGCTTCAGAAAACTATGTTTAGTATATATTTTGAGAGGTATTAGTGTCAAGCCCTCTTCCTTTTTTTTCCCTAAAAGTCGGCTAATTTCCTTATAATTCAATAATAACTTCCTTTCGCGCGCCTTATCATAATCAGGCATTGGCCCAGAATATTTATATGGTGGAATTTGGCAACCGATTAAAAATAGTTCAGTTTTCCCGTCAGTCGTACGAATACTAATATAACTCCCCTTAAGGCCCGCCTGCCCCGCCCTCACCGATTTAACTTCATAACCAAACAAAACTAGACCTGCTTCGTATTTATCGAGCAGCTCATAATCAAAGCTAGCTTTTTTGTTTATCGCCAAAGTCGGCATAATTCCATTCTTTTAATTTCGCTAATACTTTTTCGTTAGTTAAAATATTATTTAAATAAGTTGCATAATTTTTTTCAGCAATCATCTTTAAAACATCTTGATTGCTAGCATACTGTTTTTTTAATTCATCAATTTTTTCGTTTATCTCTTTTTCCGTCGGAGCGATTTTTTCAATCAAAGCAATCTCTCTAATTATTAGTGCAGCTTTAACACGCTTGATTGCATTAGGCATTAATTCCAACATTAATTCTTCCTGTGTTTTTTTAAGATGACTTAAATAATCAGCAAATTTACCGCCCTGTTTTACAACCGATTGTTCAAGCTCCATCATTAAATTCTTAGATTCACTTTCAATAATAACATCAGGGAAATCACCAAATTTAGTCTTATCACTTATTTTAGCGATTAATTCTGATTCATTTTTTAAATCAATATTATGTGATTTCTCATGAAGCAAACTTTCTTCTAAATTTTTCTTGAGTTCTTCCATATCTTTTAGTCGGAAAAAGCTGGCAAACTCATCATTTAATTCTGGTAGCTCTCTTTCATAAACTTCCTTTACAACCGCTGTAAAATCAACCATTTTGCCAGCTAAGTTTTTCTGATGATGATCATCTGGGTATGGTAAAGAAAATTTTCTCTCTTCTCCCTTTTTCATGCCTAAAATATTTTTATCAAACCCCGGAACAAAATAATTCTTTCCCATCATGATTGCTAAATCATGATGATGGCCATCTTCTAAAGGAACCTTATCTAAAAACATGTGGACAGTTGCGATTACTTTATCGCTACCCATTACTTCACGTTCAACAATTTTTTCACTCGCTCTCATTTCTCTTAAGTCATTAAGAGCCCTATCTAATTCCTTGGTTTCAATTTTTGCTATTTCCGGTTTTAAATTAAGATTTTTGTATTCTCCAAGAGCAATTGTTGGAAGTAAGGAAACAACAACTTTGTATTCTAAAGGATTTCCAGGGGCAAGTTTAGTAATTGTGATATTTGGTTGCCCAACCGGTTGGCGCCCCATAGTTTCTTGATCGAGAATTTCATCGACTGTTTTAGTAATAGCAATATGAGCAGCTTCTTCTAGAATGGTCATTTCACCGATTTTTTGTTTTAAGACATCAAATGGAACTTTTCCAGGACGAAAACCTTCAATTTTAACTTTTTCAGAAACTTTTTGCGCTCCTTTTTCAATATAAGGGGTAAATTCTTCAACACTTAACTCAATATTTAGCTCAATTTGTGATTTTTCCAAATCTTTTTTATTTACTTGCATATTTTCTTAATATTTAATAAGCGGACTCATCGGCCGCTTAAATAATTCGTTAACAAGCTTATTGTAGCAAATTTTAAGGAAAAATCAAGCAAGGGCCTAACTTCTTTAATTTGACTTTTTTAGCAATAAGCTGTGAAATATTAACATAATCAGAAGCCGGCTGGTCCGGTAAAAGGAGGATCATGAATTTCTTTTATTTCTTTAACAAGATTAAAAAGCTCCCTTCTTTCGCACATGCTGCGATATTAGATTATTGGCCGGGAGCAGTTTTAACGGTATTGGGATTTTTTATCCCCTGGTTAATCAACCAGAGTTTACCGATGGCAATCCTTTCGGGAGCCTTTTGGCTCTATGTTTATATCGGTTACGCTGTAACCGATAACGCAGATGAAACAACAACTGAAAAATTTTTAGTTGTTTCTTCTCGAATTGGAATAGTTATGGTGCTTATCTCAATTTTCGAGATCGCTCTAAAAAATGCTGGAGTCCACCAAGGACTTTTAGCAACGGCTCTTGCATGGCCATTGCTAAGTATGGGGATAGTAATATTCTTGCTTTACCTGATAGGCAAAATAAGTATAGAGCTTTCCCACTACACTCAAGCTATGGAAATGCTTGAAGATTACTACTAAATAACCACATCGTACGCTGTAAAAAAGGCTTGGACAAAATCCAGGCCTTTTTAATTTAAAATTAACTACTTTTGACTAATTTTGGTAGATAAGGTAATATCAATTGAAAAATTAAATAGCTGTTTAACAATATATAAAAAAATATCTATGGACGAAACGGTAAAACAAAGTTTCTTGACTGAATATCGATTGGCCATGAAACAATCAAACAGAAAAGCAGAAGTAGCAAAAGTATATGACAAATATAAAGACTTTACTACTCACTTAACTGTTGCTGAAGCCTTAAGTCTGGGGGTTGAAATGAACCTCTGGATAGAAACAGATAAAATAAAATTGCAATAAAGATGAAACTCTAAAAAAACAAGAACAAAATGGACCAAGAACTAAAAGAAAAATTTCTCGCTGATTTCAAATTAGCGATGACTAAACCGAACAAAGAGGAAGAGGCAAAAAAAGTTTTTACCAAACATGCAAGTTTCTTCGAATCTCTACAAGAAGAAGATATTGTTCCCCTTGAAACTGAAATAAGTTTTTTGATCCCCACTTCCTACACAATTGTAGAAGTGAAAACAGAAACTTCGGGGGATGCAAGAAAATTTCCTTTTCATAAAATTGTTGCAGAAACTTCTATGCCGCACATTAAACTCCCAGTTTAAATATAATGATTAATTTAAACTAGAACTGCTTACAAAAAGGCGCCCCACGGGACGCCTTTTTTTCTTATAAAAATTTCAACAATTTCTTTTATAACAACAAACCAACAATCAGAAGAGCAACAATATTTAGAACTTTAATCATCGGATTAATCGCTGGACCAGCCGTATCTTTATAAGGATCACCAACTGTATCGCCAGTAACCGCCGCTTTATGAGCATCGGAACCCTTACCGCCAAAATGACCGGATTCAATATATTTTTTAGCATTATCCCAAGCACCACCACCAGAGGTCATCGAAATTGCAACAAATAAACCAGTTATAATAGAACCAACTAATAATCCGCCTAAAACTTCAAGACCGTGTGATCTAAAAGCAAAACCAACAATAATTGGAACAAGAACTGGAATTAAAGCAGGAACAATCATTTCACGGATTGCCGCTTTAGTAACGATATCAACAGTACGACCATAATCAGGCTTTTCGGTATTCAACATGATTCCTGGTTTTTCTTTGAACTGTGCTCTTACATCTTCAACTACTGAACCAGCAGTTTTTCCAACTGCTTTCATAGCCATCGCACCAAATAAATATGGAAGTAGTCCGCCGATAAATAGACCGATTAAAACATAAGGATTATCAATTAAAAATTGAGCATTACCGCCACCGTCTTTAATCTTCTGAGTAAAGTCTGCAAATAAAACTAAAGCTGCTAAAGCTGCAGAACCAATTGCATAGCCTTTAGTAACCGCCTTGGTAGTATTTCCAACTGCATCTAAAGGATCGGTAATATTTCTTACATCATCTCCAAGCTCAGCCATTTCCGCAATCCCACCGGCGTTATCAGTAATAGGGCCATAAGCATCAATGGTAACAATAATACCAGCCATTGATAACATGGCCATCGCCGCAATCGCAATTCCATACAACCCTGCTAAAGAATAAGCACCTAGAATTGCTAAACAAATAACAATGATTGGAGCCGCGGTTGATTTCATAGAAACCGCTAACCCAGCAATTACGTTAGTTCCATGACCAGTATTAGAGGCTTCAGCAATTGACTTAACTGGAGAAAAAGCAGTTGAAGTATAATATTCAGTAATAATTACGAGTAATCCGGTAACTGCTAAACCAATTAAACTAGATAAAAAGATATTTAAAAAGTTTTCCGTAATAAACATTTTAGTTACAAAGTAGAAGGCGATAGCTGATAAAACACCAGAAACGGCCAATCCTTTGTATAATGCTCTCATGATATTTTGTTTCTTGCCTAATCTAATAAAGAAAATACCAATGATAGAGGCAATAATAGAAACCGCTCCTAAAACAAGGGGAAATAAAATAATATTTTCATCACCCTTGAAAGTTAGATGGCCTAAAACCATAGTCGCGATAGAAGTAACGGCATAAGTTTCAAATAAATCAGCCGCCATACCAGCACAATCGCCAACATTATCTCCGACATTATCAGCAATAACTGCCGGATTTCTTGGATCATCTTCTGGAATACTGGCCTCAACTTTACCGACTAAATCAGCGCCGACATCAGCTGCTTTCGTATAAATCCCGCCGCCAAGTCTAGCAAAAATAGAAATAAGTGAAGAGCCGAAAGCAAAGCCGATTAAAGCATTTAAATCTTTAGTAATGAAATAAAAACCAGCTGTTCCAAGAAGTGCTAAGCCGACAACAAGCATCCCAGTTACGCTTCCGCCACGAACAGCAACCGTTAAAGCTTTTTGTAAACCACCGCGAGCCGCTTCAGTTGTTCTTACATTAGCCCGAACGCTAACAAACATTCCGATATAACCGGTTAAAGCAGATAAAACAGCACCACTTAAAAAAGCAATCGCTGTTATCCAACCTAAAGCTGGGACAAATCCGACTATCAAAAATAAAACAGCGGCTACAACAGCAACCGATTTATATTGACGATTTAGAAATGCCTTAGCTCCTGCTTGAATAGCAGCAGCAATCTCTTTCATTTTATCGTTACCGGCTGGTAAACGAAGAATAGAGGCAATAACAATCGCACCATATATAATAGCGACAATTGCTCCTCCAAGAATGAATAATGTTGTCATCATAATTTTATTATACTAAATTTAATTTTATTCTTTTTTTGCAAGTGAATCATCAACTTTATTAACATCATCAACGTTAGCTGCTAACTCATTTTCAAATACTTCAGCAGAAGATTCTTCACCTTCTAGAGGAACGCCTTCTTCGTCACTGCTTAAAACTTTCTTTTCTCCTTCTTCCGTTGATTCAATAATATCTATTTTCCAACCGCATAAACGAGCAGCTAAACGGACATTTTGGCCATTCTTACCAATTGCCAGCGATAATTTATCTGAACTAACTTTAACAATTGCTTTATGTTCCGCTTCATCAAGCTCAATACTAGAAACTTTAGCTGGAGCAAGCGCGTTAGCAATAAATTTTGATTGATTTTCACTATATTCAATAATATCAATTTTTTCTCCGCCAAGTTCGCTGATAATTGTTTGAATTCTTGAACCACGTTGTCCAACGCAAGAACCAACTGGATCAACATTTTCTGATTCGGTATAAATTGCGACTTTTGATCTAGAACCGGCTTCACGCGCAACGCTCTTGATTTCTACTGTTCCATTAGCAATTTCCGGTATTTCTAAATAGAAAATCTTTTTTAAAATTTCTTCACTGCGACGAGATAAAATAATCTCTGGGCCTTTATGTCCTTCTCTGACTTCCTTAATAAATACTTTAACACGATCGCCAATATTATAACTCTCATTATAAATCTGCTCTTCGGCCGGTAATAAGCCAATTGCTTTACCAAGATCAATAAAGACGAAACGACCTTCACGACGTTGAACAACGCCAGAAACAACTTCACGTTCTTTACCTTTAAACTCACCGAATATCATATCTCTCTCCATTTCTCTAAGTTTTTGGATGATAACCTGTTTAGCGGTTTGAGCAGCCATGCGGCCATAACTTTCCGGAATCGGTAAATCCGTAATTATTTCTTCGCCAATCTGCGCATCATGTTTTAAAATTCCCGCTTCTTTAACTTGAATATCGGTCTTAGGATTAAATTTTTTCTTACCATCTTCAGCTGTTTCATCTTCATGCAAGAATTCCGGACGAAATTCTTGGCGAAATTCTTCTTTTCTTAGTTCTTTTTGATTGGGGTTATAAAGATTTTGTAACATTTCCGCTTCTTCTTCGGCTGGTAGATTATCAACTACGGTTTTTACATCAAAAATTTCCGATTTTCCCGTTACAGAATCGAATTTTACTCTAATATTTTGATTTCTTTCACCGTAATCTTTGCGATAAGCAGCCGCTAAGGCTAGTTCAATTGCAGAAATAACAGAGGCAAAATCAAGGTTTTTTTCGTCACAAAGCTGCTTTATAGCATTGCTTATGTCAGACATAATATTATATTTAAGATTTTAAGACAAAAAGCTAATTGCGGTAAACAACTAGCTTTCATTGATATGATAACATATTTAAGATTTTTGTCAAAACCTGAGCCTCTCTCTAACCAATAATAATTAAGTTTAAATTACATGCCCCTTGTCGGATAATAAGTCGGATCAGCGGAATTTTGTACCGCCCTATTAGTCATTACAATCACATATCGAGTAATCATCCAGGAGGCCATAATAATAATCAGGCCGATAACAGCATTTCTTAAAAGTTTAACCGCCTCATCAGTTTTATCCTTGTTCCCGGCTGAAGTCATATATTTAAAACCAGCGAAGACTACCAAAACCAAGAATATAATTGCTAAAAAGGTTAGAATAATCAAAACAAAATCGATAATTAAGGATCTAACATCTTTCTGGGCTTTCTCACCGCCAAAAACGCGGCCAACATCGGTAAAGCCTTCCTGACCTTCTATTAAAGTATTATCCGCTCGAACCGGAAGAGCTAAAAAAGAGGTCGAGAAGACCGTTAACAACAAAAAAATAAAAGAAAAAATTTGCTTTTTAGTTATTTCCATAATAATGTTATAATTAAGTTGGATATTTACATTATATATAAGAAAGAACCAAAATACAAGAAAATGAGTCTTGCTAAAAAAATTGCCCATAATACGTTAATTCAAATAATTGGTAAAGTTATCTCTACTGTCCTAGGGCTTTTGTCTTTGGCGCTTATTACGCGTTACCTTGGCCAAGCTGGTTTTGGAGAATATACTACCATCATTACCTTTCTAACTATTTTTGCCGTTATTGCTGATTTTGGCCTTACTCTAGTTACCGTCCAAATGATAGGCGGCGTTAAAGAAAAAGATAGGGAAAATAAAATTTTAAATAATTTATTTGGCTTTCGTTTAGTATCTATTGTTTTTCTCTTGATTCTAGCTCCCCTGGTTTTAATCTTCATGCCTTATAGCGCGGCCATAAAAATCGGCGTATTAATCACTACTATTTATTTTATTTTCCCGGCCTTAAGTCAAATCATAATTGGCCTCTTGCAGAAAAAATTAAGTATGGATAGGGCGGCTTTAGCTGAAGTTTTAAGTCGCATAGTTTTGATACTAGCTATTTTCATTGTTTGGTTCTATGATTTAGGACTAAACGGAATTTTAATTGCAACAATTGCTTCCGGCGCTTCAAGTTTTATCTTCCATTATCTTTTTGCTGTTAAATTTATCGCCTTAAAACCGGAATGGGATTTAACTCTTTGGAAAGAAATATTTAGTCGTTCTTGGCCATTAGCGATTACTATCATCTTAAATTTAATCTATTTAAGAACTGATATTATTTTTTTATCATTGTTTAAGAGCGCGGGCGAGGTTGGTTTATATGGCGCCGCCTATAAAGTAGTCGATGTTTTAACAACGCTACCGTTTATGTTCGCTGGTTTAATCTTACCAATTTTAACAGCGGCCTGGATTGATAAAAAACCAGAATATTTTAAGAATGTTCTTCAAAAATCTTTTGATTTTATGGCTATTATCGCTATCCCCCTAATTATCGGTGGTCAATTTTTAGCGGGGCCAGTAATGAAAGTAGTGGCTGGCTCAGAATTTGATAAATCAGGAATAATTCTCCAATTTTTAATTATTGCTGTCGCCGCTATCTTCTTAGGAACGATGTTTTCTCATGCCGTTATTGCCTTAAATAAACAAAAGAAACTAATCGGCTTTTACGCTTTCACGAGCATCAGTTCTTTAATCGCTTATTTTATTTTAATTCCTAAATTTTCTTATTTTGGAGCGGCGGCTGTTACTATTTATAGTGAAACCTTAATTGCCTTCTTCTCGGCTTATTGCGTTTTTAAATATAGCCGGTTTTTCCCAAATTTAAGAACAATTATGAAAGCTATTATTGCGAGTCTTGGCATGGGAATATTTTTATATTTCTATCCAGATAATCTACAGCTGAGCGCTTTCTCAATAATATTAACCATTATTATCGCTGTGATTATTTATTTTATTTTACTCTGTTTAATTGGTGGCGTTAAATTAGAAGATTTAAAAGCGATCTCCAGAAAATCAAGCGGTAGCCAACCCTATAATTCAAGCAACTTATAATAATTAATATGGATTCTATTTATAAAAATTTTCCGGAAATAATTTTTGAGGATGATGATTTCTTAGTAATAAACAAACCGGCCGGTTTAGCCGTTCATCACGGCGGAAATATTGAAGGAGAAACTTTAACTGATCTCCTCGTTAAACGCTATCCAAAAATAATTGAAGTTGGCGACGATAAGGAAAGGCCGGGTATTGTTCATCGTCTAGATAAAGATGTTAGTGGTCTAATGGTAGTTGCTAAAAATAATAAAAGCTTCGAGAATTTAAAAGAACAATTTAAAAAGCGTGAAATCAACAAACAATATTTAGCTCTTGTTTATGGTAAGATTGAAAATGATGCTGGCGAAATTTGCTTTCCTATTAAACGTTCAAAGGACGGCTATCGGATGGCCGCTATGCCGCTTAATGCTAGCGACTTATTGGTTCGCCGCAGTCCAAAATCACGAGATAAGGGCAATATCTCAGGATTATTTAAAGCTAAGGAAGCAATTACTAGCTTTAAAGTATTAAAAAGATTTGTTAATTATACTTATTTAGAAGTTAAAATAAAAACCGGACGTACTCATCAAATTAGGGTTCATTTTTTTGCCTATGGCCATCCTTTAGTCGGCGATACTTTATACTTCACCAGAAAGACTAAAGCAAAGAACGAGAAGCTTAATTTTGGACGAGTATTCTTAATGGCAAGTCGTTTATCATTTTTTAACCAAGCCGGAGAAAAGAAAGATTTCACCATAAATTTAGCCCCGGAGTTAGAATCTTTTCTACCAAAATTTTAGAGTTAATCGCGAAATAAAAAATGCTTTGACGCGCTCGTTTAATTTTAGTATAATGGCAGCTATAAAGGTCTATAAATAAATATAAATAAAAAAATAATAATTTTATAAAACTTATGAAAACACACCTCAAGCGCTTAGCGCAATCAAAAACGATGACCAAGGTAGTTTTACCAATTATTTTGGTTATAATTTTAGCTTTAATTGGTTATATGTCTTTTAAAAAGCCAGCTGGCGATAGTTCTAATACTGGTGCCAAAAATGGTATTTTTAATAGAGCAAAAAACCTAAATATCGAAGAAGCAAAAACAGCCGCCGAAACTTTCATTAATGGATTTTTGATGTCTGGAGCAAACAAAGCAACAATTAAAGAAATCACTGAATCATATGGACTTTACAAACTTAAAGTTGATATTGTAAGTGATGTTGTTGATTCATACATGACTAAGGACGGGAAATTCTTCTTCCCTCAAGCTTTCGATGTTGAACAAATGAGTGGACAAGCCGCACCAGCTGCTGGAGCGAACGCTACTCCTACTCAACCAGTTGATTTACCAAAGAATGATAAACCAGTAGTTGAACTTTTTGTTATGAGCGAATGTCCATATGGTACTCAAATTGAGAAAGGCATTGTACCGGTCGTAGAAGCTCTTGGTAAAAAGATTGACTTCCAATTAAAGTTCGTCGACTATGCGATGCACGGCGAAGTCGAATTAAAAGAACAAATGGTTCAATATTGTATTAATACTGAGCAGAAAGATAAATTTCTTCCTTATTTGAAATGTTATCTAACTGCCGGAAAAAGCGCTGATTGTCTAAATTCAACCGGAGTTAACCAATCTAAGGTTGATTCTTGTGTTGCCGCTACTGATGCAAAATATAAAATAACCGATAACTTCAAAAATAAAGTTGGTTTCCAGGGAAGTTTCCCAGGCTTTGATATCCATAAGGCTGATAATACCAAATATGGTGTTGGCGGTTCTCCAACTTTAGTAATCAATGGTAAGACGGCTGAATCCGGTCGCGACTCAGCTACTCTATTATCAACTATTTGCGCTGCCTTTAATAACCAACCAAAGGAATGCCAAACGACTTTATCTAGCGCTACTCCAGCGGCTGGGTTTGGAACTGGAACAACTGATGCTGCTGCTGCCGCAAGTTGTAATTAGGTTGTAATTAAAAAGTTAATTAGTAGACTATATAAAAAGGCTCGAGTATTCGAGCCTTTTTTATTATAAGTTTTAATGGCTAATGGTTGAGGTTGGATTTAAAATTGATCAGTTAAACACGTCCACGATACTTCTCCGCCGCAATAATACGACTAATAGCTAAAGCGTAAGCCGCTTGGCGCAAAGTAGCCTTGCCGTTCCAAGAAGAATACTTATTGTAAACTCTCTCCCAATTAATTTTCATTTTTTTATCCAGCAATCCGCGTAAATATTCTTCATCTAAAATCTGCCCGGTTCGATTCTGTGCCCATTCAAAATAACTGGTAATTACCCCTCCGGAATTAGCTAAAATATCAGGAACAATTATTTTTCCCAGTTCAAATAATATTTTATCAGCCTCGAAAGTAATCGGCCCATTAGCAAGTTCGACGATATATTTTGCTTTTATCTTATGAGCATTATCAATCGTGATTTGATTCTCTAAAGCGGCTAAAATTAAAATATCAACTTCGCCCTCTAATAAATCAGCATTTGAAATATTTAAAGTATTAGCGCCTTCAGTATAATTCTCTAGTTTTCCAGAAAGACGTTTAAACTCTGCCGCCGCCCTAACATCAAAACCGTCCGCCTTATATATTCCGCCTTTACTATCAGAAGCAGAGATTATTTTAAACCCATCATCAAACAGTTTTTCGGCAATAAAATAACCGGCATTACCAAAACCCTGAATAGCAATTGTTAAATCTTTACGGCCATTTAAAAACTTATTGATTAGTTCTTTTATTACAACATAACCACCTTGAGCGGTCGCATCACCTCGCATTGCTATTCCGCCCAGCTCTACTGGTTTACCAGTAATCATACCCGGTTCATGATGCCCAACGGTTTTTTCAAATTCATCAAGCATCCAAGACATTATTTTCCCGTTAGTATAAACATCGGGCGCGGGAACATCCTTATCTTGGCCCAAATAATCAGCAAAAGTACGAGCATAGGCGCGACTAATTTTCTCTAACTCGGAATCATTAAATTCTTTAGGATTAAATCTTATCCCTCCCTTAGCGCCACCATACGGGATATCAGCTAAAGAATTTTTTAAGGTCATCCAAAACGCTAAAGATTTAACTTCATCCTCGTTAACGTCGGGATGAAATCTAATTCCCCCTTTTCCCGGGCCCAAGGCGCGATTATAAACTATTCTCCAGGCAGGATATTTTTTCCCATCTAACTCAATTTCTGCATATTTAGTCTGCACCGGTTCAAGAAGAACTTTTATATCTCGATCACTTATTCCTTCGAGTTCTTGAATTTCCTTGAGCCTATTTAAATTATCATTAAATATACTCATAACTTTTTATTTTATTAAATTAAGCCCTCGATTTCCCCTTGCAGAGATTCTTTATTTCTCATACCAATAAATTCACCAATAATTTTACCGCCCTTGAAAAGTTTCATATTAGGAATGCTCTGAATTTGATACTCCATCGCTAAATCTTGATTTTCACCATCTTCAGTATTCACCTTAGCAATTTTAACTTTGCCAGCCATACTAACTGCTAATTCATCAAGAATCGGCGCCATCATTTGACAAGGCATACACCATGGAGCCCAAAAATCGACTAAAACCGGGAGATCGCTATTTAAAACTTCCGTTTGAAAATTACTCTTACTTAATTCCATTGCTTTTGACATAAATTTATTTTTATTTGTTAATTAATTCTTTAAATATTTTTTCCATTCTTGCTTGGCTCTTATTTTTATCGCTTAGTAAACAATAATTAAATTCATCCGTAATGATTTTTTCCATTAAAGAAGACATGGCTGATTTAATTGCTTTAAGTTGAATAATTAAATCGACGCAATCTTTCGGACTGTTAGCAAGCATTTTTTTAATCCCCTCGAGTTGCCCAATAATATTATTAATTCTTTGTTCACTTGTTTTCATATCTTTTATATTAGCATACACCCCCCAGGGGTGTCAAGAAGATAAAAAAAATAAGACTTATTATGATTTTTTTAGTTTAAAGTTAGCCAATAATTATACTTGTCTTTTTTAATTTTAATATTTTTAAAACCGGCTTGTTTAGAAATACTTATCAACTCTTTTTTAGTAAAGGCGTGATAATAACGGCTGCTTATTTCTTGGCCTTCCTTGTTTTTCCAGGGGAAAATAATATCGCCAAAATCTATCTCGCTGCGGCCAATAATTTTTTTCCAGGCTTGTTTTAAAATTAAATTGCGATGGCGACTAGCCCAAAGATTCCAATTACTAATTATGATCTTCCCGTTCGGCGCTAGAAATGCACGTAAATTTTCTAGTAGCCTAACCCTTAAGCTTTGGCTGGGAATATGCTGCAAAACGGCTAAACAAAAAATGTAATTAAATTTTTCTTTACCAAACTTTTCTAAATCAGTGAAAGATAATTCTGTAAGCTCGGCTTCTAAAAATTTATAATCTGGATAATTTTTTTGAGCCAACGCGATAAGTTCTGCGCTATTATCTATTCCTAAATAATTAATTTCTTTGGTTTTTAGCGTCTCTAATAAGCGCCCATTACCGCAACCAGCATCTAGTATTTTATCTTCATCTAAAACTTGCTCAGTAAAATTTCTAATCTCCGGCCAAATTTCTTTTTTTCTAGTTACATCAAAATCGGCCGCGATTTTATCATAGCTATTTTTTGATAATTCTAATAAATTTTTAGTGGTTTTTTTATCCATTATTCACTAATTAAATATTCTCGTTTGTCTCCACCTGTTTGTTTGAGCTTTTGCAGTCTTGAGCAACTATCACATTTTCCGCATGGCCGCGCATTCATATCGCCAAAATAATTCAAAATATATTCTTGGCGGCAACCGGTATGATACACATAAGCCTCCATCTCATCTAGTTTCTCATAAGCTCGAGCGGATTTTTCTTTTAATGCTTTAAAATCTAAATTAATATCCTCTGGCTCAACAATTTTTAAAACTTTGATTTCCGTCCCTCTAAAAGGCGGCCGATATTCAACTAAATCTTTTTCCGCTAATTTTTTCACCGCCCTAGTAAGAGAATCTTTCTTGATTTTTAAAACAACGGATACTTCTTCTGGACTAAATTCCCAGCCCGTCTCTAATTCCCGGCTATACTTTTCGGCTAATTTTCCCCAGACTTCTTTTTGAGATTTTGATCTTTTGCTAATTGAAGCATCTATTTCTATTAGTGGTTTTTTTGCTTTCAAAAACGAACTGGAAGTTTTTTCATTTGGCCGGGAAATATAACCGCCTTTTTCTAATAATTTTAGAGCTGTGCCAATCGCCATTTCCGGAGTCGATTCCGATAAATTTTGTGCTATTTCGGCATAAGTAACTAAAATTGAGCTCATCGGATCAATTTCTAGTTCAGCGCGTCTTAAAATAAAATCAAAAATTTCAATTACTATTCTTGGTTCCGGATTATCGCCTTTAATAAAAAATTCCCGCAAATATCTATCTTGTTGATGATAGAATAAGAGACAAAAACTATCAATTCCATCTCGACCTGCTCGGCCCGCTTCTTGATAATAGGCTTCAACGGTACCAGGCAAATCATGGTGAATAACAAAACGAATATCTTTCTTATTAATCCCTAATCCAAAAGCATTAGTTGCAACGACAACTTGCGCTTCACCGCGCATAAATTGTTCTTGCACCCAATCGCGGCTACTAGCATCCATACCAGCATGATAAACAACCGCCTTAACATCATTATCAATTAATAGTTCAACAATTTCATCGGCTTTCGATCTCGTTCCCGCGTAAATTATTCCCGAACCTAAATCAGGATTAGTAATTAAAAAATTTAAAATATGTTCTAGTTTTTGACCGTTTTGTGAAGGAATGACCGCTAATTGTAAATTAGGACGAGCAAAACCAGTTAAAACTACTTCTGGGTCTTTTAAATTAAGTTGTTTTATAATATCGTCTCTCACTTCTGGCGTCGCAGTTGCCGTTAAGGCTACGACCGGCGGCTTACCAACAAACTTAATTGCTTCTTTAAGCCTTAAATAGCTGGGACGAAAATCATGCCCCCATTGGCTTACGCAATGCGCCTCATCAACGGCAAATAATGAAACTTTAATATTTTTAAGTTCTGTTAAGAATTGTTGATTATAAAAACGCTCCGGCGCGATATAAACTATTTTATAAAAACCTGATTTAATTTTTACTAAACGCGCCGCAGTTTCATCCGGTGAAATAGAAGAATTGATAAAAGTTGCCGGAATACCAACTTTATCTAAAGAATCTACCTGATCTTTCATAAGAGCAATCAGTGGTGAAATAACAATCGTTACCCCCTCAAGAACTAGAGCTGGAAGTTGAAAAATTAAAGATTTACCGGCTCCGGTCGGTAAAATAACCATCGTATCTTGGCCTTTTAAAATATTATCAATCGCTCTTTCTTGCCCAGGCCGAAAAGAATCATAACCGAAATGAATTTTCAAAAGCTCTAGTAATTGTTGTTTTTTATGCATCATTGACAGAAATCGTTAAAGGTTGTACACTTATTTAGTTAGTTATTAGTATAGTTCATTTTAAAAACCAAAAAAATCGCGATGAAAAGAAAATTATTTTTAATGCTCGCTACACCTATTGCTGACTTGTTTGACGCAACCATGACATTTTTCGATAGTATTATCGATGGTATAATGTTGTTCTTGCACAACGCAGTCGCCTTTTTCCGGGAGTCCCCGCTGAGCAGAGGGAGGTTTATTCTCCATATTCTCGCTATGGGGCTTCTCTCTGTGGTGTTTATCTGGGGAGGAATTCATTTATTCCAAACCCAAGATTTCTCTGGGTTAGTGTTTGTTCTTGTTGGTTTGCTAGCTTTTCTTGCTAGCATTGGAGGAATTAATCGCCCAGCCGCCCAAAAATGGTGGGACAAAAAGTTCCCGCCAACTCCTCAAACTAACGACTAATTCTAACCAAAATAGTTTTTAGTTCTTTTAAATCATCTTCCCTGGGAGGTGATTTTTTTTATTCTTTTATTAGTCCAAAACGACGACTAAATATCTCTAGAACATTTTTAAATAAAAAAGCAACCGTCATCGGACCAATGCCGCCAGGAACCGGAGTTATATAAGAAGCTTTATTTTTTACATCTTCATAATCCGTATCACCATACACAATATCGCCGACTTTAGAAATACCAATATCAATTATCACCGCGTCCTCTTTTATCATTTCTTTTTTAATTTTATTAGGTTCACCAAGCGCGGTAACAATTAAGTCTGCTTGCTTTAAATTTTCTCGTTTGCAAATTTTAAACCCGGCCGCTAAAACTGTTTCTTCAAGTCCTTGTCCAAAAATATCAGAATTATAAAGAGCACAGGCCGTCTTTCCCTGACCCGACATTTTTATTTCTTCCAAACAGGCACTAACCGAAGCTAAAACCGGAGAAAGAATATAATCAGGATGTTGCGGATGAAAACCATCAACGTCTTTATTGGGATCGAGAGCAGAAATAATTTTATCAGTTTCAAACTTCGCCGGCAAAGGTAATTGTACTAAAATTCCGTCTATTGTTTCATCCTTATTTAAGAATTCAATCACCGCTAATAATTCTTTTTCTGAAGTATTGGCATCAAGCTGATATAAATGAGTATCAACTCCGACCTTCTTACCTTCTTTTTGTTTTAAGGCAACATAAATTTTAGAGTCCTCACGTTCTCCCACTAAAATAATGGCCAAGTTTGGTCTTGGTCCATTAAGTTTATGTATTGTATAGGCGACTTCGTCTTTTATTCTTTCCGCAATCGCTCGTCCATCTATTAATTTAACCATAATGCTTTTTATTTAGTCGGAATGGGAAATTTAGCGCATAAGTTTTTAATTGTTTCTTTAATCGCAGCTAATTTATTTTCATCTTCTTTATTCATTAAGGCTTCATCCATTAAAGCAACAATTAATTTCATCTCATTTTCTTTCATTCCTCTGGTCGTAATGGCTGGAGTTCCTAATCTAACACCGGAAGGATTCATCGGTGGATTTGGATCATTAGGAATTGTTGAACGAGAAACAGAAATCCCAATTTTTTCCCAAGTAGTTTCCGCTTCCTTTCCGGCTAAACCCTTGCTGCTTAAATCAACCACCATTAAATGATTATCCGTTCCGCCGGAAACTATTTTATAACCGAGATTTATAAATTCTTCTGCCATCGTTTTAGCATTACTAATTATTTGGCGAGAATATTCGATAAATTCCGGTTTTAGAGCTTCACCAAAAGCAACGGCTTTAGCGGCGGTAATATGATCATGAGGTCCGCCCTGCATTCCCGGAAAAACCGCGCTATTTACCTGCTTAGCAAATTTTTCTTTGCACATGATAATTGCTCCGCGCGGACCTCTTAAGGTTTTATGAGTTGTAGTTGAAACAACATCAAAAATCGGAACCGGATTTTTCAATTGTTTTCCGGCAATCAGTCCAGCAATATGAGCAATATCGGCAAAAGTATAGGCTCCAACTTCATCAGCAATATCTTTAAATTTTTGCCAATCAATTTCTCTTGAATAGGCGCTAAAACCAGCAACTATCATTTTTGGTTTTTCCCGCAGGGCAATTTCCCTTACTTCATCCATATCAATAATTCCAGTTTCTAAGTTAACGCCATATTGAACGAAGTTATACAAACGTCCGGAGAAATTAACTTTATGGCCATGTGATAAATGTCCACCATGATCTAATCTTAAGCCCAAAACTTTATCTCCCGGATTCAAAAAAGCCATATAAACAGCGGCGTTAGCCGGTGAACCGGATAGCGGTTGAACATTAACGTGTTCGGCCTCAAATAATTTTTTGACTCTTTCAATCGCTAAATCTTCAATATCATCAATAATATAATTTCCGCCATAATATCTATGTCCGGAATAGCCTTCGCTGTATTTATTGGTTAAAACTGTTGCCATCGCCTCCAAAACAGCCGGAGAAACATAGTTTTCTGAGGCAATTAATTCTAACTCCTCGTTTTGTCTTGTTTCTTCTCGTTCTATAATCTCAAAAACTGTTGGATCTTGATTTTTTAGATGGTCGTATTGCATATTTTTGTAATTATTAACTACTTTTATCTTATCTCTGCAGTTTGATTTTGTCAAAAATCTTTTTTTATTTTATTTGACGAAATAATGGCCCATACATATCCTCTTTAATATCAATTTTTAGCTCATTTTTATTGATACGCTCAGTATATTCTACCGGAGCTTCTTTAATTAAAGCTAACGGCTTTTGTTCATTCCCTTCTCCCATGCAAAATACGGCCGCCGTTGCTAAACTATCAACCACATCTACTCGTTCATAAACAAAGGGCCGCTTGAATATATCGCGTTTACCATAATATTTTTTTAATCCCTTGAATCCGGCATAACCGGTTGCGACGCCAACAACGCCGGCCCGCAAAGGTAAACAACGACTATCGGTTATAATAACGCCTAATTCTTTTAGCTTATATTTAGCACAAAAATATTTTCTAATTTTTACGGCCGATTTAAAACTATCAAGCGGTAAAAGAATTAGATTCCCATTAGCATTGCTTTCGTCAATTCCGGCGTTAGCCATCGCCTCTCCATTTTTAATCGTTAAAAAAACGTATTTAGTCTTTAATGTAAATTCACTTTCCGCTTTAATGATTCTTTCTTTATCTTTTTTATTAGTATACTTCACAAAACGACCCTCCGCTAAAGCAACAATTTTTGAAGTAACTATCAAAATACTTCTTTCGGAAATTTTTGGTAAATATTGTTCAATAAAAGAAATTAAATTTTCGTTTGGTTTAAATATTTTTGTTTTGAATGCTTTTATTTTCATATTTTAAGAAATAAATACCTAGATAAGATAGGGGCGTATACAAAAATCCGATGGCGATTTTATACAAGTACCAAGGAATGCTCATCAAAATTAGGGTTTTGAGTGAATAAACTCCTAAGAAAGCAATCGCCATGAAAACTACGGTATCTAATAATTGTGACCAGAGATTTGATAAATTAGACTGCAACCAAAAGGCTTTATTATTTAATTTTTTCTTAAAAAAGAAAAAAGCATAAACATCTTGATACTCAGCAATTAAATAAGCAAACAGCGAAGCAACCGACATCCTCAGTGAAATTCCAAATATCGTATTAAAACTATCTTTAAACTTTAAGCCGCTTTCTGCCCAAGGTAAGGCCAAGGAAACAAGCGAATATATCATAAATAAACAAATACTGATAAACCCCGCTAAAACGAAAGTTTTAGCCATTTCTTTTCCATAAACTTGTCCGATTACATCAGTTGTTAAAAATACAAAGGGAAAAAAGAAAACCGCAACTGATAAATGCGTTCCAAAAATGAAAGGCATTATTTTCAAACCGAGAGTATTGGCGGCGAGCAGTGAAACAAGATAAAAAACTAAGGCGATAATAATCTTAAAGTTTATTTTTTCTAAAATCATAGATATAAGTAATTAAATAAATAAAAACGCCCCGGAAGGACGCTTTAAGAAAAATCAAAAAGTTCTCCGGGCTAAAAAACTGAACGGATTGAAACAAACCCCGACCAAGTTGTGATATTTCTGGTAATCAACATATGAGTATTATTATTGCATACTTGTTTAAATATAACAAATAGAGGCTCGGCTCGTCATTTAGTACTTTCCCAGTGCTTTTAAAACTTCAAGATACATATTTTCAACAATTTTTTCTTGATTTTTACCAATCTTTAAATAATGATCCAAGCCTGGAGATGAATTAATCTCAATTATCCAGTATTTTTTTATTTTCTCGCTTATCTCTCCCTGAACCATTAAATCTACTCCACATAAGCGCAGACCCATATCTCTAGTAAGTTGAATCGCTAATTTTTTAAACTCCGGATGAATTATATTTGTAATATCAAGAGCGTCTCCGCCTGATGATAAATTAGCATTATTTAACAAGTAAATTTTTTCGTCTTTCTTTAAAACCGATTTTAGATTTAATTTTTGTCTTTTTAAATTTTGTAAAATTCTTTGATCGCTTATTTTAATATTAACCGGACGATTTAAATCGGCTAAAGTTTTTATTTTTTTAACTATCAGCCGTTCAATATCATTTTTTGCATCTCCAACAATACAAAAAGGTAATCTTTGATAAGCGGAGATAATTTTATCATCAAGCACTACAATTCGATAATCATTACCGGTAATAAACTTCTGAATTAAAGCAATATTATCTTTAGGGAAGATATAATCTAAAGCTTGTTGTAATTCTTTTTGATTATAGACCATAAAAACTCCATTGCCGTGACTACCGCTATTTGGCTTAACAATAATTGGGTAACCGATTTGATGGGCAAAATCATAAACCTCTTTTTTTGTTTGTTTTGCACCGATTGTTTTAGCCCAATCGGATGAAAGAAAAGCTTTTCCCTTAATAGTCGAGTAGCCCATTTTTTTCATAAAAAAATTGGCATAATCTTTATCAATAGAAACAACAGAAGATCCGTGCGGATTTAAATCAAGGCTAGAAAAACGAAAATATCTTTTTTTACCACCTAAAAAATTAATCTGGCCAACCACTCCCCAGCGCGGTTCAATCATAACTTTGGCTCCAATTTTTTCCGCAACTCTTTTTAAAATCCGGCCCGCTCCAGAATGTATTTTCTTATCATTCATAAAAATATAAATGCTAGATGGTTTTAACCATATAAGTATTTTTTAATCTGTAACCAAATTTTTTATAATATCCCCTTACACCTACTCCAGAAATTATTGAAATATTAGCTAAATTATTAGCTTTAACAATTTTTTCTGCTTCTGCTAATAATTTTCGTCCCAAGCCACTATGTTGGATTCTTTTTTCGCCGCCAACGGAAACCAATTCTCCGTAAACATGAAGTTCTCGAATTATCGCCGAGGCGACTTTACTATTTTTATTTATACGCAAACGGCAAAATCCATACAAAGTCTCTTTATTCTCACTATCGGCACTAATAAAATATTCTTTCCCTCCAGAAGAAGCGTATTCCATAATATTTATTTTGGGCGCAATTATTTTTCCATCCTTAACCTCACGACAACGGATACAACGACATTTTACCCCTCGATCTTTCATGACTTGTCTTAAATTTGTAATCTTGTTTCCAGCAATAATTGATTCACCTGGAATATCTCGTATTAAGCGAATAATGCGGACATATTCTGGAACCGCTTCTTTGCATTTTACAATTAAAGCCTGCAAGACTTTATCGGAATATGGTTTATATTTTCCTTGTTTATACCATCTATAGAGCAAACTCCCCTTAGTAACAACTGTGGGGTAAAATTTTATTTGGTCGGGCTGAAAAGATTCATCAGAAAATAGTTTTTTAAATAATTCTAAATCTTTTTTCGGTGTTGCTCCCGGTAAAGCCGGCATCAGATGATACGTTATTTTAAAGCCGTATTGTTTTAGTAATTTAGTCGCTTCAACAATTTCTTTAACGCCGTGGCCGCGCTTATTTAATTTTAAAATTGCATCATCGGCCGCTTGCACACCTATCTCTACTCTAGTACAACCAAGTTCGCGCATTTCTATTAATTCAGCCTCATTAATATAATCGGGGCGAGTTTCTAAAGTTAAACCAATAATTTTATATCGCGCTTTCTCATTTTTCTTTTGTTCAAGTAATAATATCTCATGTAAACGAGTTAAACTTAAATTCTGTTTATAATAGGCCTTTAAATTTGCATTGAAACTGCTTTCTTCTTTTAGGCTAGCAAGTTTTTTTAAGCGTAATTTACTATAATCATTGGCCGCTCTAAAACAATTAGCGATATACCAATATTTATAGCGTTTTGGTAGATAGCTCCAGGTTCCGCCAATCACAATAATTTCAATTTTCTCTGGTTCATGGCCATTATTCTCTAGAGCCTTTAATCTTAAGGCAACTTGTTTATACGGATCATATTGGCAACGAATAGCTCTCATTACGGCCGGCTCATTCGCTAAATAGCTTACGGGAACATCTTTTTGATGTGGACAATAAGCACAGGTTCCGGGACAAGGATAGGATTTAGTCAAAACGGCAACTGGAGCAATGCCCGACATCGTTCGAACGCTTCGTTTCCTAAGCAACATTTCAAATGATTCAGATCTGGTTAATAAACCAGCGGCAACTAAAAGACGATATTCTTTCAAAACCTCCGAATTCGATATTGAAGATAATTTAAACTCTTTACAAAAACGACGTTTTATATCCTCGAGTTGGTCCCTAGTTTTAATCTTTAAAACATTATCTAATATTAAATTTTTTATTGCTTCTGCCATTTTTTTAGAGTATAATCAAGATATAATCTAATTAACAATACATTATTTTTTTAAATTAAACAAGGATTTTATGAACATAAAACCTATAAAAATCATTATCTTCTTAGCGGTACTAATTTGGCCGCTTTCTGGACTAAAAGCGGCGGAAACAAATGCCGGCCAAGCAGTTTTCGTTGCTCAAAACGAAGTCATAACTGGAAATTTATTTGCAGCTGGCGATACAATTACTGTTGACGGAGTCATTAGCGGCGATTTAATTGCAGCTGCTAAATCAATTACCGTTAACGGGAGAATTGAGGGTGATATCATTGCGGTTGCTCAGAATATCCACGTTAACGGAGAAATCGGAGGAAACGTTCGCATTTTTGGTAATTCTTTAATAATTAATGGTTCAGTTGCTAGAAATGTAAATGCTCTAGGATCTGAAATAACTATCGGCGAAAAAGCAAGAATAGGTTGGGACACTCTCATTATGGCCTCTAATACTCAGATAAAAGGCGTTATTGATGGCGCCTTAAATGTTTATTGCAAACAAGCAATTATCTCAGGAAAAATTGGTAAGACTGCGACCTTTAAAGTTTATGATGAAAACCAAGCACAAAGCATAATTATTTCTAAGGGAGCAATTATAAACGGCGATTTAAATTATACCGCAAAAAATAAAGTTGATATTAAAGAGGGCGCTGAAATATCAGGACAAACAAATTATAAGATGCCTCAAATTAAAACAAAAAATAATGTTGCAACTTGGGCCTGGGAAAGACTGTTTTCAATTCTTTCTATAATTTTAATTGGTTTAATATTTATTTTTGTTACTCCACAAAATACCAGAAAACTACTTATAGAAATGAGAGCGAAATTTGGCAAATTAATGTTAATTGGATTAATTGTGTTCTTGATAGTTCCTCCTTTAGCGATAGTTTTAGTAATTACTATTATTGGGATTCCTTTAGCGGCCATACTCTTAGCTATTTGGCTCGCTTTAATCTTGTTAGCAAAAACCTTAGTTGCTATTTTAGTCGGCGAGTTAATTATTAAAGATTTAATAAAATTTCAAACAAATTTTTTCTGGACATTACTTGTAGGTTCAATCGTTATATCGTTATTATTTTCGCTACCTTTTATTGGCTGGATAATTAAATTAATAATTATTTGTCTAGGATTAGGAAGCCTTTCATTTTATGTTACCAATCAATCCAAAAATATTTAAAGCTTACGATATTAGAGGAATATACGGCGTAGACTTTGATGATGAGTTTGCTTATCTTTTAGGTTTAGCTTTTACCGAATTAAGAAAAGCTGATCCTGACTATGAGAAAGATAAAATATTAAAAATAGCCGTTGGCTGTGATATGCGCCTATCATCTCCGCGCTTAAAGTCTAATCTGATACGTGGCTTATTGGCTAGCGGGGTTGATGTTATAGATATTGGCCTAGTTTCAACGCCCACCTTATATTTTGCTGTTGGAAAAAATAATTATGATGGAGGAATAATGGTTTCTGCTTCCCATAATCCAAAAGAATGGAATGGTTTTAAGATTGTAAGAAGCAAGGGTGTGCCGGTAAGCGGTGAAACTGGAATAGAATTTCTTAAAGATAGGGTGTTAGAAAATAAATTTATCACAAGCAAAATTTCCGGTACAGAAACTCAATTAAACAATATTTTAGAAGATGAAATAGCTTATGCCTTTAGTCGGGTTAATATTAGTGAAATAAAACCATTAACTATCGTGATGGATTCTGCAAACGGCATGGGCGCTTTGTACTTAAATAAACTAGCGGAAAAATTACCAATCAAACTTATTTCTCTTAACTTTACTCTAGATGGAACGTTCCCTGCTCATGAAGCCGATCCATTAAAAGAAGAAAACCTTATTCAAATAAAAGAAGCCGTATTAAATAATAAGGCGGACCTAGGAATAACTACTGATGGTGATGGTGATAGAATTTTCTTTGTTGATAATGAAGGAAAAACTATTAATCCAGCCATCGTTAGAGGCCTGCTAGCTAAACTTTTCCTTCAAGAAAAACCAGGAGCAAGTATTGGTTATGACGCCAGACCAGGGAAAATTACTGTAGATTTTATTGTAGAAAATGGTGGCAATCCCGTAATGACTAGAGTGGGACATTCTTTAATTAAAGAACAAATGATTAAAGAAGATATATATTTTGCCGCTGAGTCATCTGGCCATTTTTTTCTAAATACTGAACTCGGCTGTTTTGAATATCCTAGTATTATAATCTTGAAACTATTAAGCGAATTTGCTAAATTTCCAAAAATGATTGCAAGTTATGTTGCCCAATATGAAAAGTATTTTCACTCAGGAGAAATAAATCGTGATGTTAAAGATAAAAATTTGGTTTTAGAAAAAATAGAGAAAGCTTTCCCAGACGGGAAAATTGATAGATTAGACGGGGTATCTATTACTTATCCTGATTTTTGGTTTAACGTTAGAGGCTCTAACACTGAAGACAAAATAAGATTAAATCTAGAAGCTATTACCCCAGAAATAATGAAAAATAAAACTGACGAAGTTTTAAAGTTTATTGCTTAAAATATCAAACAAAAAAGAGACTATTACGATAGCCTCTTTTTTAATACAAACTTTTAATTTATTTTCTTTCAACCTCAATCGTCCCTTTGTTAAGTAGGGCCGCTAAAGCACCAATAGCCGCTAACATCGGAGCTAACACGGCGCCAATAACTGCGAAGGTAACCGGTATTTCCATCAACACTTTGCCTTTTTCATTCTTAATAATGATGCGGCGGACATTTCCTTCTTTAATTAATTTTTTTACTTTTTCCAAAATTTCATGTCCATAAACATTGAATTGCTCTTTGGCTGATTTTTCCTTGGTTGTTTGTTTTTTGTTGTTTGCTTTTGTAGGCATATTATTTTTTATTAATTATTTAAATTATTTAACTTTAAAATTTAACCTAAAGAAAATTTTTCAAAATAAATATTTTTTTTATTTACTCCTAGAATTATCAATAATTTAATTATGTTTTTCATAAACATTGCCGGACCACAAAGATAGAAACTTCTTTCTAAATAATCAGGAACCAGTCTTTTTATTTTTTCTTTATCCAAGCGACCTTTTTCTCCATCCCAAGAATTATCTTGACTCGCAATAAGATGAAGGGCGGAAACATTTTTTAAAGCCGCGAGACTATTGTTAAAAATAAAATCTTTTTTTAAGGCAACCGAATATAAAATTACAATATCTTTTTCTTGTGCACTCTCCGCGATTGAGACCATTGGCGTTATTCCTACACCACCAGCAATTAGTGCTATTTTTTTATTATTAGTTCTAGAGGATGTAAAAATTCCATGCGGTCCATCAATAAAAACCTTGGTTCCAATTTTTAATTTATTTAAAGTAACCGAAGTAAAATCACCAAGGCCTTTGATAGAAATTCTTATATCCCTATTATTTTTAGCTTGAGAAAAGGAAAAGGGGTGAGCCTCTAAGGCTATTCTACCATCTAAGAACCGAAAGGTCGCGAATTGTCCGGCTAAAAAATTAAAACTTTCCATTTGATTTCCGGAAATATAAATTGAAACTACGCTTTCATTTTCTTTCTCTATTTTAGAAATATAAAATTGATGCTTAAAAAATAATCTTCCCGGTACAAAGAATTTAAAATAAATAAATAAGCCGATTACTACCCAATATAATACTTGCCAATAAATATAAAAAACTTGATTTTGTAAAGTATTCCCAAATTCTAATTGATGATTAAAAGCTAAGATAATAGCTAAATAGGTAAATAAATGAATAAAATACCAAGTCTCATAACGAAGTTTTTTCTTGATAGCAATTACAGAAGTAACAATAACAACCATAAAAATTATTACCGCTAGAATTGCACCCAACATTCCCTCCCAATGAAATAAAAATTCGTTCGTTTGTTGCCAAAAACTGACTTCATTAGCTAACTTGTAACCTAAAATTATAAATAACGGATGCAAAAAAATAAAAATCCAAGAAATGAGTCCATTGATATGGTGGACGATAGCTAGTTTATCATGGCCAAAAACTTTTTCTATAAATTTGATCCGGCCAATCAAAACTAATTGCCAAAGAACAAGGTAAACGGCTAACAAACCAAAAATTCTACCAAGAGCAATTATTAGTCCAGTTTGTCCGAAACTAAGCAGTGAACCTGAACGATCAAACCAAAAATACAAAATAATTATTAGGTTAACAATAAATAATCCTAGAAATAATACTTTTTTCATACTATTTATAAATAAGCATCTTGAGCATATTCCCTCAAAACCCTTTCGGTATTAAAAAAGGAAGCATTAACGCCGATAGTAAAACGCATTATTTCTCGCCAAGCTTCGAAATCTTTGTAATAAAGAGGCATTATTTCTTGCTCTAATAAATTATACAAACTAATAGCATCTTTTTTTTCTAAACTATCTTCACCTATAATATGCTCACCTCTTATCGTCCAGCCCGTTTTATCTCTAATATAACCCTCTTTCCACCAACCATCATACGAACTTAATTGTGGGACTCCATTATGAGCCGCTTTCATCCCGCTTGTTCCTGACGCTTCGTTTGGAGGAAGAGGAGTATTAACCCAAAGATCAACACCAGCAATTATTATTTTAGCTAAATCCATTTCATAGCCTTCTAAGAAAACAATTTTTATTTTATCCTTATATTTTTTAATAATATGATTTACACTTTCAATAATTAATTGCCCCTTTTCATCAGCCGGATGTGCTTTACCGCCATAAACTATCTGAATTTTTCCAATTTTTTCTTGAATACCAAGCAAACGCTCCATATCATACAAAAGAAGTTCTGGGCGTTTATAGGCAGTAAAACGACGAGCAAAACCAATCGTAAAGACTTTTTCATCAAAATCTAAATCAGATTTTTCTTTAATAATTTTTATTAAATATTTCTTAGCCGATTGATGTGCTTCCCAAATTTCGTCTAACGGAATAACAAAAGCATTACGCAAAGATAAACTCGAAAAGCGCCAATTAGGAATATGCTTATCAAATAAGAGTTGAAATTCTGGTGAAGTCCAGGTTAGTGAATGGACACCATTAGTTATGGAATGGATTGGATACTCAGGAAACATCTGACTAGAAATTTGTTGGTTGCTTAAAGCAACGCCATTTATATAATCACTAAAATAAAGAGCGACTTTAGTCATATTTACCTCTCCTTCAATCACCAAATTGGGAAGTTTGGAGGGAAAATCTGGTTGATATTTAAGAACTAAGTCTAAGGGGAAAATATCTTGAGCCATTTTAATCGGAGTATGAGTAGTGAAAATACATTTTTTTCTAGTATCAGCAATTTTAGCGGCAATATTTTTTTTATTGGAATTTAAGAATTGAGTGATGGCTACAAAACTACCATGGCCCTCGTTAATGTGAAATTTATTAATATTATAACCAAGTGATTTTAAAATCTGATAACCACCGCAGCCTAAAACTATTTCTTGTAATAGTCGATATTCTTTATCTCGACCATAAAGTCTTCCAGTCAAACTCTTATATTCCTCCTTATTATCAACCATATTTGTATCCAGTAAATAAATCGGAATAGCAAAACCATCTATATTTTTAATTAAATACTGCCAAACAGCGACTTTAACTTTATCGTTTCCAATTTTAATTACGGCTACTGTTTTTAATTTTTTTAATTTAGAAAAATCATAACTAATAGTCGGGAGAGCTTCTTGCTGACCATTAATATTTATTTTTTGATCAAAATATCCTTGATCACTAAGAAGTGTAATCCCAACCATCGGTAGCTTTAAATCAGCGGCGGAACGCAAAATGTCACCGGCTAAAATTCCTAAGCCTCCAGAATAAGTTTTTATACTGCTTTCAAGAGCAATTTCCATGCTAAAATAAGCAACTTTAAAATCATTTTTATTTGTTTCCATATCTAAAATAATTACCGTTGTTTAATTATACCAAAGTTACTATTTTTTAGCACATCGTCTTATTGGCTGTTCGATAAACTTAAAAGATAACCAAGAAATAAGAATTAACAAAATAAAAAATCCTAAAAAATTAAAATTAGGATACCCAGCTAAATAACGATTGAAAAAGGCGCTCCACCAAGCATTAATTGGTATTTGTAAAATATAAATTCCATAACTAATTTCACCAAGCAAAACCAAGGGGCGGCTGGATAAAAGTTTAGTTAACCAAGTTTTATCGCTCGCTAAACCAATCAAAAAGACGGCAAACAGCGGAGCCAAAAGGCCGTTGTTATAATAATGTAGTATCGGATGATGGCTAATAACTAAAATAAAAATGATAACTAATGGCGCTAATATTAATATTAGAGATTTACTAACTGAAAGCGGTTTTTTAAAACGTTTAAATATGAGCCCACTAATTATACCGAGAATAAAAGAATTTAGATGTAATAACGGATTATAGTTAAACAAATGGTGAAAATAGCTAGAGGTATTTATTGGAGAATTATTAAGCCCATAATAATATAAGCTAAAACTTATAAACCAAAACAGTAGTCCGATGATAATTAGCAACCAATCTTTTTTAATTTTTCTAAGACCGATAAGTAAAAAAGGGAAAATGACATAAAAGAACATTTCAACTGAAAGCGACCAACTAGGAATATTCAAGGCTACAGAAAAATTAGGAAACCAAGCTTGTAACAATATTATTTGTAAAAATAATGCCCTTAAATCAATTATTTGTTTTGTGAGTAAAAGAAAAGTTATTAAGATGATTAAGGCTAAAATATATAAGGGATAGATACGAAAAAACCTAGCAATAAAATATTTCTTTTTATTTATTAACTCTTTTTCTCCTTTATTATAAACTAGGGTTAAAATAAATCCGGACAATAAAAAGAAATAACTCACTCCGGCTGGCGCTAGTCCTATCCAATCAGCAAGCATCGGTTGATTGAACGGCGAAACATTGCGACCAAAATGAAAAACAACGATAAAAAAAGCGGCAATAAATCGAGTAAAAGTTAGTTGCGGTAATTTCATCATAAATTAATATACAAAGATATTATACCATATAAAAAAGGCAACCCGACTGAGCTGCCTTTTCACTATCCACCACCATTGATATTTCAAAAAAACCTTTTATAGGTAATTATGAATCTCACCATATTTTTCAACTGAGTACGTTGAGCGCTCAGTTTGTACGAGCCAAAAATTGGTCGATTTTAAAATTTTGATTTATTTTCCACTGATTCATAGTCGGTCGGTAAAATTAATTGATTCGTTTCAGGATTGAACATCACATATAAAAATGCAAAGTTAATACTTTCAAAACAAATCATTACTTTTCCGCCAACCTTCTTCACTGAAATTGGTAAATAAGCTACCGAACCTTTAGCTATAATGTATTGAGAAACAATGTTCCCATTTACATACAGTCCACCATAATAACCATGGAAGTCACAGGCTTCCCCTATAATCACAAAACTATTTCCATTTATTGTTGTCTCAGAAATAGAGAAGCGAATAGGAAATGAATCACAATTAATTCCCAGATTACGACTGCTTTGATAAAAGGGCTTGTTTTTATAACACACTCTTACAACACCCCCCAAAGTAGAGATATTGACTCCCTGATATTTTCCAGCCGCTAAATAGTAAGTGCTATCCGCACTTGTCTCAGATCCACTATTAGCAATATGAATTCTTTTGTCAGATGCGGGAATCGAAATGTCCTTATCACCATCATAATTGGTAACCGTATAGTCGGTTGAACTGAAACCCATAATATGAGTTTGGCTTCGGTAGATTTCTTCCGCTTGGGCATTAGTAAACACTCTTTCCTGGAGACGCCCCCAGATAATCAACATCACCACAGAAACGATAACCACGGTGATTGTGGTAACTTTAATAAATGATTTCATTTTTCTATTTTAAAGGTTAAATACATTTTTTTTAAACTAATCACTAAAACTACCAAGATACAGATAATCTTAGTGATTAGTTCAAATAACCTTATTTGTTAAGCTACAAAACAACCGTTTACCTTAATACGTTTATTAATTTATGTCAACTGTTGAAAAACAAAAACCGCCCTTACATTTTTTAGATTTAAGGGCGGCTTATACAAGCGTAGATCTAGCTGTTAAATAAACTTATTAACATTATTCTTCGTCATTTAGATCATCTTCATCTTCAATATCAGAATTATTAGTAAAGCGCCTTTGTTCATGACTTTGATTTAAATATTCTAACATCAACCCCATCATTAAATTTTGTACTTCAGGATGCGAATTATAATAAATATCTTTTTTCACTAACTCGCCTCGAAAATATGATAAAACATCTTTACCTATTTCTATCTTATGCCAACTTGGCATCTTTTTTAATGTTTCGGCTAAATCTTCGGTAATAGCTAAAATAGATGGTATTGTATCACTGTCGCCCAGCGCCTTAAGCAATTCGTAACCACCGCGCAATGTTTTAGGAGCGAAGTGGCTTGGAATAAAAACGCCAAATTTTTGAAACCCAAGTAAATATCCTTTTTCTGAATCGCCATAAGAAAAGGTTTCATTAAAACCCTCTCTTTCAAAAAAATGACATTTAAAAGAATCCTCACTTAGCGGTTTACGTCCTTCACGCCTTTGTATGGCCGTAGAATACCAAGAGTATAAATCATCAGATGAGACTTCGTTTAATAATTCTTTAGTCGGTTGAAAATTAAAATGATTGTTCTCATTTTTTTCCGGCTTATAGTCATCTAAGTGGTCCTCCATATCTTTACCATCGTTTTCTAAAATATCATTTTCAATTTGTTTTTTCACTTGCATCGGATTAGGATGGTTGCGAAATTTTTCTAAATACATATAAAAAATAATTAATTATCTTAGTCATATTATAACACAAAAACGAGCCCAAAGGCTCGTTTTTTCTACTTTGGGTGGCTAATCGTAAAGCTTGGAAAACTTTCTTGGTGGAATATTTAGTAAATTAAAAAAACCCAGTATCTTATACTAGGCCTTTGTTTTTCACCAAAAAATTAATTAATCAATTGGCGCTCCATTTTCATCGTACTCTTCATAATAGTCTACGTGACAATACATTGCCATTTCATACTGCGACATCCCAGTTTTTTGAGATTCATTCTGAGTCTCATCAACTTGGCTCGGCTGGTCATCTTGATTTTTTGCCATGACTTATAATTTAAGATGTTTTTATTGAACTAAATTAATTATATCATATTAACTTAATATTGTCAACTAAGTTATTTGAATTTAACCTGGTAAACCAAGTTTATTGCTTTATATAACAGAAAAAACGAGCTTTTAAACTCGTTTTTTCTACTTTGGGTGCCTAACCGGATTTGAACCGGTGATGACAGGACCACAACCTGCTGTGTTACCACTACACCATAGGCACCATACTTGTTTTGTTGTAAAACGTACGCCCGGGGGGAATCGAACCCTCATAACCAGCTTAGAAGGCTGGTGTTCTATCCATTGAACTACGGGCGCTCATTGATTAATCTTGTCTTATAATAATAGAAATATGAAACCTTGTCAAACTGAGTATTTTTAACTAATATTCCTTTGTCTAATCGCTTCAAAAACAATTATTGCAGCCGAAACGGAAACGTTCAAGGAATCCATGCCATCCTTCATTGGTATTAATATTCTTTCATTAGCTGATTTTAACCATTGTGCGCTAAGACCATCTGATTCAGAGCCAAATACTAAAGCAATTGGCTCTGTTAAATCAACTTCTAGATAATTATTGCTTTTTTTGGTTGCAGCCGCTAAGCTTTTAATTCCATTCTTCTTTAACCAAGTAGCCGTTTCAGAAACAGAAGCGACAACAACCTGGTTATTAAAAATGTGTCCCTCACTAGCCCTTATAATATTAGGGTTGAATATATCCGTTTGATTATCATTAATTATTATTGCATCAACTCCGGCCGCGTAAGCCGTTCTCATAATCGCCCCGATATTACCGGGTTTTTCTACTGATTCTAAAATAATAATTAAAGGATTTGCGCTTAACTTTACATCATCTAAACAATAATTCTGATAGCTAGCAATAGCTAAAAATCCATCAGGACTTTCTTTATAAGAAATTTTTTGAAATACTAATTTTGAAACAATAATTAGTTTATTCTCAGGAACTTTTTTTAAAAGACTAGGATATTCTGGACTAAAGTCGGGACAATAAAAAATTTCTTGAATATCTACCCCAGACTTAAAAGCTAATTCTATCTCTCTTTTTCCATCAATTAAAAAAACTCCCTTATCTTTCCTGGTTCCTGCTTTTCTAAGTTTAACAATTTCTTTTATTTTTTTATTTTCTAAACTGTTTATATTTGTCATAATAAATATATTATAAAACAAAAGTTGACAAAATCATACTATAAAAAGGATAATATTACTATAACACATAAAAACTAAACATATGCCAATCCCACAGCTGAAAAAACCGTCTGGAGATAGTTGGAAAAACCAAATATTAAAAACCCAGTCGCAGAGTAAAAACACTAACTCTAAAAGATACAAAAAATCATGGAAAAAAAGGTTTTTTTCAGGTATTTTAAGTTTGGGCGCGGCGCTTTTTGTAATTATAATAATTTATGTCGCCTGGATTTCTCGTGATTTACCAAATCCAAACCAACTGATAAACCGCGAAGTGGCTCAAAGCACAAAAATTTATGATAGAACGGGAGAAAATATCTTATATGAAATTCATGGCGATCAAAAGAGAACTTTGATTGCCTTAAAAGATTTGCCTGAGTATGTAAAGAAGGCTCCAATCTCTATTGAGGATAAAAATTTTTATAATCATGGCGGTTTTAGTCTTTGGGCAATGTTTAGAACTGCAATTACTAATGTCCTTTACGGGCAAACTGCTGGCGGCTCTACTCTTACTCAACAATTTATTAAAAATGCAATTCTAACTCCTGAAAAAAAAATAACCAGAAAAATAAAAGAGTTAGTTTTATCTTACCGTCTAGAACAAAAGTTTTCTAAAGATGAAATTCTACAAATGTATCTAAACGAAATTCCCTATGGTTCAAATGCCTACGGCATAGAAGCGGCTAGCCAGAAATATTTTAACAAACATGCAAAAGATATCAGCCTAGCTGAGGCGGCTCTCTTAGCGGCCCTTACACAGGCTCCTAGTAGATACTCACCATACGGACCGAATAAAGATTTACTCCTTGGAAGGAAAGATTATGTTTTAAAATTAATGAATGAACAAGGATATATTTCTGAACAGGAAAAAATAGCCGCTCAACAAGAAGTTATAAAGTTTATGGAACCGGAAACTAATATCACTGCTCCTCATTTTGTAATGTATATCAAGGATATTCTAGCAGAAAAGTATGGCGAAAAAATGGTTGAACAAGAGGGTTTAAAAATATACACCACCTTAGACTTATACAAACAAAAAATAGCCGAAGATGTTATCAAAGAAAAAACAATAAACTACCAAGAAAACTATAACGCCAATAATGCCGCCTTAGTTTCTATTGATCCTAAAACTGGACAAATTTTAGCGATGGTCGGATCTAAAGACTATTTTGATAACACTATAGATGGTCAAGTAAACATTGCTACTCGCTTAAGACAACCAGGCTCATCAATGAAACCAATCGCCTATGCGGAGTTATTTATAAAAGGTTATTCTCCTGATACCATTTTATATGATGTAAATACCAATTTTTCTAGTGATCCGGCTAATCCTTACGAACCTAAAAATTATAATTTAAAAGAAAATGGCCCTGTTAGTGTTAGAAAAGCTTTATCAGGATCTTTAAATATCCCGGCCGTTAAAGCTTTATATTTAGCGGGAATAAACAATGTAATTGATTTAGCCGAGAGTATGGGATATACAACTTTAACTCAACGAGAACGTTTCGGATTAGCCTTTGTTCTTGGTGGCGCAGAAGTAAAACTTCTTGAACATGTTAACGCTTACAGTGCTTTTGCAAGAGATGGAAAAATGAGTCCGATTGTTAGTATTTTAAAAATTGAAGATAAAAACGGAAAAATAATTGAGGAATATAAGCCTGAGGAAAAACAGGTGTTTGACTCTAAAATTGCAAGAATGATTAACAGTATTTTATCTGATAATAATGCTCGATCTTTTATTTTTGGAACAAAAAATTATTTAACTTTAGGAGATAGGCCGGTTGCTGCTAAGACCGGAACTACAAATGATTACCACGATGCCTGGACTATTGGTTATACCCCTTCAATTGTAACTGGAGTTTGGGTGGGTAATAGTAATAATGAAAAAATGAAAGGAACGGCTGATGGTAGTGTTTTAGCCGCTCCAATTTGGAATGCTTTTATGTCCAGTGTTCTTGGTAATACACCGATAGAGAGCTTTAAGACCCCGGATGATTATAAAACCAGTAAAGCAATTATAGATGGCCAAATACCATCACAATTAATAAAAATTGATACCACAACCGGTCAACCAGCAAACAGTTTTACTCCACTAGAACTGGTTTCAGAAATATCGGTTCCCGAGGCTCATTCCATTCTCTTTTATATAGATAAAGAAAACCCGCTTGGACCCCAGCCAGAAAACCCAGCGAAAGATCCTCAATTTTTAGCCTGGGAAAAAGGAGTTACCACTTGGGCAGAAAAGAACGCTAGTTCATCACTATTACTTAAAGATTATTCTGAATTACATAAACCGGAAAATAAGCCCCAAATAGCAATCACTAATCCCAAGGAAGGAGATACAATAACAGATAAAAATTTAATTGTTGAAGTCTTAGCTTCGGCACCCAGAGGAATTAGTTATATTAATTTTTATATAAACGGAAATCTTTGGAAAACAAAAACTGGCAATAATCCTTACTTAAGCGAACTTCTTCCAAACTTAGTTAATGGTTACCAATCGTTAACAGTAAAGGCTTGTGATGATGTTGATAATTGTTCCGAAAGTAGTTTGAACTTTAATTTAAAACTAAACAATAATAATATAACCAAACAAAGTCATTCTATTTCTATCACTTCGCCAACAAATGGCTGGGCGGTAAGCGCAATAGATTTTCCGTTAAAAATATCCTTAACTACTTTTGGTTATAGTGATATTTCTAAAATACTTGTTTTTTCTAAAGAAGACTCTAACCAAAAAACAACTTTAATAAAAGAAATTAATCTTCTTAACAGTGACAATACCGAGGTCGCTTGGAATAAACCTTTAAATACTGGTTCCTACAGCCTGTACGCCGAAATTAAAACTTGGGATGGGGAGATTAAAAAAAGTGCTGAAGTAAAAATAAATATCACTAATTAGGAAAAAAGTCTAACAAAAAAATAAGCCCCGATTGGCTTATTTTTTGTTTTATTGACGAATAGGCATCACAATATATAAATAATTATCCTCCTTATCCGGCTTTATAACACATGGTGTTGTGTTATTTAATAAGCTTAACAAAATCTTATCACTACTAATATTGTTAAGTCCGTCCAAAAGATAGCGATAATTAATAGTTATTTCGTTATCAATACCGTTTACTTCAGCCTCTACTTCTGCCTGGCTCTCGCCACTAGCGCCAGAAAAAGCTGAAACAATAATTTTTTTCTTAGAAAATAATAGTGTAGTATCATTTATTCCTGTTTTAGAAAATAAAGCAGCCGCTTTTACCGCCCTAATTAATTCTAGACGACCAACTTTCACCTCAGTTTGACTTTTATTGGGAATGATCTGTTTATAATCAGGATATCTTCCATTTATTGTCCGAGAAATAAGACTAACTGAATCAAAAATAAATAATATTTGATTATCTGATAAACATATTTTTATTTCACTAGCTTCATCAGACACATCAGTCGTCTCAAGATTATTTAATATTCTTAAGAGTTCTTGGACTGTTTTAGACGGAACAATTATCCTTTGCTCTTGACCCTCTTTATTGTTATTTTTTACTTTTATTTCCTTTTCCGCTAACCGATAACTATCAGTTGCCGCTAAACTTAAGGTATTATTAATAAAATTAAAAAGAACTCCAGTTAGTTCAACTCTATTTTCACTATTGGAAACCGCAAAAACTACAGACGCCAGAGCCTTTTTAAAATCATTTATATCGCAGATATAATTGTTATCTTCATTGATGGTCGGTATTAGAGGAAATTCTTTAGCTTGTTCCCCTTTTATTCTAGTTTTATAATTTCCCGACTCCACTTTAAGTTCTCCATCCTTTTCTTCTATTTTAACTTTTTCTCCATTACTCAATAAACCTACATATTCCGATACTAGCCTTGAGTCAACAGTAAACTCGCCATCAGATTCCACCTTTCCTCTTAGTTGGTGTTTAATCCCAATTTCTAAGTTAGTACCAGTGAACTCTATATTTCCATTTTCCACTTTTATTAAAATATTATTTAGAATGGGAAGATTAACATTTTTAGTGGTTGCATGTCCAACAATGTTTAATCCTCTTTTAAGATTCTCTTGTAGACTGATAAATTTCATATTTTTGTTTATCTATTATTATATTATTATATATATAATATATTAATTAATAGTAATAATAAGGGAGGGGATAACTTTAATAATTTTAATATAATTGATTTTTATTTGATGTTTTTTGAGATTTAACGGTTGATAACCTTATGGACTAGGGGTGTTTTATTTTTAATGGTTTGTTAATAAGTTGAGATAGTGAATTTTTATACACAACTTGTTAAAAGTAATTAATAAATTATACCGGAGTTATTAACAGACTAGTCCACAGAAATTAGTAATTTTGGTTGAAAAGTTGTTTGACGGATTCTATTTCTTGTTTTATTTTCTCGTTCCCATTATCTTTAACCTCATGAGAAATTTTATTGTAGGCATGCATCGCGGTTGTATGATCTCGACCACCGAGCTCGTTACCGATTGTTGGATAGGAGGTATTTAATTCTTCTCTTATTAAATAAATAGCGATTTGTCTTGGCCAAACTAATTCTTTTTTACGGCTATTACCAATAATATCTTTACTACTAATTCCATAAAACTTACTTACAGCCTCAATTATATCTTTAGGCGACATAGAACGGGACTTAATATTTGAAATAAAGTCTCCTAAAACGTCTTTAACGGTTTTTATGGTTGGTTCTAATCCCTTAAGTTGATGGAAAGCGATTACTTTATTCAGTGCCCCCTCTAGTTCCCTGATATTATTTTGGACTTGATCGGCAATATAAACTAATACTTCGCGGTTAAGGTTAAGGCCTTTCTCTAAAGCCTTTTTTTCGAGAATAACAATTTTTGTTTCAACGTCTGGCTTACCAACATCAGCTACCATTCCGGATTCGAACCGAGAAATCAATCTTTTTTCAATAGCCGGGATTGATTTGGGTGCTCTATCAGAAGTCATAACAATTTGCTTATCATTTTGTTGAAGTTCATTAAAAGTATGAAAGAATTCTTCTTGGGTTCCATCTTTCCCACCCATAAATTGGATATCATCAATTAACAGCAAATCAACATTACGATAAAGATTTTTAAACTCTTTTGCCTTTCCTCCAGTAACTGCTTGAATGTAATTATTGGTAAACTTCTCGCTAGTAGTATAAAGAATTTTATCTGTTCTTTTAGCAACTTCATTTCCGATTGCCTGAAGAAGATGTGTTTTTCCTAATCCCACTCCGCCATAAATAAATAAAGGATTATAAGATTTACCTAAATTATTAGTAACCGCTAAACAGGCGGCATGAGCTAGTTCATTCCCCTTCCCAACTACAAAATTTTCAAAAACATATCTAGGATTTAAGCCAAAACGATTGATATTTGATGTAGTTTGAGCAGTATTATTTGTTTGAGGTTTTTGCGTAGAAGTTATTTGAGGTTCATCCTCTTTATTTTCAGAAAGATTTATTTGAAAAGAGGAAGTATTCTTTTTAAGTTCTATTTTATAAATTACTTCAACAACTTCTTGTCGAGTAACGTTTTGTAAAGCGCTTAAAATATTTTTATGATATTTTTCTTCCAACCATTTTTTTACAAAAGCATTTGGGACACAGATTACTACTCGGTTGTTTTCAAAAGAAGAAATAAAGGTATCTTTAAACCAAGTAACAAAATTAGCACGAGAAAGACTTATTTCAATTTCCCCTAAAACTGATTGCCAAACCTGTTCATTATTCATAGTGTTAGGAGTTAAACCCTTTAATATGGGAAATTTTTATTATCTCTATTTATTATATTTATTATTTATTTAATTATATTAGATAAAGGCCTTTACCACAAGGAGTAGACATGTTAAAAATATGTGTATAAAAAGTGTATAAAGAGATTTTAAAGATATAAATCATTTATTGACTCTTACAAATAAAAGTGTTATGTTATACAAAGATTAAAGATAATATAATACTATGCCGAAGAGAACCTACCAACCTAACAAGAAACGGGCTAAGAAAAAGCACGGCTTCATCAATAGAATGGAAACTAAGGACGGAAGAGCTGTCTTAAAAAGACGCCGTGATAAAGGAAGAACAACACTTTCTAAATAAACCGTCAAGCATATCCATGCTAAAACAAGAAAACAGAATAGCGTTAAATAAAGATTTTGACCGGGCTTTCAAGGCCGGCCAATCTTTTTATAGTAAAATAATTGGGATAAAGGTTGTGAATAATGAAACCACTAAAAATCGAGTTGGAATCTTAATAAATACTAAAGTTAGCAAAAAAGCAGTAGTAAGAAATAAAATAAGAAGACAAATTAGAGAAATTATAAAACAAAAGCTAGATATATTAGAAAAAGGTAAAGATTTAGTTATTATAGTCTTTCCTTTAATATTAGATAAAAATTTTCAAGAAATTAAAATAGCAGTTGAGTCGGGTTTGAAACAATTAAAAGTCTTAAAGATTGTTAAAAAGTAAAAAAGATGAATTTATCTTATATTAGCAAAAAAATTGTGGTAGCTTTAATTAGTGTTTATCAAAAGACTCTTTCTTTTGATCATGGCTTTTTAAAGATCTTTTATCCTCATGGATTTTGTCGTTTTACTCCAACTTGCTCGGAATATGGCAAAGAAGCGATTGAAAAATACGGAGTAATTAAAGGAGGTAAAATGGCGGCCTTTAGAGTGATTAGATGTAATCCTTTTAGTAGTGGAGGGTATGACCCAGTTAAATAATTTAAATAAAAAAATTTATAATTTCTAAATAATATGGCAGACCTCTTTACAAAAATTTTTTATCAACCAATTCTTAATCTCTTGGTTTTTTTGTATAATGTAATACCCTTTAATGATTTTGGAACAGCAATTATTTTGTTAACAGTAATTATTAAGTTAGTATTTTGGCCGCTAGGAGGTAAAGCAATTAAATCTCAAAAAGCACTTCAGGATCTTCAACCGAAGATTGATGCCTTAAAAAAACAATACGCAGATGATAAGGTTGGATTGAGCAGAGCAACCATGGATTTATATAAAGAAAATAAAGTGAATCCATTTTCTTCTTGTTTACCGCTTTTAATTCAATTACCATTTTTGTGGGCAGTTTATCGAGTTTTTAGTGATGGTATTTCTAATAATCTCGGCTTGGTTTATTCTTATATTCATCGTCCAGAAGTTATTAATACTATTTCTTTTGGTTTTCTTGATTTAGCTAAACCCAATGTTTATCTAGCAGTTTTAGCGGGGGCGGCTCAATTTTGGCAAGCTAAGATGATGATTACTAAAAAACCAGCCGTTCAATCGACTGGTGCTAAGGATGAAAATATGATGGCGATTATGAATAAGCAGATGCTTTTCATTATGCCGGCAGTTACTGTTTTTATTGGAATTTCTCTTCCTGGAGGACTAACTTTATATTGGTTTACTATTACTTTGCTAACCGCTATTCAACAATATCTTACTTTCAGGAAGCATAGTACTGCGACTGAAATTATTGAAGGAGAGATAGTTAAATAACAAATCGGCATCTTATAAAAAAACGGGCCAATAACTTTGGTCCGTTTTTAATTAGTTGAATTTTTAATTTGGGGTACTGCTTGCTTTTGTTTCTAGAACAGTTGAGGTTGAGTTTGTTAGAGGAGTGGTAGTTGATATGAGAGGAGTACTAGTAGAAGACTTTCCGATTAAACAAACTTCTTGCCAAGGGACGTAATGTGATTTAAAGCGAACAATTTGTTCGGGCGTAGTCGTAGAACCTTCAGGATAGATAACAGTATAATCAAAATAAGCATCGGCACCGTTATGAGCTCTTTCGGTACATTTTTTTTCTCCTGGTTTCAAAGTAGTCGTTTCGATTAACTTACTAGGGGCTGGTTTAACAATATTGTAAACAACCGGCACCGTAGTAGAAGCAAGACGACCATCTTTTACTCCCCAAAAATCAAAGTAGATATCGTTACCAGTTATTTTTGATTGAATAAGAATATAATTTCCAGTATCATTTATAAATTTTACATCCGGCCAAGGGTCATAAACAGCCGCATCAGTTCCAGCTGGTTCATAATAAGCTACTCGATATGAGTGGTTTCTTCTAGCGGTGATTGGCAAACCGGAGCCCAGGGCGGAGCGAAAAAGAGTGGTTGCTATTTGGCAAAGGCCGCCACCGTATTCAGGAATTGTTTTTTCACCTTTGATTACCAGTTCTGGCAGATAGCCGGAAGCGGCATCAATCTCTCCTAAATTTTGGATTAGAGAAAACTCTTCTCCGGGTTTTATTAATCTTCCGTGAACAGCCGCCGCTCCAACGGCTATATTATGACGGCGATTAGCCGGTGAACCGGAAAAATTAGAATGTCCCGTTCCAATAATTTCTTCGATTTTAAAACTCGCCTCGCTACTCAGGCTATCAGCGTTTATTTCATTAACAATTAATTTAGCTTCTTTTTCTGAATTCAATAAAGCATTAGCAATTACAAGAGAGCTTGCTTCTAAATCTAACTCTCGACCACTAACTCCTGTTTGCCAACTAGAAACTTTACCATTTTTCATTTCAAATCGAGGGAGAGTTGCCGGCTGATTAATATCAACTGCGATATTTTTAGTTAAATATTCTTTTATTTTTTCTCTATCAAAGGATATTTTTCTTTGGCCATCTTCCTTATTAGTACTTATCCAAGTAATGATTTCTTGGTTTTTAATTTTCCAATCTAGCTGTTCTTCCTTATTATTTATTAGTTCAGTAAAATAAACATTTTCATCACCGTTACTTATAATTTTTTGAGCCGCCTCTTTTAAAGGTTCTAAGTCAGACTGTTTTACTTCGGGGTATTTTGATCTGGTTTTAATAATAATAGTTTGATTTTCTAAATTGCTTAAAGAATTATTTAAATCAGCAAGGATTTCATCTAGGTTTATTTCTTTTCCTATTTTTTCTTTGTTGTTTACAAGTTCACCACTCGTTGTTAGAGAAAAATAGGCCGGTTCAGGTTTTACTATTAATTCTGGAAAACTTTCGATAAGCCATTTTTCTATGGAAGTTGGTGTATAAGAAAAAATAGCTTGATGATTTGCGAATTTTTTTGATAATAGCGTTATTAGATATGATAAGAAAGGATTGCCGTTGTTATTAAAAAGTGCGGAGAGAGTATCGGTATGTTCATACATGATAGAATCGGCATATTCTAGTCCTGATTCGGGAATATCAGCGCTTAAAGCACTTATTTCTAGGGGCATAACGACTATTTTTTCTCCATACTTAAAACTGATGCCTTGAGTTTTAATTTTTTCATTAGCCAAGCTCAATATTTTTTCTGTTTCCGCCCTATCTTTACCAGCTAGGTTAATTTCTCCAATTTTGGTTTTTGGAGGAAGTTTATCTTGATAATTATTTTTCCAATTAAAAAAGACAACTAAAAAAACAGCTAATAACAAGAAGAGCGTTGATAAAACAACCATTAAAGCAATCTTTTGTTTTTTAGCCATATGGAAAAAGCTAATCTTTTATTATTATTTTTATCTTTTCGGGGTCGGTTTTATAAAGAGTGATGGTTAACACCCCGTTTTCTATTTCAGCCTCAACGTGTTTATTATCAACTTCGGCCGGAAGGATAATTGACCTAGAAAATGGTCCCCAATAGCATTCTTTAAACAAATAACCTTCTTCTGGAAAATCTTTTCCAGCATCACGCCTTCCTTTTATCATCAGCAAATCATTATGAAGAGATATTTTTAAATCTTCCGGTCGAGCGCCGGCGATTGTTGATTTAATAATTATTCTTTTTTCATCATGAAAAACATCAACCGCTAATTGTCCCTCTATTTCTTGATCTTCATATTCAATCCATTCATTAATAGAAGGTTCCGGTGATTGAATTAAAAATTGTTTCTTTTTATTTTTATTGAAAAGCATATTTTTGATTTGTTCTCCCTTCAATTTACCAATTTTTTAGGAAAATGTAAATGAGTAAGGACTATCTTGATAGCTAAAATAGCTGGGAGAATTAATTAGAACAAAACAAAAACCACCTTACAAAATAAGGTGGTTTTTTGGTGGGCCCGTGCAGACTCGAACTGCAGACCTCTACGATGTCAACGTAGCGCTCTAACCAACTGAGCTACGAGCCCCCGTGATGTGCGCCTAGATGGACTTGAACCATCGACCCCCGCTTTATAAGAGCGGTGCTCTAACCAGCTGAGCTATAGGCGCAATTAGCGCGCGGTTAACTTTATAAGCGGTTAATTAAATTTATATCATTATCACTTTAATTTATCAAGTTTTTGCTTAACATCACCAACTATTTCCGTGATTGCCGTATTCAAATCTTGATTAACTTCAGCGACAACACTTCTAATATTGCCCTTGGGAGAATAATTTTTTAATAAGTCTAAGACATTAGTATTTTTTAGAGAAAAGGCAAACATTTTTGTTGCTCCAAAATCTTTTTCAATCAGAATCAAAATTATTTTAGTATCAGGTAAATTAGACATGAGTTCATCAATCATATCTTTTAAGATTTCTTCTTCAACCTCATGATCCTTAATATCTGTTTGACTAAGCCAGGACCAAGCTAAATCATCCCCATCTTCTAAATGCAAATTGCTCAGTATTTTTCCCCAAAGCTTCAAATCAGAAATCTGTCTTGAGCGGTATAAGCGATTAATAATTTCTTCTCTTCTAGCGCCAAGGCTGATCAGTTCTGAAGTTATCATTAATGTTCGAGGAGTTAGATTTCCTGTGCGAAAATTTCTAGTCTTTATTATTATTCCTCCCAGCAACCCCGTAGCGATATCTTCGGTAATCGATTTTTCGGTATTAGTTTGTAAAAGATTATAAATAATTTCTGAAGTGCTAACCGAGTTTAAATCGATTAAGTTTATTTGTCCGAACTCCTCATTAGCGGCTCGACAAGAAATATTAATGATTGGGGTCTTATAAAAAAATTCAACATTCTGATCATAAATATTACCTAAAGATTCAAGATCATCAACCCCAACAGAGATTATAAGATCATATTTGAATTCTCCGGCCTTTGAACTTACATCTTGAGGCTCAAACCAACCATCTTGAGGAGAGACAATAAAATTCAACTGGTCATTTTCAACTATATATTTTATCTGGCTTACTTTAGTTTTACTGATATCAAGTGAAACAATGAATCTTCGCAAATGATCTAGGTTGTTTTTAATTTCTCTAAATCCCGGCAAAAAAGATAAATTAGCGACAATTCTCTCTGGTTTAACGGCTGTAATATCAACTTCCTTGTTTATGTTTTTTAAGTAAGTAAATAAGGATAAAGAAGCGGCGACTGAATCACCTTCCCAGTCCATAGAAAAAACCAGCAAAATATTTTTCGCCTTTTCTATTTGTTTAAATACTTGTTGTTCTATCGTTAACATGGACTTTAATCGGTTGTTTGCTCTTACAGGAGCCAATTAATCAATATATAATTAATTTTGCTACCAGTCAAGCTTATTTTTGGTTTATTTTTGTTTGACTTAAGCCCAATTTTTTGGTAATTTTAAACTATGAAAGTTGAATTAGACAAGACATACGACCCCGCAAAAGGCGAGGCTGGAATTTATAAAAAATGGGAAGAATCCGGATACTTTAATCCGGATAGTTTAGATTTACCTAGCGATGCTAAAAGCTATACCATTATTCTTCCTCCCCCCAATATTACAGCAAAACTGCACTTAGGACATTCAGCTATGTTAGCCATAGAAGATTTAATCATCAGATATAAGCGTTTAAGAGGGTTTAGAACCCTTTGGCTACCAGGGACTGATCATGCGGCCATTGCTACTCAAAATGTTGTCGAGAAAAAAATCTTAAAAGAACAAGGTAAAACTCGGCATGATTTAGGGCGCGAACCATTTTTAAAAGAAGTCTGGTCTTTCTTAGAAAAAACACAGGGAGAAATATTGGCTCAAACTAGAAGAATGGGCGCTTCTTTAGATTGGTCACGCTTAGCCTTCACCTTAGATAAACAGCGCCAAGACGCTGTAAAACTGATGTTTAAAGAGATGTATGATGAAGGCGTTGTATATCGTGGCGAAAGAATGGTTAATTGGTGTCCGAGATGTCATTCTACTTTAGCTGATGATGAAGTTGAGCATAAAGAAGAAAAAGCCAAATTATATTGGATTAAATATGGCCCCTTTGTTTTAGCAACCTCTAGGCCGGAAACTAAATTGGGAGATACCGCGGTTGCAGTTCATCCTGATGATAAAAGATATCAAAAATTTATTGGTCAGGAGTTAGATATTGAAGGTGTTTTAGGGGTATTTCAAGTGAAAGTTGTCGCCGATAAAGCGGTTGAAATGGATTTTGGTTCCGGTGTTATTAAAGTTACCCCTTCCCATAGTTTTATAGATAGTGAAATTGCTACTCGTCATAATCTTCCTGGAAAAAAAATAATTAACGAGGAGGGTGAGATGATGGAAAATTGTGGCAAATACGCGGGAATGAAAACAGCCGTAGCCAGAGATGCTATTGTTAAGGACATGCAAGACATGGGTTTAATTGATCATATTGATGAAGATTATATTCATAATTCTGCTAGATGCTATCGTTGTGATTCTATAATTGAACCTTTACCGTCCGAGCAATGGTTTATTGGTGTTGATAAGAAAGTTGGTCGATTGGGAGGAAAATCCTTAAAAGAACGAGCAATCGAAGTCGCTTGGCGCGATGAAATTACTTTTACACCGGATAGATATAAGAAAAGATATATAGATTGGATGGAGAATTTACATGACTGGTGTATTTCTCGCCAAATTTGGTTTGGGCATCAGATTCCTGTTTGGTATAAAGATAAAGAAATTTATTGTGGTCTAGAAGCGCCCGAGGGAGACGGATGGCGTCAAGACGCAGATACCCTCGATACTTGGTTTTCTTCAGGAATGTGGTCTTTTTCTACTTTAGGTTGGCCGGATAATTATGTGAACGGTAAAAAAATTGGTGATTTAGCTAAATTTCATCCGACTCAAGTTTTAGAAACCGGATATGAAATAATTACTCTTTGGGTTTCGCGGATGATTATGATGTCTCTGTTTGCTTTAGATGAGGTTCCTTTCTCTCAAGTCTATCTTCATGGCATGGTTTTAGATAAAAATGGTAAAAAAATGTCTAAATCTAAGGGGAACGGGATTGATCCCCTCGAAATGATTGAAAAATTTGGTGCTGATGCCGTTCGCCTTTCCTTATTGATGGGTTTTACGCCGGGAAATGATGCTAAATTTAGTGAAGAAAAAATAGAAACAAAGAGAAACTTTGTTAATAAGCTTTGGAACATATCACGGTTTATTTTAGCGACGATTGAAGTTGAAAAAAAAGAAAATAATACTATTACCGAAGAAATGCCCGGAGCTAAAACTTTAGCTGATCAATGGATTTTAAGTTCTTTACAATCAACCATTGAAGTTGTTAGTAAAAATCTTGATGAGTTTAATTTTTCCGTTGCCGCTGACGCTTTAGATGATTTTACTTGGAATAAATTAGCTGATTGGTATTTAGAAATTGCTAAAATTGAAAAAAATAAAGAGGAGATTTTAATGTTTGTCTTACGAAAGTTATTAATTATTTGGCATCCATTCACTCCTTTCGTAACAGAAAGAGTTTGGGAGAGTTTTAATAGTAATTTACTAATGGTTGAAAAATGGCCGGAATTAAGGGAAAATAGCGATAAGGCTTCTTTAATTAATCAAGAATTTCAGTTTATTCAAGAAATAGTAATCGCAATTAGAAACGCTAGAAGCAACAACAAAATTGAACCGACTAAAAAACTGCAAGCGGTAATTTATGCCCATGACTCAGAAAAATTGTTAATTGATAATCAGGAAATTATCAAAAATATAAAAACTGGAATCGATTCCTTAGAAATAAAAAACGCTGGAGAAAAAGTAGACGAAGCAATTTATATTGTCTCGGGAAAATTTGAAATCTATCTTTTAGGCGGGATAGATTCAGAGCAAGAAAAGAGTCGGCTTGTAAAAGAACATGCAAATTTAGAGAAATTAATTAATTTGCAGATAGCTAAATTGGCTAATGAAGAATTTGTTGGTCGGGCTCCGGCGAACATTGTTCAAGCTGAAAAAGATAAGCTAGAGAATTACCAAAAGGAATTTGTTAAAATAAAACAAGCAATTATCGAATTATGACTTTAAAAAATTATTTATTTGTGATGTCGGTTTTAACAGCTATTTGTTGGGGAATATTTTTTTTCGTAGCGAGAATGATAGACCCAGCTTCGACTAATTGGTTGGGATTTTTATTATTTTATACTTCCCTGTTTATTGCTCTTAGCGGATTAATCGCGCTTATCGGATTTTTAATAAGATTCGTTGCTTTGAGAAAAGAACTAGCATTTAACCTAGTTAAAGTCGCTTTTCGCCAGTCTTTTCTATTTTCTTTGTTTTTTATTGCTGCCTTATTTTTAAAAGCAAATAACCTTTTTAATTGGCTTAATCTTTTTCTGCTTATTTTAGTTTTTTCAATTCTTGAATTATTTCTTATCAGTTATAAAAAAAGCCGTCAATAATATGAAAAATAAATTACAAGAAATCCGCTTGGAATTTCTAGAAAAACTTAAACAAGCTCAAAACTTAGATAGTTTACGTGAGCTAGAACTAAAGTATCTTTCTCGTAAAGGCGAGCTTAGTTCCATTATGCATAGTTTAAAAGATTTGAGCTTAGAGTTGAAGCAAGAGTTGGGTGGTTTAGCTAATAACATTAAAAAAGAACTCGAAGATAGCTTCATTGAAGCGAAAAAAATTGTTGGCGTTAAAACTGATGGGCAAGATTTAATCGATATTACTTTGCCTGGAGAAAAAATTCGTCGTGGTCATCTTAATCCGATAACGGTTATTCAAAGAGAAATGGAAGATTTGTTTACTTCACTGGGATTCATTATTGCTGATGGTCCTGAGCTAGAGAGCGATTATTTTAATTTCACTGCTTTAAATATTCCTCCGCTTCATCCGGCTCGAGACATGCAAGATACTTTTTATGTTGATTTAAAAAATAAAGATGGAATTTTAGATCTAGTTATGCGAACGCATACTTCTCCTGTTCAAATTAGAACAATGAAAAAGTTTGGCGCTCCGCTTAAAGCAATAATTCCTGGTCGTTGTTTTAGAAACGAAGCGACTGACGCGAGGCATGAGCATACTTTTTATCAGCTCGAAGGAATAATGATTGATAAAAATATTAATTTTGCTAATCTCAAGAGTCTACTAGAGATAGTGGGTAAAAAATTATTTGGCCAAAATACTAAGTTACGAATGAGGCCTAAGTTTTATCCTTTTGTTGAACCAGGAAATAACGGTGAGTATACTTGTTTTTTGTGTGAAGGAAAGGGTTGTCGGGTTTGTAAAAATACTGGTTGGTTGGAAATCGTTGGCGCTGGTTTGATTCATCCGGAAGTTTTACGGGCCGGCGGGATAGATCCAGAAAAATATTCTGGCTTAGCTTTTGGTTTTGGTTTAACGCGCTTAGCAATGCTTAAATACGGGATTACTGATGTTAGAGCATTTAACAATGGCGATTTAAAATTCCTTGAACAACTCTAATTATATTATATGTATATTTCTTATAACTGGTTAAAAGACTTTATTAAATTATCGCCAAAGATTTCTCCGATAGAAATCGCCGAAAGACTTACCGCTCATACGGTTGAAGTTGAAGGCTTAGAAAATCAGGCAGATAACTTTAAGAGCGTAGTAATCGGTAAAGTTTTGGAAGTAAAAAAACATCCCAATGCTGATCGTTTGCGGTTAGCACTGGTTGATATTAAGGAAACAAAACTTCATATAGTTTGTGGGGCTCCTAATTTAGCTGAGGGCCAATTGGTCGCCGTTGCTTTGGTGGGGGCGATTTTACCGGGCGGATTAGAAATAAAGACAAGCGAAATAAGAGGAGAACTTTCCGAAGGAATGATTTGTGCTGAAGATGAGCTAGGTTTAGGGAAAGACCATGAAGGAATTATGGTTCTTGAGAAACGCGCTAAAATTGGTGAAGCCTTTGCTAAATATCTAAATCTTGATGATATTGTTTTTGAAGTAGATAATAAGTCATTATCTAATCGGCCAGATCTTTTAAGTCATTACGGATTAGCACGTGAATTAAGCGTTATTTTTGATGCCCATTTAAAACCATATGAAAAAGTAATTGGAGAAAAACCAAAGTTTTCCGAAGCTAAAGGCGGGAAATTGGAAGTTGTAGTTGAGGATAAAGATGCTTGCTCAAGATATATGGCAATTAGAATCGATAACATAAAAGTTGAGGAGTCTCCGGCTTGGCTTAAAGAGCGATTAATCGCTATTAATCAACGTCCAATTAATAATATTGTCGATTTAACTAATTATGTGATGTTTGAATGTGGACAACCGCTACACGCTTTTAATGCCGCTATTATTAAAAAAATAGTAGTACGTTTAGCAGGAAAGAATGAGATCATTGAAACATTAGACGGAAAAGAAAGAGCCTTAGATGTAAATGATTTAGTTATTTGTAATAATCAACAGCCGATTGCTATCGCCGGGGTTATGGGAGGGAAAAATAGTGAAATAGATAATAACACAACTTCTATTATATTAGAGGCGGCTAATTTTAAGGCGGCTGCTATTAGAAAAACTGCTCAACGTGTCGGGTTGCGAACAGAAGCTTCGGTTCGATTTGAAAAATCACTTGATTCTAATTTAACTGAAGACGGTTTGTATCGTTTTATTTCTCTTTTACTTAAAATATATCCCGATTTAAAGATTGGAAGCGAGTTATTTGATTTAAACAATAATACCAATCAGATAAATAAAATAGATTTAGAATTTTCTTGGTTGTTTTCTAAAATTGGTCAAGAAATTCCAAGAGAACAAGTAATTAGTATTTTAAACAAGCTGGGATTTAAATTAGTAAAACACAAAGATTCCTTAGAAGTTTCGATACCATCTTGGCGGGCGACTAAAGATGTAAAGACCAAAGAAGATTTAGTTGAAGAAATTTTACGTATTTATGGCTATGATAATATTGAGTCCTCTCTACCGGTAGAGAGGTTATCCGTTCCAGAAATTAATCAAGAAAGAATGTTGGAAAGAAAATTAAAAGATATTTTAGCCCTGAAATTTAATTTAAGCGAGGTATATAATTATTCCTTTGTTGGCGAAGATCAATTGAAAAAACTTAATATTGATTTTTTTAATCATTTAAAATTGGCCAATCCCCTCTCTGAAGTTAATAGTACGTTGCGTCAATCACTAGTTCCTGGCCTAGTTGTTAATATTAAAAATAATCAATTCAAAGAGGATGAGCTTGGTTTTTTCGAGTTTGGTAGTGTATTCTTTAATGCGCCCGGCGATTTTAAAAAAGATAATGAAAATGAAGAGACTCTTCCCTATCAAGAGAAAAGGTTAGGAATAGTTATCGCTAACAACCAAAAGGATTTATTTCTAAAGGTGAAAAGTCTAGTTTCAGGATTCTTACGTGAATTAATTACTCAAGAAGAAGTAGTTTTTTCTTATTCTGAAAATTTTCCAGGTTGGGCCAATAAAAAATTAATTGCTAAGATTTCTATTTTCGGCCAAGAAATTGGTTGGGCTGGTTTATTAAATGAAGAGGTAGAAAATAATTTTAACTTAAAATTAAAAACTGGGTTAGCGGAAATTAATTTAGATATTCTAGCTAAAATTATTTTAGGACTACCTTCAATAAGATTTAAAGAAACGGCAAAATATCCACCAGTCATTCGAGATTTAGCCTTTGTTGTTTCTGAAGAAATATTGTATAATGATCTTAAGCGAGAAATAATTGGTTTTAACTCGCTCATTAGATCACTTGAATTATTTGATATTTATAATGGTAATAAATTATCGGCCGGCGAAAAGAGTTTAGCTTTTCATCTTTATTATCAATCTGATGAAAAAACGCTTAATTCTTCCGAGGTAGATAGCATTCAAAACGGTTTAATAAATCATTTAGCTTCTAAATTCGAAGCAAGATTAAGAGATTTTTAAATAATTTAATTAAACTATAAAAATATTATATGTTATCAACATCAGCCGACATTTTAAATTTAGTTTTAGCGCTCTGTGTTGCTGTTTTAACTTTCTTCTTATCGCTTTCCCTCTATTATTTTATTTCTAGTGCGCAGAGAATCCATCGTTTAATTAAGCAGATAGAAGGCGGTGTTTCTAAGGCGGAAGAGGTAATCACGATGGTTAGAGAAAAAATAAAAAACAGTTCAGCCTATTTAATGGTTCTAGCTGAAGTCGCAAAGCAAGCAGTTGAGTTTGCTAAAAAAAGGGACTGGGTTCCTGGTCGTGATAAGGCGAATTCTAAGACTAACAAGAAAAAATAATTATATTTTAAATAGAAAATTTTTATAAAAAAGTCGCGGCCTAAATGATCGCGACTTTTTTATATTTTGAAAAAAGAATTGATTTTACCTAAATTATTTGATATTATATAGAAAATATCAGCTTTAATTTTATAAAGATCTATGTCTAAAAGCTTTCTTGCTACAAGATATGAAATTATTTTTTAATTATGGATTTTTTAAATAAGAATTGGGAGAAATTACTTTCTAGAGAAGGGGTAGATTTTTTAACCGTATCAGTTATTGATACTGTTTTTTATGATGCTATTTGGACTATGGATCCTTCTAAAAAAGAACTTTTTTTTACCAAAATGCATCAGCAAAATTTTACCCATTACATTGGCATTAAAGAAACAGAGCTGGGTAAGTATTTATTTAATAAACATTTTAATACGCCACAAAAGATAACAAAACTAATTTGTAACGGTGATAAATTAATTAAAAATACAAACACAATTACTAATTTTTGGAAGAAACAATTAAAAAAAGATGATTCAAATATATTACTTCTTAAAATTTTATCAGATTTTAGAAAAGAATTTACAACAATAAATTATTTTTACAGTATTTTACCTTGGTGGGCCATTGAATTTTGGCAAAATGAATTCGATAAAATTATTTCTCGACTTATTACTAATAAAGGACTAGAAAATAGGCAAGAAATTATTATTTCTTCAGCTTATCGTCCATTGAAAGAGACCGCAGTTATACAATTGCAAAGAGAAATCCAGCAAAAAAAAGATAAAAAGATATTATTAAAAAAATATCAATTTTTAAGAAGTTGGTCGGCGATTTGGTATAGGCCTATAGATGAGGCTTGGATAGAAAGTTTAAATATAAAGACGGATCAGCGAAAATTAAAATTATACTCAATAAAAAAATTAATCAATCTTCTAAAGCCAATCCCCGCTGAGAAAAAATATTTAGAACTTGCCCCCTATCTGATTTTCTTTAAAGACTATAGAGATGATATCAGGCGCAAGCAAGTTTATTTATGGTCATTTTTGTTCGAGGCGATAGCGAAAAAATATAAAGTTGATCATAGGGACATAGGTTATTTATCAATTAGTGAATTAGAGGAAGCTTTACGATTGGATAAAATAGATAATAAAATTATCGAGTACAGAAAAAACAATCTTTGTATTATAACCGCCGACATGCCAAACTTGAAAATGAAAGTTATCGATCGAAATATTCCAAAGAAGTATATAGCGGTTATGGATTCAGTTGATAATCAGAATAAGGATGTTCTTATAAAAGGATTGATTGCTCAAAAAGGAAAGGTGGTCGGGAAAGTTAGAATAGTAAAAAGTTTTCATGATATAAGAAAAATTTTAAGCGGGGAGATTCTCGTAGCGAATACTACCCACCCCGACTATTTACCTGCTATGCAGAAGGCGGCAGGGTTTATTACCAATGAAGGTGGCGTAATCAGTCATGCCGCCATAGTCGCTCGCGAATTGAAGAAACCCTGCATAGTCGGTACAAAAATTGCTACAAAAATATTGCGGGATGGTGATATGGTTGAGGTTGATGCTAATAATGGGATAGTAAAAATAATTAAGAAAAAATAACAACATTTTAAATAGAAAATTTTTATAAAAAAGTCGCAATTTAACTGATTGCGACTTTTTTTATATTTTTAGTTTGATTTTTATTTACCGCAATCTTTGTTGCTGCACTTATCTTTACCTGAAGCAGTAGTTATCATCAGAGCACCGCATTTTTTACAGTCTTTACCGGTTGGCTCGCCTTGGTAAGCGTTCTTACATTTAGGATAATTACTGCAAGCATAAAAAGCACCGCGTTTGCTAAATTTTTTTACTATCTTTCCTTCATGACAAACCGGACATTCTACTTCCTTCCCTTCGGTTGTACCAATATTTTTAATGTTTTTACATTTTGGATAAGCTGAACAAGCTAAAAATGGGCCATATTTTCCAGTTCTTACTTTCATGGCGGCGCCGCATTTATCACAAACTTCGCCTTCGTATTTTTTTTCTAATTCTAAGAGCTTTGGGTCAATTGCTTTTTCTTCTCCAGCTACTCCAGTTGCTCCTAGTTTTTTTATATTATGACATTCAGGGAAACCGCTGCAAGCTAGAAACTTTCCGTATCTTCCGGTTTTGATTATCATTTTTTTACCACATTTATCACAGATTTCGTTTGATTGTTCTTCAGGCATAATATCGCTTTTATTAATTTCTTTATATTTGTTTTCTAAATTCTTACTGAACTCATCGTAAAATTCACCGATGATTGGTTGCCATTTTTTTTCTCCGCTTGCAATAAGGTCTAAATCATCTTCCATTTGAGCGGTAAATTTATAGTCGACTATTTTCGGAAAATGTTTGATTAAAAGTTCGGTAACTACAAAAGCAATTTCAGTCGGTTTTAATCTTTTGTTTTCTTCGCGTTCAACGTAGTTTCTCGCGATAATAGTAGCAATCGTTGGAGCATAAGTTGATGGACGGCCGATTCCATATTTTTCCATTTCCTTTACCAACCCGGCGTCGGAGTATCTAGCTGGCGGAGTAGTTGTATGTTGTTCTGATAATATTTGTTTAAGTTTTAATTCATCTTTCTCAGCTAAATTCGGTAAGGTTTGCTCTTTAGTTTTCTCTGGCCAAACCTTTAAATATCCTGGGAAAGAAATTATTTGACCGTTGGCTCGCAAAATATAATTATTCTTTTCTTTTTTTGCTTCAACATCAATCACGGTTGCGTCCAAACTAGCCGGAGACATCTGACTTGCGACTGATCTTTGCCAAATTAAACGGTATAATTTTTCTTCACTAGGATCGATTTTTCCTTTTATTTCTTCGGGAGAAATTGCAGCTTCAGTCGGCCTGATTGCTTCATGGGCCTCTTGAGCATTTTTACTTTTATTTTTAAATACTCTTCCATTAGTGTAGTATTCTTTTCCTAAGTTACTTATAATCCAATCTTTAGCATCGGCTATAAATTTAGGAGAAAGATTTAGCGAATCAGTACGCATGTAAGTGATATAACCTTGCTCGTATAATTTTTGGGCAACTGTCATCGTTTGTTTAGCGCTATAACCGAGATGACGATTAGCGGCCTGTTGCAGGGTTGAAGTAGTAAATGGAGCCGAAGGAGATTTGCTAACTTTTTTCTTTTCTAACTTTATAATTGAATAATCGCAATTCTCTAGAATGCTTTTAATTTCACTTGCTCCCTCTTCTTTAAGAGAAAGTTTATCAAAAGATTTACCGTTTATTTTTAATAATTCAGTACTAAATTCTTCCTTTTCTTTAGTGATTAAATCAGCGCTAATAGTCCAATAATCTTCTTGATTAAAAGCTTTAATTTCTTTTTCTCTCTCAATAATAATTCTGGTCGCTACGCTTTGAACTCTTCCGGCGGATAATCCTTTAGCAACCTTTTTCCATAAGAAGGGTGAGAGTTTATAACCGACTAAACGATCCAAAACTCTTCTTGCCTGCTGGGCATCAACCATATTTAAGTCAATATTTCTTGGATGGCTGAGCGCCTCTAAAATTGCATCTTTAGTTATTTCATGAAAGACGATTCTTTTTGTTTGACTCTCGCTAAGTTTTAGTGCTTGGGCTAAATGCCAAGCAATAGCTTCTCCTTCGCGGTCTTCATCAGAGGCAAGAATAACTTCAGTCGCTTTAGCGGCGGCTGTTTTTAAAGCGTTAACAGTTTTCTTGGCTTTAGCCGGAATAACATATTTTGGAGTAAAATTATTTTCTAAATCAACTCCTAATTCCCTGCTAGGTAAATCACGAATATGGCCGAAAGAAGATTCAACTTTATATTTCCCGCCAAGAAATTTACTGATGGTCTTAGCTTTAGTTGGAGACTCAACAATGATTAAATTCATAATTAATGTATATTGGTTTAAAATTAGAAGCGGAGAATGAAATGATTATCCTGATTTTTTATCGCCCCCACTATCTCTAATATACTTAGTGTACTATTTATCGTAGAGGTGTCAAGTTTTGTTTTTTGTATTATTTCGTCAGTACTTAGCTTCTCGCCCTTAAGTTCGGCTAGAGCAATAAGGTTATAAATTTCTCGTTCAACCTCATTTTTAGGTGCATATCCTTGCTTAGTGAATAATTTTGCTTGTTGGTTATTATTAGTTATTTCTAGTTGAAAATTTTCTAAAATATCTTCAACTCCAGTAATACAGCGAGCCCCTTTCTTAATTAATTCATTGGTTCCAATTGATGATTTGTAAAAGATATTTCCAGGAATTGCTAGAATATCTCTATTTTGATCAAGTGCATGATTAGCAGTTATGAGCGAACCTGATTTTTTTTCAGCTTCAATTACCAGAACCGCTTGGGCTAGCCCGGAAATAATACGGTTACGACGAGGGAAATTATTTTTTAGAGCTGGGCAATCAGGTAGGAACTCAGATAAGATTAGTCCGCCCTTTTTAATTATTTCTTGGGCTAGAGCCAAATGTTTAAAAGGATATATCCGAGCATTACTTAAACCGGAGCCTAAAACTGCGATAGTTATTCCTGATTCAGTTAGAGTTTGTTTATGAGCTAAAGAATCAACGCCAAGCGCTAACCCACTAATTATTTTAAAATTGTATTTTATTAGTTCCGGAACAATTTCGGAAATTATTTTTTCTGCATAAACGGTATTTTTTCTAGTTCCAACAATAGCTAAAAATGGTCCGCTTGAGTTAATTATTGAAATATCTCCGCGATAAAAAAGAATCGGCGGCGGCGAAGTAATTTCTAAAAGTAATTTTGGGTATTGGATATCATGCCAAGAAATAAAAGAGATATTCTCCTGTTCTAGTTGTTGTAATAGAATGCTGAATGAATATTTGTTCCGCCAGGCAATAAAATTAACAGCCAAAGTTTCTTCTAAACCGGCTAATTTTAAAGTTTCTAATCTTGCTGAAAAAACTTCTTCTAAAAATGGGAAGAATTTTTCTAAACGTCTGATGGTTGCGGGGCCAAATGACGGGAAAGCAGTAAGTTTTAGAAGAGATAAGTTAATTTGATTAATTGGCATATATTCGTCTTTCCTTTTATTATAGGAAAAACAAAATAAAATCCCGTTAAAAACTAATAACGAGATTTTAGCCTTATTTTGCAACCAGTAATTGAATTATTACAAATCAGAAAGTAAGTAACTACTAGACATTTTTTTTAATTCAGTTAATTCTTCTTTGTTAAAAGGTTGCAAGACAAATTTTTCTGCCGGAATTCTGGTGCGCAGTAATTCATTCTTAATTCCTAGGCGTAGACGTTTAAATTTTTTAGTTTTTAAATTATTTATAATTGATTCTATTCCCCGATGACCAGCGCTGCTAGAATTAATTGCGATTTTTACTTCGCCAAAATTAATATCTAAGTCGTCCTGGATAACAGTTAAAATTTCGTTTAAGTCTTCATCTTTTTTCTTAAATAATCCTAAACTTTTAGGGATGAGTCCATAATAGTTCAGTACTTTTTGAACGCTTTGGCCAGATTCGTTCATGAAGGTTTGTGGTTTAACAAAGATAATATCTCCCTCTTCGTAGATTAAGGCCTGAAATTTTTTGTTGGTTTTCCAATTAGCATTTGGAAGTAAATTATCTAAGAAAATCCAACCGGAGTTATGGCGCGTATTTTTGTATTGTTCTCCTGGGTTGCCTAAACCGACTATTATTTTCATATTATTCGTTATAAGTAGTATGAGATTTGCGTTCCTTAGTTACGGTTACGCTCACTGGTGTTCCCACTAAACCATATTTCTCTCTGAGACGATTTTCAACAAATCTAACATAAGAAAAATGAAGGTCGTCATTTGGGCCTATTCTTAAAATAAATCCCGGTGGGTTGCTTCTTACTTGGCGGAATTCATAAATTCTTGGCGCTTTAGTTCCGCTTCCTTTAGCTGGTTTATGAATTTTTACAACATGCTTAAGAAATTTATCAGTTTGGGAGTCGCTGAGCTGTAATCTTCTTTGAGCATTAATATCTAAAATTAAGTCTAAAATTTTATTGACCTTCTCTCCAGTTTTAGCAGAAATAAATTGAATTGGAACCCAAGTCGCAAATGGCATCTTATCGTAAATAATTTCTGTCCATTTTTTTGTATTTCTTTCTTCAACCTGATCCCATTTATTGGCGATAAAAATTAAACTTTTTTGTCTATCAACTATTTCTTGAATTATTTTCGCATCTTGGTGGGTAAGGGGCTCACTAATATCAAAAACCAAAAGAGCAATCTCGGCCTTATCAAGAGATTTTAATGATTTTAAAATACCAGGCTTTTCAAAACCTTTTGATTTTGTTCCTTGCTTTGAAATTCCAGCCGTATCAACCAATCTAATAGTTTGGTCTTTATAAGTTAGCTCTGTATGTTGTGGTTCTCGGGTAGTATGAGCTAGTGGGCTAACAATTACTCGTTCATATCCCAAAATAGAGTTTAATAATGATGATTTACCAACATTTGGTTTACCAATAATACAAACGTTTATTAAATGATCTTCCTCTACTTCTAATTTCTTTTGAAATTCTCTTTTCTTATCTATTAATTCTATTATTGTATCGAGCAAGTCCCCCGTTCCCATACCGCTAGCGGCGGAAATAGAAACTGGTTCGCCTAGTCCTAATTTATTAAATTGCGCACTCTCGGAAGCATTTTTAAAGTTATCAACCTTATTTGCGATTAATAATATTTTATTTTTATATTTCCCTAGTTTATTGATTGCTTTAGCTAATTCCTGATCCTCTGGTAAAATACCAACCTTAGTATCAACGACAAATAAAATAAGATTAGCCTTATCTAAATAACTTTTAGCTTGCTTTTGTGTTTGGGCATCGATGCTTTGGTCTTCTATTTTTTTTGAAGTTAAATAGCGCCAATCAATTAAGCCGGCCGTATCAACTATTTCAAAGGCACTATTTGACCATTCAACTACGCCAAGATTGCTGTCGCGGGTTGTTCCGGCGATTGGAGAAACTAAAGCTTGGTTTTTTTCGATTAAGCAATTGAAAAGAGTTGATTTCCCAACATTAGTTCGTCCGCAGATAGCAACAAGAGGAAGTTCTTTTTTAGTTTCTTTCATATTAGTATGCCTTAGAATTAGTTCCTAAAATTAAAAGAAAGTCAGCCGCCTCTGGTTGAGACTGATATTCTTTGAGCCATTGCGGAAATTCAAAACTCTGCTTAGCCTCAGTTATTTTTTTTATTGTTGTTAAGCCCTCATTTTTTTTACCATAAGTAAGATCAAAGACTAAAGTTTCTTCATAATTTCTTTCTGGTGCATTGCTAGTTTCAGATATTGTAAACCCTAGTTCTTTTAGTTTATCGGCCGATGATCCAGCTAAGCCACTAATCCAAGTCCCATTTTTAATAGCGACACTCGCCGCTTCAGTAATTGATTTTATCGGTTCTTCGTTTAGAGCAGTTCCATTATTAAAAATATTAGCGATTAAATTTTTTATTTTTGAAAAATTTCCTGCAGTTGGAACAAGTATATAAGCTCCTTCGCTGCTTATTGTAGAAACGAGTAATCCGTCCGGAGCATCACTTAACCCTGTATTTACTATTTGTTCCCTCTTAACATCTTTAAATAAATTCCAAATTTTTAACATTTCCCAAATTTCAAGATTAGTAGAAATATTACGGTTAAACTCATTAATTAATTTTCCAATCATAACCGGGTTTAGTAAAGTTTGTCTTGATAATAACTTTTCTTTAACAGCGGCTAATACAAGTTGTTGTCTTTTTGCTCTAGCAAAATCGGAACCTTCGAGGCCTACACCATGTCGGCTACGAGAATATTTTAAAGCTAACGAACCGTTCATTTTTTGCAGTCCCGGTTCAAGATGTAGATGCTCATAGCGAGCGTAATAATTAGGATTATCTTCTTGTCCAAGAATAGGATATGAATAATCATCGAGCATATTTTCAACATTCACTTCTATTCCTCCGAGTTCATCAATGATTTTAGTAAAACCCTGAAAATCAGCTGTAATATAATAATCAATATTTATATCTAACAATTTACTGAGAGCGGCAATCGTCGTTCTTCCGCCGCTACCCGGTTCGTTAGCTTCGGCAAAAGCATTAATATTATTTACCTTTCTCCAGCCGGCTTCTTCTAACGGAACTTGCATATCTCTAGGAATTGAAAGAAGCGATACTTGTTTAGTTGATGGTTTTAAACTAACAAGCATTATTGTGTCCGCTAAATATCCACCATCATGTCCTTCGCCGCCCATTCCGATTAATAAAATATTTATTCTATCATCTGCCTCGCCTTTCAATTGTTTTTCAGCGCTTGGAACTAAGTGTTTTAATTTTCCAAATAAGCTGGTATTTGAAAGCCAATCAGAAGTACTTTGGCTAGACATGATTACTTTACCAGAAAAAACTAAAGCGATAACTACAATTGCAATAATGTAAGTAGTAATTTTTTTCTTTCCTTTTCCGCCGATAGAAATATCAAGCAATTCTTCTTGGCCATTTGCAATGGCTTCTCTTTTTTCTTCTTCTTCCATTTTTTTCTTAAAATCTATCATAATTAAATTTTTGTTTTTTGTTTTTGTCGGGCTACCCGGAATTGAACCGGGGTCACACGCACCCGAAGCGTGTATAATGCCGTTATACCATAGCCCGTGAGTAGTGGGCATAGTGGGACTCGAACCCACACAAGTTTCCTTACACGCACCTGAAGCGTGCGCGTCTACCAATTTCGCCATACGCCCTTGTGGACTTGAGGGGACTCGAACCCCTTACCTCTGCAATGCGAATGCAGCGCTCTACCAGATGAGCTACAAGCCCGTTTTTGTTGTATATATTCTGGTCGGGCTGCCCGGAATCGGACCGGGGCTACATGCACCCCATGCACGCGTACTGCCATTATACTACAGCCCGCAAACATAAAAAATGGGCTTGTTAGAACCTTGTCTTTATCTTAACATAAAACGGAGATATTTCAAGTTGGATTTTTTTGAGAATTTTATGATTGAAATTAGATAAAATTTGACATAATTTGTTTAAGGATTAATATATAAGAAAACGTTTCGAGTAAGAGATTTCGTTTGCGTACACAATCGCTAAGGAAAGAGAGATTAATGCTTAAATAATCTATAATTCAGCGTCATTGTACGGTGTGCATAGGACATTCTCCTAGAATTATAACGTCGGTTACAATTGGTTTTAGAAAACTGATTGCATGGTTAAAATCCAAGGCTATGATTATTGTTCAGAGACTATGCGCAAAATCATAGTTCGAAAAAGCCTCTTTTTCTCTCTTCCTTTTTTGTTCTTTCCCCGATTGTTGTATTGCAATCGGGTTTTTTATTGAAATAATTTTATTAGAAACTTTATTGCTTTTAAGCAGAGTTTACAGTAGAATATTAGTATAAACGATAAATTTATGGAGAAAAAAACAGAAACAAAAAAAATAATTTTTTCCGGCATTCAACCAAGCGGAAATCTTAATATTGGTAATTATATTGGTGCTATCTCACAATGGGTGAATATGCAGGAAAAATATAATTGTATTTTTTCAGTAGTTGATTATCACGCGATTACCGTTAAGCAAAATCCCGAAGAACTTCGCCGTCATATTATAGAAGTTGTAAAAATATATTTAGCTGCTGGAATAGATCCGGAGAAATCTATTATTTTTAAACAATCGGATGTTGCGGCTCATACAGAGTTAGCTTGGATTTTGAATTGTTATGGTGCACGTATTGCCGATTTAAATAAGATGACTCAGTTTAAAGATAAAACTGGTAAAAATCAGGAAACCGCGAGTGTTGGTTTATATGATTATCCAGTTTTAATGGCGGCTGATATTTTATTATACAATACCGATATTGTTCCAGTTGGCGAAGACCAAAAACAGCATGTTGAATTAGCTCGTGATATTGCTAAACGTTTTAATAATGAATTTGGTGATATTTTTCTGGTTCCGCAAGCAGTAATTAGAAAAGATGGGGCGAGAATTATGTCGTTACTTGATGCTACTAAAAAAATGAGTAAAAGTGATAGCAACCAAAATAATTGCATTACTCTGCTTGATGATACGGAAACAGCTCGAAAAAAAATCATGCGCGCGGTAACTGATTCCGGGACAGAAATTGAATATGACACAGAAAATAAACCAGCCTTATCTAATTTATTAACAATTTATGCTATTTTGGGTAATCGTGAGATTCCTCGTTTAGTTAAAGATTATCGTGGTAAGGGCTATGGTGATTTTAAAAAAGATTTAGCCGATGTTGTTGTAAAGTTTTTAACCAATTTTCAAACCAAGTATAACAAAATTAGTGATGAAGACGCGCTTACTATCTTAGAGTTAGGAAAAGAAAGAGCAGAAAAAATTGCTAATGAAAAAATGGAGAAAATTAGAAAAGCAATTGGGGTGAGATAAATTTTTAAATAAAATTAAATGTTATAGATGGGATAAAAGCCTCTAATGTTAGAGGCTTTTTGATTTGACAAGAATATTAATTCGGAATAATGTTTACTTATAAAAAATAAAAAACGTAACTTAAAAACATAGGAGGACTATACATGAACCAAATGAATCAAAAATCAAATTTTGAAACTGACATTGTTGAGGTTGAAGAACTGACCCTGGCTAATATAGCCATCTCTAGAATCCGTCCTTTTACAGGACAACCACGCCAAGAATTCGACGAGGAAGAACTTCTTGGATTAGCTAACAGTATTGATGAAATAGGCTTACAGAATCCAGTTAGCGTTATTTCTATAATTGGCGACCCTGAACATGATTTTGAATTGATAGATGGTGAGAGGCGTTTGCGCGCCCATCAGCTTCTTGGTTTACGTCATATCCAGGCTTATATTCGGCCTAACATGCCAAGGAATAAACAGTTTGCTTTATCGGTTGCCGCTAATTTTTGTCGTGTCGGTCATACTCCGATGGAAACTGCTCGCGCTTTAAAAATAATCGTTGATGGATTCATAAAAAATGGAGTTGACGGTGAACAGTTGAGTCGAGAGGAATGTATTGAAAGAGCGGCTAAAATTTGTGGTCGCAGTGCCGGTTGGGGAGCACAGCATCTTAGTCTACTTCGTCTTTGTCCAGAGGTTCAACATTTTTTATCAAAGAAGCAGTTGAGCTTTCAAATAGGTATTGCTTTATCGGGCATAAAAGAAGACTCTCAAATGAGGCTTGCTAAGCATATTATCAATGCTGAGATGGATCATCGCAAAGCTCTTTCCTATATTAGAGCGGAACGCTCTCCCGACATTGTGAGCGTACACGGTCGCAACCGTAAACCCTCCGATGACTACGCAATTATTGTTAGTGGTATCAAGAAAGCCATCTCAGAACTTGATTTGTTTATGGATATATCTATAAAAAAAGTGAAGGAAGCCTTTGCTTCGCGGCCCGACAAGGATTTTGACAAGATTGTTTCTGACTTGGAGAATCTTAGCAATCAGGCAAAACTATGTGCGGAGAATCTTAAAAACGCAAGAAAGTAATTTTGGGCGATTTCTTTCATTTTAAAATTTGAACATTTTTAAACAAGAAAGCCGGGAAGAAATTCTCGGCTTTGTTATTTTTGGTAATATATCTTAATAAAAACAAAAAACCACCATTAAGGCGGTTTTTTTATATTCAATCATGTAGAAATTGTGAGTCTAATTGGCACCAATTCGGTTTTTGTCATTACTTGTAAACAAGTAATAACCACTCTAACACTAGGTTAGAGGCGACCATTTCTTCAGGTCATAAATGAAAAGAAGAAATATCTCCCTAGAAAGGAGGTGATCCATCCACAGCTTCCGCTACGGATGCCTTGTTACGACTTCGTCCCTGTCATCAGTCTTACCTTCGTCCCACTAATGTGAGCCTTCGGGCATTACCAACTCCCTTGACGTGACGGGCGGTGAGTACAAGACCCGAGAACGTATTCACCGTGGCATAGCTGATCCACGATTACTAGCGATTCCAACTTCATGGAGGCGAATTGCAGCCTCCAATCC